>CAYXMK010000099.1:0-8771 GCA_964465905.1 uncultured Ignavibacteriaceae bacterium | reverse complement strand
ATTTCTATCCGTACCCGGAGCACAATTTCACGGTGCAGGATTCGAGCTCTTTCCGCCTCTACTCGCGCGGGTATCCCGATTCTCTCAAAGCGTTCTGGCGGCGGGAGAATGTCAATCTCCTGATCCGCCAGGTGTACGACAGTGTGCAAGCGCTGAAGCCATGGATGAAAGTGGGGATGAGTCCCTTCGGCATCTGGAAGAACGGCGTTCCCAGCGGCATCTTCGGGATGAGCGCCTACGATGCGATCTACTGTGACGCCATCGCCTGGCTGCAGGAGCGGTCGGTCGACTATCTGACGCCCCAGCTCTACTGGCCGTTCGGCGGGGGGCAGGATTACGGCACTCTCCAGCGCTGGTGGGCGGATTCCACCTTCGCCAACGGCCGCCATCTGTACACGGGGAATGCCACGTACCGGATCAAACAGGACGGTTGGCCGGTGACGGAGATTGCAAATCAAATCCAGGCCAACCGGGCGAATCCGAAAGTCCAGGGATCGGTCCAGTTCCGTGCGAAGAGCATCCGGGACAACGACGGCGGAATCAAAGACGTGCTGAAGTCGGACGTCTTCTTGTATGCCGGGATCGTTCCGACCATGGAATGGAAAGAGACCGCACCCCCCAACGCCCCCCAGAATCTGACAAGCCAGCTCAATGCGTCCACGGGGCGCTACGAACTGAAGTGGGATAAGCCCTCTGCCGCGGCGGACGGGGATACCGCGGCTCGCTATCTTGTGTATCGACTCACGTCCCCCTCCCTCTCCCCAGCGGAACTCGCCGATCCGCGATCGGCACTGATGCTGACGGGGCAGACGACGGCGGTGCCGAGGGTGCGCCTCGACACAACGGGCGTGCAGTTCTACTACGCTGTTTCAGCGCTCGATAAGAACAACAATGAGAGTTCCGCCATCGGTCCCGAGGCGATCACAAAACCGCTGGAGCCGCTGACGCTGGCTTCGCCAGCCGATCAGGAACTGAACTACGCGAAGGGTACCCTCCTTCGCTGGTATCGTGCCGCCGGAGCCGTCGCGTACCGGGTCCGTCTCGCGTCAGACAGTTCGTTCTCGACGGGAACCGTCCTGCTGGACAAGACAACGGCCGACACATCCACCTCCGTCCCCGCTCTTCAGGCGCAGACCTTCTACTACTGGGATGTCGTGGCCGGAAACGAAGGCGGAGCGGGGTCGCCGGCAGCTTTCCGTTCGTTCCGCACCGGCTGGCTCCTGCCGCCGACAATTGTTTCTCCCAACGGCGTTTCCAACGTCTCCCGCACCCCCACCTTCGTCTGGAGGAGCAACGGGGCAACCACGTATACGCTCCGTGTGACGGATGTGACGACGTCGGCGGATGTCATCTACCAGACCGTCGCTGATACGACGTATGTCAGTCCCGTCACCCTCGAAGGGTACCGCATCTACGGCTGGAGAGTTATGGCGAACAACGCCTGCGGCTCCAGCGAATGGTCATCCGAAGGGAGGTTCAGGACTGTCAGCGTGTCGCCGGTGGAAGACCTCGAAGAGGTGCCGAGCAGTCTGACCCTCAGTCCGAACTATCCAAACCCGTTCAACGGGTCCACTCGGATACAGTTCGGTCTTGCCGACGCCGGGCATGTCTCGCTCCGCGTGTACGATATCCTCGGAAGGGAAGTCGCGGTGCTGGTGGATGAAATCCTGCCTCTGGGGACGTATACCGCGACGTTCGATGCATCGTCGCTCCCGTCCGGCACGTACGTGTACGTGTTGACCGCCGGCGGGCAGAGAATGAGCGGGAGGATGGCGTTGATCAAGTGAGAGAGCTGCATCTGTGGATCGGTTGTTCAATCGAATAGAGATTCGTCCAGGCATCGAAAGGGAAGGGAATGATGCTGAATATCCGTAGGTGTTGTGGTTTGGTCCTGACTGTCCTCCTGGTTTCTGCCGTCGCGGAACGGACGCTTGCAGATGCTCCCAAGCGCGAATTCCGCGCTGCGTGGGTGGCGAGCGTCGCAAATCTCGACTGGCCGACGAGCGCATTCCTCACGGTGGCTCAACAGCAACAGCAGCTGCGCACGATGCTGGACGTTCTGCAGGGGGCCGGCTTCAATGCCGTGATCTTCCAGGTCCGTCCGGGCTGTGATGCCCTCTACGAGTCGTCCTTCGAACCCTGGTCGTACTGGCTGACGGGCGTGCAGGGGAGACCGCCGGAGCCGTACTACGATCCACTGGCGTTTGCTGTTGAAGAGGCACACGCACGGGGGATGGAACTCCATGCCTGGTTCAATCCCTATCGGGCCTACATTTCCAGCTGGGGGTATGGCCTGTCGCCGCAGCACGTGACCAATCAGCACCCCGATTGGGTGATTTCGGTCACTACGCTCAAGTTCCTCGATCCGGGCCTGCCGCAGGTTCGGGACCACGTCGCCGGCGTGATCGCCGATGTGATCCGACGGTACGATGTGGATGGGGTTCACATGGACGACTACTTCTACCCGTATCCGGAGTACGGCTTCACCAATCAGGATGCGCAGACGTTCGCGACCTATCCGCGCGGGTTCAGCAACCTGGGTGACTGGCGGAGGGATAACGTCAATTTGCTGCTCAGGATGATCCGCGACAGCATCCAGGCGTTGAAACCGCACGTCAAGTTCGGTATGAGTCCTTTCGGCATCTGGAAGAACAATGTGCCCCTAGGGATCAGCGGTCTCGACGCCTATTCCACGATCTATTGTGATGCAATGGCCTGGCTGAATCAGTCCAGTATCGACTATCTCACCCCTCAGCTCTATTGGAAGATCGGCGGGGGGCAGGATTATGCCCTCCTCTCCGCCTGGTGGGCCGACTCCGTTGCGGCGGATGGAAGGCATTTCTATCCCGGGCATATCCTGAGCGGAAGTTTTTCGACTTCCGAGCTTCCTAATCAAGTCAGGATCGATCGGAGCAATCCGAAAACGCAGGGGGGCGTCTTCTTCCGCGGCTACCTTTTTATCGACAATACGCTTGGTTTCCGCGATTCCCTCCGTCAGAACTTCTACCGTTACAAAGCCCTTCCTCCTGTCATGGCATGGAAGGATACGCTTGTGCCGTTCCCGCCTCGCCAGTTCCGCTTCGAGCGTCTGGCCGGCACCGGTCCTGCGGCCCTTCAGTGGCAGACGCCGCTTCTTTCGGCGGACGGGGATTCGGCATCGCGCTACGTGATCTATGAACTCGACGGAAGCACGATCATTCCCGGAGACCTCGACAATCCTGCTCGCATCCTTTCCGTGGTTGGCGCCGCCAGCTACACTCCTCCGACAGCGGCCGTGTCGGGTTCCCGGTACTTCGTGGCGACGGCCCTCGACAGGAACTTCAATGAGAGCGGTCCGACGGGTGTCGTCGAGGTCGTGCCTCCCGACGTTCCCGTCCTCAGTCTCCCCGCCAACCACGCGATCGATCAACCCCCCGTCGTCGACGTTCGCTGGGTGGGTCTGCCCAATGCCTCGTCGTACCGTCTCCAGATTGCACCGGATACTATTTTTTCCTCCGGCCTTCTGGTGGATCGTTCGGGGGTGGCGGACACGGCAGTGGCCGTGGAGGGGCTTGAGGGTCAGGCAACGTATCACTGGCGCGTAGCCGCCTCCAATCCCGCGGGAACCGGTTCTTTTTCCGGGCCTTGGGATTTCAGTACGGGATTCCCGGCAACGCCTGCGCTCGCGGAGCCGGCAGCCTTCCAGGTGAACACTCCGCTTTCGCTGGACTTCCGTTGGAGGACCGCCGCGGGAGCTGTATCGTACCGATACCAGCTTTCGACGGCTTCGGATTTCAGCGCGATGGTGATCGACACGGCGGGGCTTGCGGACACCACGTTCTCTGTCAGCAATCTGCTGACGTACAAGATCTACTATTGGCGTGTCAATGCGACGAACGCCATCGGCACCGGTCTCTGGGCGCCAAGCCGGAGTTTCCGCACGACGAGCGTGGTGGCGGTAGAGCAACAGCCCCAGGTGCCTGATGCGTTTGCCCTCAGCCAGAACTTCCCGAATCCGTTCAACGCCACGACGCGCATCCGCTTCACGGTTGCCGCGGCTTCGCAGACGACGCTGCGGGTCTACGATCTGCTCGGGCGCGAGGTGGCGACTCTGGTCGACGGGCAACTGGAAGCCGGTACGTACGAGGTTCCCTTCGAGGCGGGTGACCTGCCGTCGGGTCCCTATCTGTACGTGTTCGTCTCCGGCGGCGATCGGATGGTGAAGAAGATGCTGTTGCTCCGCTGACCGGCGGAACCGCGATTGAGGAGGGGCGGGTGCGCGGCGCCCGTCCCTCGTTCCGTTTGTGGGTCCGAGGGTGTCCTGTCGCGAATTCCCGCTTCGTTGCATCTCTCTTCTCTTCTTTCTACTTTTTCGTCAGTGCAGGCCGTTCGTCTTTCACTTCCCGACACCAGAGCATGGAACTCCAGTTCTTCGGCGCTGCCCGGTCTGTCACCGGCTCCATGCATCTGGTGCGCGTGAACGGCAGCGCTGTGCTGCTGGATTGCGGTCTCTTCCAGGGCCGCAGGGCTGAATCCTTTGAGCGCAACCGCACCTTCCCGTTCGATCCCGCTTCCATCGATGCCGTCATCCTCTCGCATGCCCACATCGACCATGCCGGGAATCTCCCGAACCTCGTGCGGCACGGCTTTCGCGGACCCATATATGCCACAGGTGCGACCCGCGATCTGTGCAACGTGATGCTCTACGACAGCGCCTACCTGCAGGAGCGGGACGTCGAGTATGTGAATAAGAGAAACCGTGCACGGGGTGAGCCGCAGGTCGAGCCCCTCTACACGTCGGCGGACGTTGAGGAAACGATCGATCAGATGGTCGGTGTGGGGTACCGGCAGCCCCTGACCGTGGCGAACGGCGTGGTGGCCCGGTTCCTGGATGCCGGCCATATCCTCGGATCGGCGGTCGTACGTCTGGATATCGAGCAGAACGGCAAGACGCTGCGGCTGGGATTCACCGGCGATCTGGGGCGCAAGAACATGCCTATCCTGCGCGACCCCCAGCCGATGGGAGACGTGGATATCCTGATTTCTGAAAGCACGTATGGAGGCAAGGTGCACGACCCGGCGGCCGGGATGAAAAGCTCTCTCGGGGAGGTTGTCCGCCGCACGGTGGAACGAGGCGGGAAAGTCATCGTCCCGGCATTTTCCGTCGGACGCACGCAGGAACTCGTCTATACCCTCTTCCAGCTCTTCGATGAACAGGCCCTTCCATCCATACCCGTATTCGTGGACAGTCCCCTGGCAGTGAACGCCACCGACGTTTTCCGGATGCATCCCGAGTGCTTTGACCGCGAAATGCTTGCGTACATTCACCAGAACGAGGATCCGTTCGGCTTCCAACGGCTGACGTACGTCCGTTCGGTTGACGAATCGAAAGCCCTGAACGATCGTGCCGAACCATGCGTGATCATTGCGGCTTCGGGCATGTGCGAAGGAGGACGGATTCTGCACCACCTGGCCAACAACATCGGTAACCCGAAGAATACGGTGCTCGTCGTGGGGTACATGGCGGAACATACCCTCGGCCGGCGGCTCGTGGAGCGGCAGCCGGAAGTCCGGATCTTTGGTGATCCCTTTCCGCTGAAAGCCGAAGTCGCCGTGCTGAACTCGTTCTCCGCCCATGCAGGACATGATGAGCTTGTTGCGTATGCCTCGGCCGTTGACCCGGGGCAGTTGCGCGAGGTCTTCCTCGTGCACGGCGAACTCGAGCGCGCGGAGAAACTTGCAGCGGCGCTGGCAGAGAAGGGCATCCGACGCGTCACGATTCCTCTCCGCGGACAGAAGGCGGTGTTTCAGTCATGAAGGTGCTCGTGACGGGCGGAAGCGGATTGGTCGGACGGTGGGTGGTCGATGCCCTCGCGGGATCCCATGATGTGCACGTGCTCGACGTGCAGGCCCCGCAGAGAAAGGACGTCCCGTATCATCGCGTCGACGTTCTGCACGCAGAACCCGTGAACGAAGCGGTGAGGGGCTTCGATGCCGTCGTGCACCTTGCGGGAATCCCGCATCCCCTCGACCATCCGGCCGATGTGGTGTTTGCGGTAAATGCCGTCGGGACCCTCAACGTCCTGGAAGCATGCACGGCGGCAGGTGTGCGGACGTTCATCCTGATGTCGAGTGAGTCCACGCTCGGATTCGCTTTCTCTCGCCGGCGCGTGTCGCCCCTCTATCTCCCGATCGATGAAGACCATCCGACCTCCCCTCAGGATCCGTACGGCCTGAGCAAGCTCACGGCGGAACTTCTCTGTGCGGGGTACACGCGCAAGTCGGGACTGAGAACATGCTGTCTCCGAGCGCCGTGGATCTGGGTGCCGGAAGAACGGGAACGGAAGCTCTACCGCGAGCTTGTGCGCGACTGGGAGAAGTGGTGGAAGAACCTGTGGGCGTTCGTCCATGTCGAAGATGTGGCCGATGCGATCGGGAAGCTGCTGATGCGCGACCAGGGACCGGATCATGACGTCTTCTTCATCTCAGCTGCCGACAACTGGACCGGCAAGGACAGCCGAGAGCTGGCGGCCCGATTCTTTCCCGAGACAACCGACGTGCGGAAGTCCCTTACGGGCTCCGCGTCCCTGATTTCCTTTCGGAAAGCGAATACCGCGTTTGGGTTTGTTCCGAGGCGCGGCGTTCGGGACATCCTGGACTGAGAGAGCGGCGCATGGCTCCCATTCCGATGCTGATCGACACGGATGCAGGCGTGGATGACGCCCTGGCGCTTCTGCTGGCGCTCCGTTCACCCGAAGCATCCGTCCAGGCCATCACGACCGTTGCGGGCAATGTGCCGGTGCACCTCTGTACACGAAACGTGATGCGGGTGCTCGAGATCGCGGCGCCTGCCGTTCCTCCCGTCGTCGCCCAGGGGGCGGCGCGGCCGCTCCGGAGGCCCCTTACGACAGCCCCCGAAGTGCACGGGAAGGACGGCCTGGGGAACACTTCGCGCGGAACGATCCAGCGGACAAGAGTCTCGACGCACGACGCAGTGAAGGTTATCCTCGAGACCTGCCGGCGCTGCGCGGATCGGCTCGTGATCGTCGCCCTCGGCCCTCTGACCAACATTGCCCGCGCATACCGCAGGTCGCCGCACACCCTTCGCCGCGTGAAGAGAATCGTCTCGATGGGCGGCGCCTTCCGCGTCCCGGGGAACACGGGTCCTGTCGCGGAGTTCAACTACTATGTCGACCCCGAGGCGGCACACCTGATTCTCAATGCCGGACTGCCGCTCACCGTGGTTCCGCTGGACGTAACCGAGCAGGTGGTGCTCCTGAGGGAAGAGGTTCTCGACCGGGTCCGGCGATTCCCCACGAAGTCCAACCGGTTCGTTGAACGGATCACCTCGTTCTACATGCGGTACCACAGGAGGACGGAGGGTTTTGAAGGGGGATATCTGCACGATCCGATCGCTGTGGCCGTTGCGCTCGACCCGCGGCTTGCCCTGACGGAGCAGATGCCCGTCGTTGTTGAAACCTCAGGCCGCTTCACGCGCGGAATGAGTGTTGGAGGGATCCGATCAGCCCTTCCTGGTGCACGCCCCGTGGAGGTGGTCTCCCGGCTGGAGTGGAAGAGGTTTCTCCGGATGTTCCACGAGAGGGTGTGGACGCTGTCATGAAGCCGGAAGACAGAAGAGGTGCGGGCGGTCGTCGAATCATCCCGCTCCTTCTGCTCGGCTCTGTGGGGATTGGATCGATCGCGGCACAGGAGTCGGCCGGCGTGGCACAAGGGCTGAGCGGGGACAGTCTTCGGTTGTCGCGGCTGGCGTTTGACCGTGCGCTCAACACCTATGTCTGGCAGGAGCGACTGGCGCTGGGAGGAACGGCGTCGGAGGTGAATGTTCGGCTGATACAGGATTTTCGATCGCGGCTCGTGCGGAGTGCCGAGCGCGCCATTCAGGATGAGGCGGCGGTACAGCTGCACGTCGACTCGCGTCTCGGCGGTGCCTGGTCGGGTCGGGGAGAGTTTTCGTCGTATGTCATGACCGACAACCGCTCGGCAGAGCTGGGACGTCTGTCGGAGCATCGGGTGCTGGCAGGCGTTCAGCACGCGCCGGACGAGAAGCTGCAGTGGTTCGCGCTCGGAGGACTCGACATTGCCAGCCAGGAGCAGATCCGCGAACAGGGGGCGGCCTGGCAGGTGGGACTGGATGGCGCCGGTTTCCGCTGGGAGGGGATCGAACCTGCGTTCCAGCTGAGGTCGTTCCGCGCCTTTCTCGACCGCCGCACGCCGGGATCAGACAGTGTACGGGCCCGTCTCCGAAGCGATCTCGGGCCGTCAGCGTCCAACAGCGTTGGAGCGACGTTCACACGGCTGCAGCGGGAATTCTACGCGTCGGCAGACTCGGTGACCCGGACGGCCTTCGGGATCGAGCGGAACATCTTTCGCCGACTGGAGGAAGTGCTGGAGGTCGCCGATACGATCTCCTATGCTCCCGATGACGATTTCCGGATCGCCGCCCACGGCAACGTCGTGAACCGGACGATCGACAGGGGGTACCGGTACAAAGCGTACCGGCCGGGTGCTCAGACGCAGCTCGATACGCGGATCCAGGAGCTGAGATTCTCGGGCGGTCTTACGTCCTTCCTTCAACCGTGGAAGGGTGTGCAGGGGAGGATGTCGGTGCACTACGAGGAACGGGACGAGCGGCACTCGGTCCGGGAAGAAGAAGGAGCTTCAACGGCGCTCATCGATCAGCAGGAGCGGATCGCCCGGCGGCTGGGCAACGTGGCGCGGCGCACCTCGGCCGCAGCAATGCTGGCGATGCCCCTTGGTCTCTCCGATGACCT
>CAYXMK010000098.1:0-8839 GCA_964465905.1 uncultured Ignavibacteriaceae bacterium | reverse complement strand
CTTCAGAAGCATACTGTCATTCCGGGCGAGCGAAGCGAGACCCTGCCCGCCTGCGGCGGGCAGGCCCGCCTGCGGCGGGCCTGGCCCGGCGCTCTCTGGTTTCTGCGCTACTCGTCGGGTCTGGAGATACGACCAACAGCGTGTTGCCCGCGACTCCCGTCCCGGAGGACGGCGGAGATACGGCTGATGAGTGCGGACCGGCCGAGCCCGGATATTTCTCCGCCTCCTTGCACTTCACGCCCGAACTTTCGAAATTGTAGCTTCATGAAGGGAATTCAGAAAGCATGAAGCGGCCGGCACGGTGGATCCTGGCCTCAGCGGCCCTTGTTCTCGCGGCGTGCAATCCCTTCGCGCCCGAGCTGGATGTCAATCTGGAACCCGGCGACTCCGTGCTGGGAGACCCGAGAACGATCGAGGGGGTGTTCGAAAACATCCGGTACGCCTACGCCTTCCGGGATACGTCGATCTACGGACAGCTTCTCCATCCCGGATTCACCTTCATCTACCGCGACTATGACCGCGGCGTGGACGTGACGTGGGGCCGCGACGACGAAATGCGGGTCACGAACGGCCTCTTCCGGAACGTCCAGCGGCTCGACCTGGTTTGGAACAACGTCATCGCCGTCACGTCTGACTCCCTCAACCTGAACTCTGTCGTGCTTCGGAATTTCAATCTGACCGTCACCTTCAACCCCAGCGACATCATCCGCGTGGATGGCTACGCCAACCTCGCGCTCGTGCGCCAGCAGTCGGGAAAGCCGTGGGAAGTGGCTCGCTGGAGGGATGAATCGAATTTCTAACCGTATGAAATGGTTCTATCTGTTCCGTGAAGGGTTTTCGGGCTTCAAACGAGCGAAGCTCTCGATGGCGGCCGCCATCTTCACCATCACCATTTCACTTCTCCTCCTCAGTTCCTTTTCCATCTTTCTCTTCAATGCCCACACGGTCGTCGAGTCGCTCCGCAGTAAGGTTGAAATGGAAGTGTTCCTGCAGGACCAGCTCAGACCTGACGAGATCGACGGCCTTCGGGCCCGGGTGGGAATGGTCGAGGGGGTGAAGGAAGTCCGCTTCGTCTCGAAGGAGGAGGCCGCGGCGATCTTCAAAGAAGAGTTCGGGGAGGATATCTACAAGGTGCTGGATTTCAACCCTCTTCCCGCTTCGCTGAAGATTTCGCTCCATCCCGATTTCAGGAACGTGGAGGGGGCTGAGCGGATCTTCAACGCGATTCGTGACATCGAGGGGGTGGAAGACGTCATCTATCGGAAGTCACTGCTTGAGCTCCTGGACCGCCGGGCGCGGGTCTTTCTGTTGATTGCCCTCGGGATCGGCGTCTTCATTACGATCTCCTCCATCTTCCTTGTGGCCAATACCATCCGTCTTGCCATCTATGCGAAACGCAAGATCATCCAGACGATGAAGCTGATCGGCGCGACGCGGGGCTTCATCCGCACTCCCTTCCTTCTCGAAGGACTTGTGCAGGGCTTCCTCGGCGGACTTCTTGCGGCCGGGATACTGTTTCTCACCTTTGAATCTCTTGGCCGGTGGGTGTCGCTCGAACTGTCCGATTTCGTCCGTGTGCATGTTTCCCTCTACGGCGCGGTGGTTGCCGTCGGCATGGTGCTCGGCCTGATCGGCAGCATGATCTCTATCCGCCGCTTCATCGGCGAGAGCGTTGCCTCCCCGCAGAACTGACCGCCCGGTTGACTTTCCGGAGTTTGTTTGATACCATAGCGCTGAACTTCGGCGGCGCGCGGCTCCGGCTCTCTGCATTCAGCCGCCTCCATCAGCGCATGCCGACTCTCCTCAGATTCAGAGATCTTCAGATCTTCCGGGCGTCATCCGCGGCGCCGGGTTCCTTCAACGTATACATGGATTTGTCATGAAGAACTTCTTCGCCTTCCTCAATTCCTCTGTCGGACGAAAGCTGTTGATGGCGTTGACCGGCATCTTCCTCTGCAGTTTCCTGGTCGTGCATCTCACCATCAACCTCTTCCTCTTTGCATCGGACGGCGGAGGAACGTACAATGCCTACTCCGACTTCATGGCGACGTATCCTCTGATCCGTCCGATCGAGTGGGTACTCTTCGGCGGCTTCCTCGTGCACGTCCTGCTCGGCGTCATCCTGTGGCTCTATAACCGCCGTGCGCGGCCGTCGGGCTACGAAGTGAACCGCCAGAGCGACAGCAGCGCGCTCTCCTCCCGCATCATGTTCTGGACCGGCGCCTTCGTCTTCGTCTTCCTCGTCGTCCATATCAACACCTTCTTCATCTCCTCGCGGTTCTTCGAACACGACCGTACGATGTACCAAATGGTAGCTGATGCCTTCAAGGATCCGTGGTACGGCGGCTTCTACATCGTGGCCCTCGGCTTCCTCGGCTATCATCTCCTCCACGGCTTCCAGTCGGCGTTTCAGACGTTCGGACTGCGTCACCCCAAGTACAAACTGCTCATCGACGCCGTCGCCGTCGTCTACTGTCTACTGATCCCGCTGGCATTTGACGACATGCCGGTCTATTTCTACCTCGTCCAATAACAGAGGTGTGATCGCTCATGACACTCAACGCCAAGATTCCGGATGGTCCCATCGAAAAGAAGTGGGATAATCATCGCTTCAACCTGAAGCTTGTCAATCCGGCGAACAAGCGGAAGTACCACATCATCGTTGTCGGGACAGGGTTGGCGGGTTCCTCGGCGGCCGCCAGTCTGGCCGAGCTGGGATACAACGTCACGTGCCTCAGCTACCACGAGTCGCCCCGTCGTGCGCACAGCATCGCGGCACAGGGGGGCATCAACGCTCCCAAGAACTACACGAACGACGGTGACAGCATTTATCGGCTCTTCTACGACACTGTCAAGGGGGGCGACTACCGCGCCCGCGAGGCGAATGTGTACCGGCTCGCACAGGTAAGCGGCAGCATCATCGACCAGTGCGTAGCGCAGGGTGTGCCGTTCGCGAGGGAGTACGGCGGATTGCTGGACAACCGCTCCTTCGGCGGCGCGCAGGTTTCCCGAACGTTCTACGCCCGAGGCCAGACAGGCCAGCAGCTGCTCCTCGGCGCGTACTCCGCCCTCTCCCGTCAGATCGGGAAGGGGAAGGTGAAGTTCTACCCGCGCCGGGAAATGCTCGATCTGGTCGTCATCGACGGTCAGGCGCGCGGCATCGTCGCCCGGAACCTGGAAACCGGGGCGCTCGAAGAGTACGCAGGCCACGCCGTCGTCCTTGCCACGGGGGGCTATGGCAACACGTTCTATCTCTCCACCATGGCCAAGGCCAGCAATGCCACGGCGATCTGGAGGTCCTACAAGCGTGGAGCGTTCTTTGCCAATCCGTGCTTCACGCAGATCCATCCCACCTGCATCCCGCGAAGCGGCGACTACCAGTCGAAGCTCACGCTCATGAGCGAGAGTCTGCGGAACGACGGACGCATCTGGGTACCCAAGAAGCCAGGCGACACACGCCGTCCCGATCAGATCCCCGAGGAAGAGCGGGACTACTACCTGGAACGGCTCTATCCTTCCTTCGGCAACCTGGTACCACGAGACGTCGCCTCGCGGCGGGCGAAGGAAATGTGCGACAAGGGACATGGGGTCGGACCGACCCGGCAGGCGGTGTACCTCGATTTCGCCGAAGCGATCCAGCGCAACGGCAGGGAGTGGATCATCGAAAAGTACGGCAATCTGTTCGACATCTACCATGAAATCACGGCCGAAGATCCGTTCAAGGTGCCGATGCGGATCTATCCGGCCGTCCACTACACCATGGGCGGACTCTGGGTCGACTACAATCTCATGAGCACGATCCCCGGCCTCTACGTGCTCGGCGAGGCGAACTTTTCCGACCACGGCGCCAACCGGCTTGGGGCCAGTGCGCTGATGCAGGGACTGGCGGACGGCTATTTCGTCATTCCCTACACCATCGGCGACTACCTTGCCACGGCGAAGTTCAAGTCCGTCAGTACCGATGATCCCGCGTTCAAGGAAGTCCGTTCGGGCGTCCAAACCACCATCACGAAACTCCTCTCCATCAAGGGGAGTCGGACGGTGGATGAATTCCACAAACAGCTGGGACAGATCATGTGGGATTATGTGGGAATGGGACGGAACCGCGAAGGACTGACCAAGGCGCTGGAGATGATTCCGAAGCTCCGGAGCGAATTCTGGCAGGATGTGAAGGTCGTTGGGGAAGCGAATGATCTGAACAACGAGCTGGAGAAAGCCGGTCGGGTGGCGGACTATCTGGAGCTGGGGGAACTGCTGGCGCGGGATGCCCTTCATCGGGAAGAATCGTGCGGCGGCCACTTCCGGGAGGAGTACCAGACGGAGGAGGGGGAAGCGAAGCGGAACGACGAAGAGTTTGCGTACGTCGCGGCCTGGGAATACACCGGCGACGGCTCCGCCCCCACACTGCACAAGGAACAGCTGACCTTTGACTACGTGAAACCTTCCCAGAGGAGTTACAAGTAATGAACTTCACACTGAAGATTTGGCGTCAGAAGAACCGAACGGCGAAAGGGAAGTTCATCACCTACACCGTGGAAGACGTCTCGCCGGATGCTTCGTTCCTCGAGATGCTCGACGTGCTCAACGCCAAGCTCGTCAAGCGGGGAGAGGAGCCGGTCGCGTTCGACCACGATTGCCGGGAAGGGATCTGCGGAAGCTGCGGACTGGTGATCAACGGCCGCGCGCACGGACCCGCACAGAAAGCCGCCACGTGCGAACTGCGGATGCGGCACTTCCGCGACGGCGATCTGATTACCGTGGAACCGTTCAAGGCGCGGGCGTTTCCGGTCATCAAGGATCTAATGGTGGACCGGACGGCCTTCGACCGGATTATGCAGGCCGGTGGGTTCATCTCGGTGAACACGGGCGGAGCTCCGGACGCGAATGCCATCCCGATCCCGAAATCCGTCGTAGAAGAAGCGATGGATGCCGCTGTCTGCATCGGCTGCGGCGCATGCGTGGCTGCCTGCAAGAACGGCTCTGCGATGCTCTTCGTCTCCGCCAAAGTCTCCCAACTCGCCGTCCTCCCGCAGGGGAACGCTGAACGGAAGGAACGCGTGGTGAACATGATCGCGCAGATGGACAAGGAGGGCTTCGGCGCATGCTCCAACACCTACGCCTGCGAGGCGGAGTGCCCGAAGCAGGTTTCCGTCCGCCACATCGCTCGGCTCAATCGGGAATTCATCAGAGCAAAGCTCAGTCCCTGATCTGTCCTGGATGTTCTCCTGCGAGCGGTTCGGGGTTTCTTGGGGAATCCTGAACCGCTTCGTCGTGTACACGCATTTCCGGTGCGCGTGGCTGCCTTGAAACTCGGGCCCAAATATGCTACTTTAGTCCTCTATGAAACGTCTCCACTATCTCCTGATCCTTGTCTTCCTGACGCCGGCGGCGCGGATGCCCGCCCAGGAAACACGAGAAAACGCCGATTTCAAGCTTTCCGTCAACCTCTACAACGACAAGCTGTATGATCTTGCGCTGGAACAGCTCCAGCAGTTCATTAAGACCTATCCGAATACTCCTCAGGGAATCGAAGCCCGCTTCTACCTGGGCCTGACCCAGTCTCAGCTTCGACGCTACGAGGAAGCCCGCTTCACGTTTCAGAACTTCGCCCTCGCATTCCCCGATCATCCGAAAGCTCCCGAGGCGTGGTGGAACGTTGCGGAGGCCTACGCCTCCCTGGGGAATACTAAGGAGGCGGCCCAGTCGTTTGAGCGAGTGAAGACGTTTCATCCGCGCAGCACGCTGGCGCCGGCTGCGCTTCGCCGTGCCGGCGAGTTCCATCTGCTGGCGGGCGACACGGCCGAAGCCGTCAGGGTGCTGAGAGCGCTGACGCAGGACTATGCCTCGTCCGCCGAAGTTGCCGCTGCCCGGATCGGGCTGGCGAGTATCTATCTGCGTCAGGGTCAGGCGGAGCTTGCGCGCGCGGAGACACGCCGGATCGTCGACGTCAGCAGCGATCGAGAAGTGGTCCCGCCGGCGCTCCTTCTGCTCGGATCGGCCCTGCGGGAGCTGGGTCAACTGCAGGAGTCGCGGGACGCGCTGCAGCGGCTCGCTCGGGAGTATTCCACCGCCCCCTCCTCCTCTCGTGCCCGCTTGCTGCTGGGGGAAGTTCAACAGGCGCTGGGCGATCTTGGGGAAGCGGAGCGGGTTTGGAGCGGTCTTGCAGCCGACACCGCAGGTGCGGCACTCGATGTGAGGCAGGAAGCTCTCCTCTGTCTGAGTGAACTCTCTGAGAATCTGGGAGAGGACCGCAAGGCCCTCGACGCGGCGCGTCGGGCGGCGGCTCTGCAAGGGCCGCTGAGAGGGGCGGCCTCTTTCCGCGCTGGCCGTCTGTCGGAACGGGGAGGAGCCAGGGAGCAGGCAGGAAGATTCTACCTGGAAGCTCTCGAGGATTCCGCGGCGCGGCAGTCCGCTCTCCTCATGTCGGGAGCGTTTCGCGGTTCGCTGCTGGTGAAGGACTATGACCGGGCTGTTCGGCTCGCGCAGGAGTTCCGCACGAGGTTCCCGCAGGATCCTCTGTTGCCGCGGGTGTTGTTGGAATCGGCCCGCGTGACAAGGAGTGAACTGGGTGATCCGCGCCGCGCTGTCGACATCCTCAATGAGCTGATGGAACGATTCCCGGCAAGCCCTGTCGTTGATGACGCCCTGATGGAGAAGGGACGTGCGCTCCGCCAGGCCGGCCTCTACAGCGAGGCGACGGAGGCATTCGACCAATTGGCGGCGCGCTTTGCGGCCAGCGAACTTGTCCCCTCCGCGCGCGATGAGGCACGCCGGATCCGGTTGTTCGAAATGAAAGAACGCGCCGCGGGGATCGAGAACCTCGCTCTCCTCGTGGGAGAAGTGATCGAGAACCGCTCGAAGGCCGATCTGGCCTTCCGTCTCGGTGAAATCTTCTTCAATGATCTCAAAGACTATGAGCGCGCGGCGGATCAATACGGACGAGCACTCGCACTGCGGCTCGATCAGACCATGCGGCGCGCGGCATGGCTCCGTCAGGGAGAGTGTTTCGAGCGGCTGGCGTGGCGGGATCGGCTCGAAGGGGCAGAGAGTTTTCGCCGGTACGCAGAACGTGCCGTGGCGGCGTATGATTCTCTGCTGTCGAACCGGGGACCTGCTCCGGAACTCGACGACGCCCGGTTGAGCAGACTGCGGCTCCGGCTCCAGCTGGCCCGGTCTGTGCAGGATGTGTCGCGCGCGGCGGACGATGCCGCTTCCGGCTTCCGCTTCGCTCCTCAAGCGTGGCTCGAGGTGGGCGATGCCTACCGGCGGCTGAAGGAATTCAACCGCGCCATCGCCGCGTACGAGCGCGCAGGCGATGCGTCGGCCCCCGAGGATGTGCAGGCGCCCGCTCTCTATCGCAGAGCACTGGTGCTGACAGAGAGCGGACGGGGCGATTCGGCGGTGGTGTTCCTCGAGATTCTCCAGCGTCGCTTCCCCCTGCAGTCCGATGCCCCGCGCGTGCTTGATCTCCTGGCGCGTCACTCTGCGGCGAAAGGACGCTCGGGCGATGCCGTCCGGCTCTTTGAGGAAATCGATACACGCTACTTCTACACCAATGTCGCCGGCGGAAATGATCTGGACCGGGCTGAGTCCTTCTTTGCCGGCAATGACCCTGCGATGGCGATCCGCTTCTTCGAACGCTGGCAGCAGCGGGCGGCAACCGATGTCTTCGCGGCGGGAACGTTTCCCGTTTCCTCCCTCCTCCATATGGCCCTGAGCTACGACCGGCTCGGCATCCTTCCCCGTGCGAAGTCGAGCTACCAGCAACTGCTCACGCGGGACACGAGCGCCATCGTCCGGGCCACTGCCCTGTATGCGCTCGCGGAGATTGCGAAGAAGGAGAGGAACATCGGACTGGCCACCCGCTACCTCGAAGATGCCGCGCGCACCGGTCCCGCGGCCGCCGGCGGACGCAACCCCGCGCTTGAAGCCGCCGAGCTTCTGTTCCTCGCCGAGCAATACACGGCGGCCCTGGAACGGTACGAGCAGGTGGCCCGCACCGTCTCGGGCGACAGTCTGAAACGGCACATTGAAGCGCGGAGTATTGTGGCCCTCTTCCGGCTCGATAACCTGAAGGAGGCCGACCAGCGCGCCACCGCGTTCGTCAAGCGCTACCCCCAGGCCTCGGACGATGCCGCCACGTTTGAGTATGAACGGGGCCAATACCACCTGCGCCGTGAGGAACTGGAACCGGCACTGCGGCGCTTCCAGAATGCGGCAACGCGCTACCAGGGGGCCGGAGTTCAGCCCGAAGCGGCGTACTGGATCGGACGCATCTACGAATTGCAGAACAAGCCGCAGGATGCCGTCCGGCTCTACGACAGTCTCCTCCAGCGTCATCCCGACCATCCGGTCGCGCCCCGCGTCCAGCTCAGTCTGGGGAATACCTACTACACGCTGGAACAGTGGGATGCCGCAGGCCGGCTCTACAAGGCGCTCGTCGACAATGAGCAGCGCGCTCCCGATCTCGTTCCGTACGCCATGAGCAACCTCATCATGGTCTATAAGGAAATGCAGCTCTTCGACGCTGCCCTCCAGCTGACGCGCACGTACATCGAGCGGTTCCCGGACGACCCCGATCTGATCGCCAAGCGGGTGGATATCGGCGTGCTCTATCAGAAGCTGGGGTACTACGACCAGTCCGTGATCCACCTGCAGGGCCTTCTGGCGAACGCCGATCCGGACCTGGAGGCCGAACTGCGCTACTACATCGGGGAGGCCTACTACTACAAGGGGGATTACCAGCAGGGAGTGCTCGAGTTCCTGAAAGTGCCGTACCTTGTGACGCGGCGGACCCGGGTTGACTGGGTGGCTCCCTCGTACTACATGGCGGGTCAAT
>CAYXMK010000097.1:7261-8896 GCA_964465905.1 uncultured Ignavibacteriaceae bacterium | reverse complement strand
GACGGTCAGCGAGGGGATTTTCCTCAACGTCACCCCGAGGCGTTCAAGGTGATCGGGGAGGAAGACGTACGAGTCGGTACCTCCCTGCGCGGGGTTTGTTGTTGCCTCCTCCCAGAAACCCTTTCTGCCGACGTACTCCTCGGTGACACGCTGGAAGGACCGCAGGAGCGGCTCATTCCATGAGAGATCATTCGGCTCGAAGTAGAGGCAGTTCCGCGTTGCGCCAGTTCCCACCTCATCCAGGTTCACCACCGCGCGCAGCAGACCGAGACTGTCCTTCTGACTCAGCACATACTGCTCCGTCGAGTAGTATTCGCTTCCCCAGACAGCGAATCGGATGCCGTAGGTCGGCTGCTGCACTTCACCCCGCCTGATCATAACCGACAGCACGCGCGCCATTTCCAGCACTGCCGCAACGCCAGACGCATTGTCGTCCGCCCCCGGCCCTCCCGAGTCGGCGTCCCCATGGGCACACACGAGGTAGTACTCGGGGTTCGCGCCGGGAATTTCCGCCAAGACGGTCACGGGGCTTCCCTCGCGCGTCGCCGTCTCACAGGAGAACCGGAGCACGACGGAGTCCGCAGACCGGAGCGCCTTCGTCAGGCGGAGAAACTGGCGATGGCTGATCGTGAAGAGCGGAATAGGGTTTTCGGCGGACGCAGGGAGGTCAGCCAGGAGAGCCCACGAGGCGTAGTGAGCAGAGTCGGCTCCATTCGACGAGACGATTGCAACCGCCCCTGCCTCCACGGCATCCCGATAGAACCGACGATCGACGTAGCGATCCATGAGGATGATGCGGTCTTGCACATCCTCTGCGGAAACGGCGTAGCCGTCGACGAAGGCCAGCCGCGCATCCGTTTCCGGAACACTCGGCGAGAAACCCGCCAGCGCCGCTCCCCGGACGATACCCGCTTCTCGCTTCGGGTACACACCGCTCACGCGCCCGGACCGGTGCACGAAGGTAAGTTTGGGCGGCTCAACGATCTTCCGCGGCTTGAAGCCGATCTCCCTGAACTGTCTGTAGACGTACGCTGCCGAAGCATTCCCGGAGGGTGTACCCCCCAACCGGTTCCCTCTTCGCACCAGTTCCTGTACGTGGGCGCGCAACCGGGATTCAGAGACCAACCGGGCAAACCGTTGCTCCGCCACTGAATCAGGGGGAGCTGGAGACAGGAGGGGCCACGCCGCGAAGGCGGCAGCAATGTACAGGGAGAGGATCACAGGAGGCCGTGTGTGAACGGATGAGTATCGCGAAATGTTTGCTGAGGGGCAACAGCCGCAAACGAAAAGGCCGGGCTTTCGCCCGACCTTCCCGTCTCTGACCTTTACTTGCCGAGAACGAACTTCTTGTATCGCTCGTTGATCCGTCCCCAGTGAAGATTCGCGATGAAGTTATCCACGTATTTCGCGCGCGCCGGACCGTCCTTATGATAGTAGGCGTGCTCGAAGACGTCGCAGGCGATGAGGGGGATCCCGCCCCAAATAGCACCGTACTGGTGCTCGTCGACCAGCACATTCAGCAGACGTCCCGAGGAAAGCCTGTCAAACACAAGGAGGCCCCAACCACTCAGCTTCGCGGAAACTGCGGCGGCTTTGAAATCGGACTTCCACGCATCCAGCGAGCCGAATTCCTTC
>CAYXMK010000097.1:0-7251 GCA_964465905.1 uncultured Ignavibacteriaceae bacterium | reverse complement strand
TTGATGTCGGGTCCCTTCGAAGCGTCTCCATCTCCTCCCATCACTTCCCAGTAGATATCATGCAGAAGGGCCCCGGCGTGGTTCCACGTGAACCGGCGTTTCAACTCTCCGATGACGCTGTAGTTGCCGTTCGCAGCAGAGCGATCGGCTCCCTCAAGGGCCTTCTCAATCGTGTTCAGCGCCGTGACGTATCCCTTGTGGTGGGTGTTGTAATGCCAGTCGCTTGTCTCCGGACTGACCACTCCCGCCAGCTGCTTCTTCGCCTCTTCGTCAGAGTAGGGTCGGGGATTGAATTTCCATTCGTAGGCCATACACAGAGTTCCTTTCGATCTTGATGAGATGATTAAGGGAGTGAAAAGAGAACGGTCCAACAGTCAGAACATATTCAGCTGCAACCGCGCGGCTTCGGACATCATGCCGGGATTCCAGGGGGGATCAAAGACCAGGTCAACCATGACGTTCCGAACTCCCCGTACCTGCTGGACCCGCCGACGCACATCCGCAGCGATGTACGGTCCCATCCCGCAACCGGGAGCTGTCAGCGTCATTCTGACAAACACGTTCGCCTCCTCGGGCAGAGCATCGTCGATGCTGACCTCATAGATCAGGCCGAGGTCGACGATGTTGACAGGGATTTCCGGATCATAGCACTCCCTCAGGGCGTTCCAGATTCGCTGATCGAGGTCGGGCTCGGAGGCCTTCGCCCCGTCTCCGCCCCTGGGCTCTTCGCCGGGGCCAGCCGACGCTGCAGGGCTGGAGGAAGAATTCTTTTCATCGTCGGACATAGGCAGACCGATTCAGTAGGTGTGCGACCGTGAGCTGAGGTCAGACGCCGAATGAGCTCCCGCAACCACACGTCCGTTGGGCATTGGGATTCTTGAAGACGAATCCACGACCGTTCAGTCCATCGGAGAATTCGAGCGTGGTCCCTGCAAGATAGAACAGACTCTTCGGATCGACGTGCACCGTAATGCCGCCAATCTCAAAGACCTTGTCTCCTTCACGCGGCTTGTCATCGAACGCCAGCACGTAGCTGAATCCCGAACACCCTCCCCCTTTCACGCCAAGCCGCAGGGCATGGCTTGCCGGGATGCGGTTGTCCTCCTTGATGCGCTGGATTTCCTGGATCGCCCGGGGCGTGATCATGATTTCCCCTTCTACCTCGGGTTTGCTTTCGACAATGACCTCGTTCATACCCGCTCTCCTTCCGTTCCTGATTGTTGCATCCGTGTCGTCACTCCGTCGATACTGTTGTGACATCTGATTTCAGGGCACCGTGGAGCGTGTGCCACGCGAGGGAGGCGCACTTGACTCGGGCCGGGAACTCACTGATGCCGGCGAACGCGGCAAGTTTCCCCAGTTCCTCCTCTCTTCCCATCAGCTTCGCGTCCCCCATCACAAGCCGGTGGAATTGATCGAACATCCTTTCCGCCTCTTCCCTGGACATTCCTTTGACCACGGTGCTCATGACAGAAGCCGAGGCCTTGGAAATGGCACACCCTGATCCCTGGAACGAGACGTCGCTGATTCTGTCTCCGTCGAACTTGAGGTAGATCGTGTAGTGGTCCCCGCAGAGCGGATTGTATCCATCGACGGTTCGGTCCGCGTCCTCCATCTTCCGGAAATTCCTCGGATTCCTGTTGTGATCGAGGATGAGGTCCTGGTACAGCGCCCGGAGATCCGGATTCATGCGAACACCTCCCGCACCTTCCGGAGGGAACCGACGAGTTGTTCCACCTCCTCCACAGTATTGTAGAGGGCGAAGGAGGCACGCGCCGTCGCCGGGACGCCAAAGCGGTCCATCACCGGCTGGGCGCAGTGGTGACCCGTACGGATCGCGATGCCGTCCGCGTCGAGCACCGTGCCGATGTCGTGCGGATGAGCATTCTCCATCACGAACGACACCACAGCCGCTTTTCTGCGGGCCGTGCCGATGATCCGGAGGCCGGGAATGCTCTCCAGTCCGGCAGTAGCCGTCTGCAGGAGCTCTGCCTCGTGCCGTTCCACGGCGGCCGCATCGAGGCCGGCAAGGAATTCCACAGCGGCGGCAAGACCTACGGCCCCGGCAATATGCGGCGTCCCTGCCTCGAACTTGTACGGAAGGTCATTGAAGACCGTCTTTTCGAAGGTCACGGACTTGATCATGTCCCCACCTCCCTGATAGGGAGGCATGCTCTCCAGCAGCTGCTCCCGGCCGTAGAGAACGCCGATGCCGGTCGGACCGAACATCTTGTGCCCCGAGAGTACGTAGAAATCACAGCCGAGGTTTTGCACATCCACCGCCAGGTGGGCGGCAGCCTGCGCACCATCCACCAGCACCGGAACGCCTCGCGCGTGTGCCCGGCGCACGATCTCTTCGATGTCGTTGATCGTGCCGAGCGCGTTCGAGACATGCGTGATGGCAAGGATCTTCGTCCTCTCAGAGAGCAGTGAGGTTACCTCCTCCACATCCAGCTCCCCGCGATCGTTGAAGGGAACGACCCGCAGCGCGGATCCCTTCTCGCGGCACAGCATCTGCCACGGCACAATGTTGGAATGGTGTTCCATGCCCGTGACAAGGATATCATCGCCGGCGTGCACATGCAGCTGTCCGTAGCTGCGGGCGACGAGGTTGATGGCTTCGGTAGCGCCCCGCACGAACACGATCTCTTCACGTCGGGCAGCGTGCAGGAACGCCTGCACGGCATCGCGGGCCCCTTCGTACCGCTCGGTCGCCCGTTCGCTCAGCGTATGGACTCCCCGATGGACGTTCGAATTATCTTCCTCGTAGAATCGGCGCACCGCCTCCAGCACCGACACCGGCTTGTGCGTGGTTGCGGCATTGTCGAGATACACCAGGGGATGCCCGTGCACCATCGTCCGGAGAATCGGAAACAGTTGCCGGATCGCGCGCGCGTCGAAGAGCGTCTTCGGAGTACCGCTCATCATGGCTGGCGTGGTCTTCATGCGGGCGAGTTCTCTATTCGGCGAGCCCGGTCCAGTTTTGCGTGCAGCAGCGGCTCCAGCTGATTCCGGACTCCCTCCACATGGATTCTGCTCACGACATCCTGTGCAAACGCAAACGTCAGAATATCGCGCGCGGCCTCCAGACCAATGCCCCGCGACGTCAGGTAGAACACCTGCTCCTGATCCAGCTGGCCGACCGTCGCGCCGTGCGTACACTTCACATCGTCGGCAAAGATCTCGAGCTGCGGCTTCGTATCGATCGTCGCGTCGTCGGAAAGGAGGAGCGTCTGGTTCGTCTGTTTTGCATCCGTCTTCTGCGCGTCCTTCCGGACGAAGATCTTTCCGTTGAACACCCCCCGCGAACGTCCATCGAGAATCGCCTTGTAGAGCTCATGGCTCGCACAGTTGGGTCGGGCGTGGTCGATCGTCGTATGATTGTCCACAACCTGATGGCCGGTTCCGAGGGAGAGTCCGTTCAGCGTCGTCTCGATTCCCTCGCCGCCGAGCTCCGCCGTGAGCGTGTTGCGAACGATCGAACCGCCGAGAGAAATGGAGTTCGAGATGTACGCGCTCCTTGCTTCCTGTTTGATGTACGCCGTCCAGATGTGATAGCCCCGTTCGGATTCCTGCTGCAGCTTGTCGTGCTCGACAACAGCATCCTCCTCCAGGAGCACCTCCACCACGGCGTTGGTAAGATGGACCGATTCCGCAAGACTCACGTAGCTTTCCACCAAGGTCAGGCGGCTGTTCTTCCCGGCGCTAACGACGATGCGCGGATGAATTGCCAGCGGTTGATCGGATCTCGTCGAAACAAAGAGAAGGTGGACGGGATGCTCCACAACAGTGTTCGGCGCAACGCTCAGAAGCGCTCCATCCCGCAGAAACGCCGCGTTGAGCGCCGTGAAGCCGTTGAGATCCGACTTCACCTGGCGGCCGAGGATCGCCTCGAGGATCGGATCGGCTTTCTTCATGGCCTTCGCGAGACTCTCCGCCTTCAGGCCTGCGATGGCCTTGCCGGCGTTCGACAGACGTTCCGAGTAAAGTCCGTTGAGAAAGACCATCCGCACGGCGTCGGTGCCCGGAAGAAGGAAAGGCTGGAGATCCTTGCGGGTAAGCTCTTCCGTGGCCTTCTGGAAGACCGGCTGAAACTGCGTGGACGCGATCGGATCGACGTTCGTGAACTTCCACTCTTCCTCCTTCGTCGACGGGAATCCCAGCGCGCCGAACGCCGTCAGGGCTTCCGTGCGCAGCCTGTGGAAGACGCCCGATGATTCGCCGTTCAGACTCTTTTCGAACAGGGCGAAGGTCGAGCGGTACCATTCCTGCACGTGCTTCTGCGCTTCCTTCATGGCTCAGGCCCGCTCCTCCGCCGCCGCGTACGATCCGGCATGCTCTTTCACCCAATCGTATCCCTTGTCCTCCAGCTCCAGCGCAAGATCCTTCCCTCCCGATTTGACGATCCGCCCGTCCACGAGGACGTGCACCACGTCCGGGACGATGTAGTTGAGGAGGCGCTGGTAGTGGGTCACGACAATCGTCGCGTTGTCCTTCCGCCGGAGCTTATTGACGCCGTCGGCGACGACTTTGAGCGCGTCGATGTCGAGGCCCGAATCGGTCTCGTCGAGAATCGCCAGCTGTGGATCAAGGACGGCCATCTGGAAGATCTCGTTGCGCTTCTTCTCGCCGCCCGAGAATCCTTCATTTACGGAACGGTTCAGCAGAGTATCGTCGATATTGATCAGCTTCATCTTTTCCCGGACGAGCTTGAGGAAATCCATGGCGTCAAGCTCCTCTTCGCCCCTGTGCTTGCGGATGGCATTGAGCGCAGCCCGGAGAAAGTAGGTGTTGGACACGCCCGGGATTTCCACCGGATACTGAAAGGCGAGGAACAACCCCTCCCGTGCACGCTCTTCGGGGTCCAATTCCAGCAGGTTCCGACCTTTGTAGAGGACTTCCCCTTCCGTCACCTCGTAGCTCTGACGGCCCGCCAGCACCTGCGACAGCGTGCTCTTTCCCGAGCCGTTCGGGCCCATGATTGCATGGACTTCACCCGCCCGAACCGTCAGATCAATGCCCTTCAGGATTTCTCTTCCGTTGATGGAGGCGTGGAGATTCTTGATTTCCAGCATACCGACGACCTTTCGCTGAGAGATGAGAGTTCTTATCCGACACTGCCTTCGAGACTGATGCCGAGGAGCTTCTGGGCTTCGACGGCGAATTCCATCGGAAGTTCCCGAAAGACCTCCTTACAGAAGCCGTTGACGATCATATTGACGGCATCTTCCGTCGAGAGTCCGCGCTGCTTGCAGTAGAAGATCTGGTCCTCGCCGATCTTCGAGGTCGAGGCCTCATGCTCGACTTTCGACGTCGTGTTCTTCACTTCGATATAGGGGAAGGTGTGGGCTCCGCACTGATCACCCAGCAGCAGCGAATCGCACTGTGAGAAGTTCCGGGCGTTCGAAGCGTTCTTCGCGATCTTGACGAGGCCGCGATAGGAGTTCTGCCCGCGGCCGGCGGAGATCCCCTTCGAAACGATCGTGCTCCTGGTATTCTTTCCGAGGTGGATCATCTTCGTGCCGGTGTCCGCCTGCTGGTAGTTGTTGGTGACGGCCACAGAATAGAACTCGCCGACCGAATTGTCGCCCTGGAGAATCACGCTGGGATATTTCCAGGTGATGGCGGACCCGGTTTCCACCTGCGTCCAGGAGATTTTCGCATTTGCCCCCGCACACTTGCCTCTCTTCGTCACGAAGTTGTAGATTCCCCCCTTTCCCTCCTTGTCGCCCGGATACCAGTTCTGAACCGTCGAGTACTTCACCTGGGCGTTTTCCAGCGCGACAATCTCCACCACGGCGGCGTGCAGCTGATTGGTGTCCCGCATCGGCGCGGTGCATCCCTCCAGGTAACTGACCGTTGCACCTTCCTCTGCTACGATCAACGTCCGTTCGAACTGACCCGTGTCCATGGCGTTGATCCGGAAGTACGTTGACAGCTCCATGGGACAGCGGACGCCCTTCGGGATGAAACAGAAGGAGCCGTCACTGAAGACCGCAGAGTTCAGGGCCGCGAAGTAGTTGTCGGTCGGCGGCACCACGGAGCCAAGGTACTTCTTCACGAGGTCGGGGTGCTCCTGAACCGCTTCCGAAAAGGAACAGAAGATGATTCCCAGTTCCTTCAGTTTCTCCTTGAACGTGGTCGCAACGGAAACGCTGTCGAAGACGGCGTCCACGGCGACGCCCGCAAGCATCTCCTGCTCCCGCAGGGGGATACCGAGCTTCTCATACGTGCGCAGCAGTTCGGGATCCACCTCATCGAGACTCTTCGGCCGGACCTTCTGGCGGGGTGCTGAGTAGTAGATGATGTCCTGGTAGTTGATCACATCAAAACGGACGTTTGGCCACCGCGGCTCCGTCATCGTCAACCAGTGACGGTATGCCTTCAGTCTCCACTCGAGCAGCCACTCCGGTTCGTTCTTCTTCTCCGAGATGAAGCGGATGATCTCCTCGCTCAATCCCCTCGGGGCACTCTCACTCTCGATGTCGGTGACGAAGCCCCACTTGTACTCCTTGTTGGCAAGCTGTTCGATCGTGTTGGTTTCTGTGCTCATGACGTCTGCTTTCGTACTCGTCTGAAAGAAATGGCCGCAGCCGTGATTCAGGACGCCTGTACTGCCGGGCGCGGCGCTTCAGCGGCAGGTTTGGCAACAGGTGCCGGAACAGTCGACGGCTTCCGAAACTCAGGGTAGTTCACCATCCACGTCCGGCTGTCGATGCTCCGCAGTATTCCTCTGGATTCCAGCTCCCTCACAACGGCTCTGGCCAGCGTCTCGGCTTCGGCGTACGAACATCTGGTCCTCCGCTCCTGGAGAAAACCCATGACCGCATAGTGGATATCCCGGAAGAAGATGTTGGATGCATGAAAGACCAGGTACCTCGATTTTAGGTATCGAAGGAACTCTCCCGTCTCGGAGGCAATGAACCGCACCAATTCCTGTCTCATCGTCACCCGTCAGATGATTTCCTGGATGGTCAGTTTCTCGAAGACCTCGTTGAGGTTCTTCTGGACTTTCCCGAGGGGCTCCCGGATCGAACACGCACCCATCATGGAGCAGCAAGCGGGATCGTCTCCGTAGCATTCCGCAATGAGGGGCTTTTCCCGTTCGATCGATTCGATCACCTTCGAGACGGAAATCGCATCTGGACGTATCGCGAGCGAATAGCCCCCGTGGACCCCCTGCGTCGAAAGAAGAATCCCTGCTTTCACCAGCCGCTGAAGGATCTTCGCCAGCAGCTCATACGGAACGTG
>CAYXMK010000096.1:6910-9031 GCA_964465905.1 uncultured Ignavibacteriaceae bacterium | reverse complement strand
AGAGCCAGGTCCGCAGCAATATCTTCCTGACTCTCGGCGTGGCGACGGATCTCGAAATCACCATGCGCGAAGCCACCGTGCGGCTTGAAGAGGTGACCGTCACAGCCCAGCGCGAAGCGATCTTCAGCCCCGAGCGAACCGGCGCAGCGACATCCGTCCCCCGCGAAGCTCTCGAAGCCCTGCCGACGATCAGCCGGAGAGTCGAGGATTTCGCTCGCCTCACACCGCAGTACAGCGGCGTGAACTTCGGCTACTCCTTCGCCGGTCAGGACAACCGGATGAACAACATGACGGTCGACGGCTCCTACTTCAACAACTCGTTCGGTCTCGCCGGTCAGCCCGGTGACCGCACGGGTGTTGCCCCGATCTCCCTCGACGCCATCGAGCAGGTTCAGGTCAACGTCGCTTCGTACGACGTTCGCCAGGGAAATTTCGTCGGTGCCGGTATCAACACCGTTACGAAGAGCGGAACGAACGACTTCTCCGGATCCGTGTACTACTCGTTCAGAGATCAGAGCCTTGTCGGCAAGAAGGTTAAGGACACGGACTTCAATCCCGGAACATTCAAGTACTCCCAGATCGGCGTGCGCCTCGGAGGTCCCGTCATCCCCAACAAGCTCTTCTTCTTTTCGAGCTTTGAGAAAGACGCTCTGACGCAACCGGGCACCACGTATCTCGCCAACAACGGCAGCCAGACGCCCGGCGGCAACATTACGAGAGTCGTTGCAGATACCTTGAACCGGTTGAGCCTCTACCTCAAGAACAACTTCGGGTACGAAACAGGACCGTACCAGGGCTACGACCACGAGACTCCCGCCCTGCGCTTCCTTCTCCGGTTCGACTACAACATCGACGACAATAACAAGCTGAGCCTGCGGTACACGCATCTCGACTCGGATACCGATGTTCTGTTGTCGAACTCTTCTTCCCTTGGTATGGGGAGTCGGCGGTCGAACCTGACGGGCCTCAACTTCCAGAATTCAAACTACATCATCATGGAGAACATCCGATCGGTCGTGGGCGAATGGACGTCGAGGATCGGCGACAACATGGCCAATGACCTGATCGTCGGCTACACGTACAACGATGAGAGCCGCAAGTCCCGCGGCACGATGTTCCCCTTCGTCGACATCCTGGAAGGCGGCTCGGTGTACACCTCCTTCGGCTTCGAGCCGTTCACCCCGAACAACGAGCTCCGGTACAGCAGCATCCAATTGCAGAACAACCTGACGATCTACAGCGCTGATCACGTGATGACCTTCGGCGTGAGTGCCGAGCGCTATGAATCGGAGAACGTGTTCTTCCCGGGGTCCCAGAGCGTCTACTCCTACAACTCTCTGGCTGACTTCTACACGGACGCCAACGGCTACCTGGCAAATCCGAGTCGGACGGTCGCTCCGGTCACGCTCCGTCGGTTCCAGGTTCGCTGGACGAACATTCCGGGTCAGACGAAACCCATTCAGCCCCTGAAGGTCTTCTTCGCCGGCGCGTACGCCCAGGATGAGTGGCAGATCACGCCCGACATCAAGATCACCGGCGGTCTGAGGATCGATGTGCCGTTCTTCGGGGACACCGGGTTCGAAAACCCTGTGGCAGACGCCATGACCTTCAGGGATGAGAAGGGCAACCCTGTCCAGTACAAGACGAAGAAGCTCCCCGATCCGCACATCCTCTGGTCTCCGCGACTTGGCTTCAACTGGGACGTGACGGGAGACCGCAGCACACAGCTCCGCGGCGGCACCGGTATCTTCACCGGCAAACCGGCCTACGTGTGGATTTCCAACCAGATCGGGAATACCGGCGTGCTCACGGGGTTTGAGGAGCTGAACAACACCACAGCCCGGCCATTCAACCCCGATCCGAACCGCTACAAGCCCACGACCGTTACCGGCGCTCCGGCATCAAGCTTTGAATTGGCCCTCACGGATCCGGACTTCCGCTTCCCGCAGCTCTGGCGGAGCAACATCGCCGTCGACCAGCGGCTCCCGTTCGGTCTGGTGGCTACCGGCGAGTTCATGTACAACCGCGATGTGAACGGTATCTACTACATCAACGCCAACCTGCCGGCAGCGAACAGTGCCTTCACCGGCGCAGATACGCGGCCCCGATGGGTGGGCACGA
>CAYXMK010000096.1:0-6900 GCA_964465905.1 uncultured Ignavibacteriaceae bacterium | reverse complement strand
CATCAACACAAACGTTGCCAACGCCACCGTCATCAAGAACCAGGATGTTGGCAAATCGTGGAACTATGCCATTTCGCTTGAGAAGCCGTTCAGCGATGGCTGGTTCGCAAAGGCGGCGTACAGCTACGGCGAGTCGAAGAATACGGTCGATCCGGGTTCCATCGCTTTTGGTTCCTGGAGCGGCAACGAGCATCCGGGCGATCCGAACAATCCCGGCGTTGGATTCTCCGACAACACACCCGGGCACCGGGTCTTCGCCACGGCATCCTACCGGGCCGAGTATTTCGACTTCGGCGCCACGACCATCTCACTGTTCTGGGAAGGCCGGACCATCGGGACGTCGAACTACATCTTCAGCGGAGACATCAACGGCGATGGAGGCACTGCCAACGACCTGATCTACATCCCCAAGGATCAGAGCGAGATGAACTTCCAGCCGTACTCCGTTACGATTGGAAGTGTCACCACGACCTTCACCGCCCAACAGCAGGCAGATGCCTGGGAAGCGTTCATCAAGCAGGACGAGTATCTGAGCGCGAACCGTGGCAAGTATGCTGAACGAGGCGGAGTGGTCCTTCCAATGGTGTTCAGAGTCGATCTGGGCATCACACAGGAAGTGTTTGCGGACTTCCTCGGCAAGCGGAATACGCTCCAGCTCAGGGCGGATTTCCTGAACGTCGGGAATCTGATCAACAAGAACTGGGGCGTGGGACAGAGCCTGGTGACCAACTCGCCGCTGATCGTTCCCACGACGGCGCAAGGAGGACCGGCGGACGCGACCGGCCGGGCTCAGTACCGCCTTCGCAACATCAGTGGTGTCCTGATCTCCAAATCCTTCCAGGACAACGTCACCATCAACGACGTGTTCCGGATTCAGTTCACCGTCCGGTACATCTTCAACTAACACCGAAGGAATCTCAAGACCGCCCCTCTCTCCGAGGGGCGGTTCTTTTCTGCCCCAAGCAATACCAAGAACATCCGCAGAACGACGAAGCCCCTCAGTCAGATCCCGAGGGGCTTTGCATTTCTGCGTGACCTGCGGTTCAGTCTTTTCCGAACACCAGAACACTCGCCCCCAGAAGTGAGATCTCCGTCAGCTGCGAAAGCGCCAGTTGCGGAATGTGCTCCTGCCGAGAGACGCTCAGGCCCACGAGCGCTTGCTTCAGAGGATCCAGATAGAGCGGACCGAGCCGGAGGAGCGGACCGGCCAGGACGATACGTTCCGGTGCAAGAACCCTGGCAACAGTCGCGAGAGCAGACCCCAACGCCTTCCCTGCCGACTCTATGAGTTCGCGTGCCGCTGGATTCCCACCGCCAGCCAGTTGTCCGATGATGACTGCGTTCATTTCGTCCGAGGCGACACCCGGTAACCTCCCCTCAGCACGCAGTTCCCGGGCCCGCTCTGCCAGTCCCCACCCGGACGCGTACGCCTCCACGCACCCTCTTCCACCACACATGCAGCCCCGTCCATCGATCACCACAACGATGTGACCGAATTCCCCGGCCCCTCCGCGTAACCCCCGCACCAAAGAGCCGTTCACCACGATTCCCCCGCCAATGCCCGTTCCGAGAGTCATAACGGCAAAATCCTTCGCAATCCGGCCGGCCCCGAAGCGCAGTTCCGCAAGAGCAGCACAGTTTCCGTCGTTCTCCACGGCAACGGGAAGATCTGTCTCCTGCCGGACGAGCTGAGCCAGAGGGAGATCGCACCATAGCGGAAGGAGATCTGTCGAGACCAGCACCGTTCCCGTCGCGGTGTCCACTCTCCCCCCGGTGCTGATGCCGATTCCTTGAACTGTTAGGCCTTCCCTGAGGCCCTCCTGCGCAAGTCGCGCTGCCTGCCGCACGACTTCCTCCAGCAACTGCTCACGATTGGACGGCGTTGGCACCCTGGTGAGCCGGTGCAGAGCACCGTCCCGAGCCACGAGCGCAGATCGGACAGAAGTTCCCCCGATGTCGATCACGGCAGCATATGGCGCAGTGCGTTCCACCGGCGGCAACCCAGGCCTATGCCAGGAAGGCCTTCCGACGACTATCGCAGGCAGCGCACGACCCCCGCGGGCAGAGAACCAGCTCTGGGGTCGAACGGAGAAATCTCAGTCCCTCTTCCAGAACCACCGGAACCGCCATGGAAACGACGCGCAGGCCGTGTCGTGTCACGGGCCGGACCGAACCACGCGCCAGGAGGTGGCGCTCAAGTGCAACGAAACCCTTGCTACAGCCGGGGACTTCACGGAGCGGTACCTCCCCTTCCACCGTCATGCCGATCGGCAGGAGTCCAAGATGTTCCCACGGAAAGTAGTCATACCATGGAACAGGAGCCATGATCTCGAGGTAGTGACAGAAGGAAAGAGAGGAGAAATCGGTGCCGAGGAGAAGGATCCTGCTTTCTCCCTTGGCCGCCAGCCAATCCATCGGACTCCCCTCCCCCAGCGGACTTGCCGGGCAGTTCTGGGCAGTCAGTTCCTCTGCTGCACATCCCCAGAGACCGAACGAATGGGTTGGTGACGACGTCCTGACAACGCCCGGCGCACCGCGAAACACTTCTGATACGGCTCCGACTTCGGACGGAGTCGTCTCCCTGGCGAAAACTCTCTGACTTCCGCTCTTCTGCTTCAGACAGTACGTGAACGCCGGGATGAGGATAGACCCGGAGGAAGTGACGGCGCTTTGAAGTGCGCCGATCAGCTCTTCGATGGTGAGATCGGGGAAGGCTGAACGGACGCTGCGGAACGAGGAGTGTACAACGACGTGATTTCCTGCGCGGCATTCAAGGTCTTCAAGGAATTCCTCGAACGACCTCTGCGGGCTCATCAGGACCTCCCGGGGCCGCCCAGAACAACGGACAGGTCGAGTACTTCATCTTCGAAGTCCTCGACGCGCAGAAGGGTGCTCTTCTGGGTCTTTCCATTCACCGATAGTTCGGCCACACCGTGCGTCGCGCCGGCCGGATTCTTCACATGAAGACGCACAGTCTTCCCTCGAAATCTCCGCTGGAAGCGGAATTCCTTCCACTCGGACGGAATCCTCGGATCGACCCGCAGACCCCCCAATTCAGGCCGCAAACCCAGAATGAAGTCTGTCCCGATGCGCAGCATCCATACAGCCGTTCCGGTGAGCCACGAATGGCTTGCCTGTCCCTCCGTGGGATGGTCCGGACTCGTAATGTACTCGGCGAAGACGTACGGCTCGACCTCGTACCGGTCGATGTCCTGAGACGTGTGGATCGGGAGCATTCGTCGGTAAATGTCGACGCCGTACTCCACGTCATCATTCACGAGAAAGGAAAGCACGGCCCAAGCTGATGCATGATTAAAGATGGCCCCGTTTTCCTTCTTCCCCGGCACACAGCGGCTGATGAGGCCGACGTCCGGTTCGACTTCCGTGTACGAAGGCCAACAGATCTGGACGCCCTTCGGGCGAACAAGCAGTCTCTTCATCGACTCCAGGGCCCGTGTTCCCCGGTCTCCTTCCGCAAGTCCGGAAATCACGCTCCAGCTCTGGGCATTGATGAAGATTTTTCCCTGTGGATGCGCTGCAACCCCGATGGGCTTGCCACTGTCCCGGAAGGCACGAATGTACCATTCACCGTCCCAGCAATGCGCATTGAGGTCCCAGCCGAGTCGTTCGTACGCAGTTCGGTATTTCCGGAGTGCCTCGGTATCCCCCCGGACTTCCAGCAGTTCGAATGTCTTGCGAAGGACGTAGCCAAGGAAGAAGCCGCCCCAGACGGTCTCTCCTTTTCCTTCCGGACCGACCTTGTCCAGCGTATCGTTCCAGTCACCGTTCCAGATCTTCGGGAGACCGCGGGGAGAGAGATTCGCGAGAGCGTAGTCCAGCGCCCGGAGCATGTGCTCATAGACGGTCCCGCTCTCGGTCGATTCATAGTACGGGACGATCTCTTCCAGCAGAGAGAGATCAGCGGTTTCATTGAGGTATTCGATAATACCGAACGGAATCCAGAGCGGAGTGTCCGAGTGATTGGTCTTCTCCCCCGTTTCCGTCAGTTTGAAGAAATTGTGAAGCGTGGACCCGTCGGCGAACTGGTAGCGGAGCGCATTGAGCAGACGCCGCCGCACGCGTTCCGGTTCCGTCATGACAACGCCGAGGATATCCTGGAACTGGTCGCGCATGCCGGTTCCGAAGAGGAGTCCGCCGTGGTAGTATCCCGAGTTGCGCGCCATGTCAAAGGTTACAGCTGCCTGGTACGGGTTCCAGACGTTGAGCATCGTGTTGATGGCCTCGTCGGGCGTCTCCACCTTCACCACTCCGAGCCGTTGGTCCCATCTCTCCTGTACCCCGACGAACAGTTCGTCCAGTCTGCGCGTATCCCTGAGTTCCCCCCAGCGGATGTCGGCGAAGGGATCAGAGCTCTCTCGGGAGGCAACGGCGAGCACGACGGCAAAATCGAGCACTTCCGAGGTCCCCATGTGGACATCCGACTGAAGGGCGGCCACAGGATCACCGGCAGTGATTTCGGTGTTGAACAGCCGTCCGCGCTCGACGGCCTCAGGATTGCTTTCCGATCGCCACCGTCCGATGAACGTATCGAGACTCCCGTCGAAGGCACTGACAGGAAGCGTCATGGTGAACAGGCTGAGGTATGGCCATGCGAGGTTCGGCTGGGCGACGGAGACTTTCTTGTTCAGCACCCAGTAGCGCCGGGTCGCCACCAATGCCTGGTGCCTGGCGTCAAACCGGACTTCCGGGAAATGCTTGTCGTTCGGCTGGTTAATGATGTCGTTGAGGGCGTTCCCCATCATCAATTCGACGAACGCCACGATGTTCAGCGATCGGCTCCGGTTCGATCTGTTCTCCAGCCGAACGCGCCAGACTTCCCCCAAGACTCCGTCAGGTACAAAGTACAGCACTTCCCCCCGGATGCCTTCACACTCTGTGATGATCTTCGTATAGCCCTGACCGTGCCGGCATTCATAATGATCGTACTTCCTCTCGGTGGTCGGAGCCCAGCTCAGTGACCAGTAGCGGTTAGTCTCGGCATCCCGCACCATCACGTACCGCCCCGGACGGTCCCACGGCAAACAGTTGTAGCGCATACGGGTGAGCCGGTTATCCCGCGGGGAATCGACAAAACTGAATCCTCCTCCTGTGTGCGATATGAGTCCGGCGTAGCGTTCGTTCCACATGTAGTTGAACCACGGTCGGGGAGTCCGGGGGTCTGTGATCACGTACTCCCTGCTGTCCTTTGAGAAGTAGCCGTACCTGTTTGCGAACTTCATACGCTGCACTTCCTTCCGTTGACGAAGCTTACAACGCTCGCTGATCGATCTACGGCAGCGCAAGCAGAGACCGGGCCGCCGAAAGAAGAGTTTCCACCTCCGTGTCATCCTGCCCCTCCGCGTAGAGACGGATCATCGGCTCCGTTTCCGAAGAGCGGATCAGCAGCCACCGATCATCCCCTTCAAGGATGAACTTCAACCCATTGACAATGCCGCGACTGCTCTCGAACTGCGCCAGCCGGCCGACTGCGAGTCCGCCGATGCTGGAGGGAATCTCATGGAGGAGGGTCGGGAGGAGGTTCGTCCGGTCGGATCGCTCGTACGTCACGTCGATCCGACGATAGTGAATCGCGCCGAAACGCTCCGTGATCGCCTTCCGCGCCTTTGCCAGACTGCGGGAGCCAGTCTGAGCCAGCAGTTCGAGCATCAGAAGGCATGAGAGGATGCCGTCCCGTTCAGGGATGTGGATGCCGTACCCGAAGCCGCCGCTTTCTTCACAGCCGATGGCGACGGGGCCCCGAATCATCTTTTCCGCAATGTGCTTGAAACCGACTTGAACGTCGTGCACCACACGCCCCTCACCTTCTGCCAGTCTCTTCACCTTGTCTGTGACGGAGGAGGTTTTCACAACATCCCCTTCTTCCTTCCGGGCTCTCAAGAGGTGATCTGTCAGGAGGAGAATTGTCTCCTGTGCGCTCAGCCACGCTCCTCCCTCCAGCATGACGCCGCAGCGATCGGCATCTCCGTCGGTCGCCAGCCCGAGGACCAACGTCGGATCCTTCGCCAGCACCGCGGCAAGAGGGGCGAGGTTGGCTTCGATAGGTTCGGGGAGTCTGCCGCGGAAGTCCGGCAGGGGGGTATTGTCGACAGGCACAACCCTCAGGCCCAGTCGCCCGAGGAACGAGGAAAGGATCCCACCTCCCGCCCCCGCCATGGAATCCACTGCCGCGGAGGGCGCAAGGTCCCTCAGCGACTTGAGGTCAATTAATTGCTCAAGGCGGTTGAGGTATGGCGTCAGCATGTCCGTCGGCTTTGGGGCGGACAGAGCCGTTCTCACAGCGGACTGCCCAATCAGCCGCTCGATGGCCCGTGTTTCTTCCGTCATGAGGGGACCCCCATAGGGTCCCTTGAACTTCACGCCGTTGTCTTCCGGCGGGTTATGGCTGGCAGTGATCATCACACCACCGGCAAGTCCTCGGAATCGCACGGTGAAGGAGAGAACGGGCGTCGGGATGATCCGGTCGGAGAGCGTGACCTCGATGCCGTTTGCCTCAAGCACACCCGCGATGATGCGGGCAAACTCTTGCGACTGTCTCCTTCCATCGAACCCCACAGCCACGCCGCTGCCGCCTGCTTGCTGCAGGATGTACTCGGCATAGGCCTGACCCACGAGGGCGACTCGCTGGGGGGTGATTCCTGACCCCAGCCGCGCACGCCAGCCGTCGGTTCCGAATTGAATGGGCTCAGGATTACTCATCGATCGGTGGGAATCGGGGGATCGATCGGCGCGCGGGAGCTTGTCGGCCTACTTGTCCGCCACGAGGGCAATGGCATGCTCGTCGGGCGCAAATCTCTCCGTTTCGGCGCGCAGGAGGGACAGAATCTGGTCCTTGCCAGCCAATCCGCTGAGGTCGAAGATCCTGCTCCCGACAATCACGAA
>CAYXMK010000095.1:0-9114 GCA_964465905.1 uncultured Ignavibacteriaceae bacterium | reverse complement strand
GGACCCAAGACGGAGGAAATACTCAAGCGCAGATGTATGACGACGGTCGCTGATGTGCAAGCATTGACGCGAGAACAGATGACGCGACTGCTTGGTGCTTCCGGTGCCTGGGTGTATGATGTAGCCTGCGGCGGAGGAAGTGATACGGTCGAGGCGTCGCACGTGCGAAAAAGCGTCAGCCGGGAAGAAACATTTTCGCACGACCTTACCGAAACGCGCGAACTGGAGCGTGTGCTCTTCACGCTCGTCGAGGATGTCTGCTCCACACTCCGGAGGAAACAGCTCAAGGGGGAATCGGTAACCCTCAAGATCCGCGATGCTGCGTTCAAGACCATCACGAGGACGACCTCCCTTACGCGTACCTATGACGACGGCGTGGTCTTCGCCGCCGCCCGCAATCTGCTCAACCGAAACCACACCAACGGCCACCCCGTCCGGCTCGTCGGCGTGCAGATCGCCCGCCTCAGCCCGGCCGATGAACTTCTTCTCTTCCCCACCGAGGAGCGCCGGGACCAGATCCTGCAGACGATCGAGTCCCTCCGGGACCGGTTCGGACACGACGTCATCCACCTGGGAGATGCCTGAAGCCATACCATGACAATCCTTCACATCATTCTCGTTGCGCTCAGCATCGGCATACTCGTCGCCGCCATCCTGCTGGTCCGCAAGATCAGGTCCTTCCACACCCCTCCTGCCGATCGGAACGAGGAATTGAGCCGCCGCGTCGCACGGCTCCTGGAAGAGTCCAGAACGAAGGACACCGACCGGGACGTCTGATCGAGCGCCCGTTTCCTGCGTGACGGCTGTTGATCCCCTCTCAGGGAACATCCCCTCCCGTCTGTTCGTCTAATCCCGCACGAGAAGGAGAATCCACAGTACCGTTCATCTCAGGGAGGACAGACCATGCACGAGATCATTCGCGTTGGTCTCCTGGCGTTGATCATGGCCACGCCCGCGTTCAGCGCCGTACAGCAGCAGGAAGTGCAACGTATCGTCGCCGCAAGCTCCAAGGAGAGGGGCTGGCTCGGAGTCTCCATCACTGATGTCAGCGCCAAAAAGGCAAAAGAGGTCAAACTCCCCGACACCGATGGGGCGCTTGTGGCCTCCGTCGTCGAAGGGAGCCCGGCCGAGAACGCCGGTATTCAGGAAGGCGACATTATTCTTGAGTTCGGCTCGCGACGGATCTATGACGCCAGCGACCTCGTGAAAGCCGTCGGCAGGACGGACCCTGATGCCGCCGTCGCTGTTGTGGTATGGAGGGAGATGCAGAAGAAGACGCTCTCTGTGGTCGTCGGCAAGCCGCCGCGCAGCGAGCAGAAGCGCGTCCGCACGTTTTCCATCGGCCCCCGACGGATCGGAGAACTCTTCTCGAGCAGCGCTCTGGGAATGACGCTGCGGACGCTGACCCCTCAGCTCGCCGAGTACTTCGGCGCTCCCGAAAAGGAAGGGGTGCTCATCGAGGAGATTCGCAAGGAGAGTGCAGCCGAGAAAGCCGGACTGAAAGCCGGCGATGTGATCGTGAAGTTCGGAGGCAAGAGGACGGACGAGGTCCGCGATATCCAGCGCGCCCTCTCAGCCTATGATGAGGGAGAGTCCGTGCCGGTGGAGATCATCCGAAAAGGGGCTCCAAAAACCGTCACGATGACGATCGAGGAGAGCGAGTTCGAATTCGAACACAGGATTGAACTCCCCCGTGTGCCGCTCCCCCGGCTCCGCTTCTACCAGCACGATCCAGACGACGCATTCCAGTGGCTTGAACCTGACGATGCCGAGGATCTGGAGCTGGATCTCAAGATCGAGATGGACGGGCTGACCAACAAGCTTCGCGACGCCGCAAAGGAACTCAAGCGGTCCGTTCTGATCAGAATCTGACGTTCCTTTCCCCCGCTTCCTGGAAACACTCCGGCCCGCCTCGGCGGGCCGGGGCGCGTTCCCCCATTCGCTCTGACTCTCAGGGATGAGAAAACCGGCCTTGCATTCATCGGATAATCTCACAATCATACGGCAGCTACCATTGGAAGGCACACGTCATGATCCTCTTCGGGCGCCCGCTTCTTCCCTTGCTGCTGACAATGCTCCTGGTCGCGCTCCCGCTGACCGCTCAGAATGGACGCGCCGTGCCGCTCCCCGAGGTTTCCGGCGTTCGCATCCCTCTGGAAGTCTTCCACAACGTGCTGACACGGGGGCTGGACACGCTCGTCCCTCCGCCCTTGCGGGGACCGGTTCGCGTCATCAGAGACGGCATGGCACGGCACCTTGAAGTCGAGTCTCTCTCCTCCGCCGCGGCAGAACGCCTTCTGCCCCGCCTCGACGATGCAACGATCTCCGCACTCGCGTCGTGGTCTCAATCACCGACGGGACTCAAGCTGGCTCGTGCTGTCGGTTCCCTGTCCCTGCACGAGGGACAGACATCCTTCCGGCGCTATGAAGAGTGGGTACGGCACATCAGGCCGAGTCACCGACGCCAGTTACTTCTCGAACGACTCGACCAGAACCTTGGGGCCACGACCCTCAGCCGGCGCGTGCTTCTCCCCTTTGTGGACACGTTGCTGGCGGCAGCGAACCTCCGCCTCCCTGCGGCTGAACGCCTCTCGATGGCGGAGGTACAGAGAATTGTGCGCACCGTACATCCCCGCGTCTCCAAAGCCATCGACCAGTCGTACCGTGCACACTGGCTCTACATCTTCCAGTCACTGACCAACGACGAGCTGCAAGGGTACAACGAGCTGCTCGAGTCCACAGCAGGATTCCGGTTCACCGGCGCTCTTCGTCAGGTGCTGTCCGATCTCCTGGAAGTGACGTTGAGGGAAGCACTGAATCCTTAGCAGGCGGCGCCGGATTCCCGGCGCCGGAGGCCGTTCACCGTACATCCGCCGACGATGTCCCGCGTACGACTTCAACTCCCGGAAGTGTTCCGGTTCTCGACCGAAATTCCCGTCCGGATCAGTGACGTGAACTACGGAGGGCATGTGGGCAACGATGCCATGCTTTCCATCGCGCATGAGGCCCGAATTCGCTTCCTTGGTTCCCTGGGTTACACGGAGCGGGAAGTCGAGGGACGGGCTCTCATCATGGCAGATGCCGTGCTGCAGTACCGTTCGGAGGCCTTCCACGGCGACGTTCTCATTGTGCAGGTGGAGCCTGCGGAGTTCAGCGGAGTGGGCTTCGATCTGTACTACCGGATTACCAATCGGGCAAACGGGCGGGAAGTGGCGCGCATCAAGACCGGCATGGTGTTCGTCGACGAGCGCAGCCGGAAGCCCGCCGAAGTCCCGGCACTCTTCCGTCGGCGATGCGAGACGGACACCCCGACGGCTGCCGGCGAATCACGATCCGTTTGACAGGGGAAGTTTTTCCCGTATATTTCAGCCGTGGATCCAGTCTCCACCACACAACCCTCCGGTCCTGCGGGGAGCATCGACGAAGTTCTTGCCGGGATGATCGATCACACTCTCCTCAGGCCCGACGCCACCGATGAACAGATCCGGCGGCTCTGCGAGGAAGCACGTCTCTACCGGTTTGCGTCCGTCTGCATCAATCCCTGTCACGTCAGCCGCTGTGCAGAACTGCTGCGCGGCAGCGACATTGCCGTCTGCACTGTCATCGCATTCCCCCTGGGGGCAACATCGACGCGGGCCAAGGTCGCAGAGGCGGAGCAGGCCCTCAGCGACGGGGCAAACGAGCTGGACATGGTGATGAACATCGGTCTGCTCAAGTCCGGGAGGGACGACGACGTTGGACACGACATCCGCAGTGTGGTGCAGGCCGCTCAGCGCAACGGCGCTCTGACGAAGGTGATTCTCGAGAACGCTCTCCTGACCGACGAGGAGAAGGTGAGAGCGTGCCAACTCGCCGTCCGGGCGGGAGCGGATTTCGTCAAGACCTCGACCGGCTTCGCGCACGGCGGCGCTACACTGGCAGATGTTGATCTCATGCGAAGGACGGTAGGGCCGACCATGGGCATCAAGGCCGCGGGGGGCATCAGAACCTACGAAGAGGCAGTTGCCTTCATCGAACACGGCGCTAACCGAATCGGTACCAGCTCAGGGGTTGCCATTGTGACGAAGCGAACTGCGGATCGCACGAAGGGGTACTGATGCCGCGTTCCACGACACATACCAGCGGCGCCGCTTCCCCATGCCATCGTCGGAGGAGAATTCCGGTATTGCCGACCCTCGGGGCAATCCCCGGCGCCGTTCTGCTGTTGATGATGGCGTCGTGTGTTTCGTCCGAAGAGTCGGGAAGCGGGAGAGCGAGCAATCCCCAGCCGGCGGCACCGTCCGTTCGAATTCCAACGACCGAGCAGGCGGCTTCTTCAGAAGCCGACGCGAAACCGCCCGCGAAGGCCCGGCAACGGGGAGGACTCACGTCGCGCCAGGACACCGTGCAGGCGGCCGTTGTCCGCAGGACGGGGACCGCGGCACGGAGTCATCGTCCGATCAAACGGCCGGCCCAGCCCATGTACACGGTGCAGATCGGAGCATTTGCCAGAGCCGCAAATGCGCTTCGGTTTGAGAAGCAGGCGCGTGGGCGCTATCCCGACCTTCCGGTCAGCAATCGGTTTGACAAGTCCGACCGACTGTATCGGGTGAGTGTCGGCGTCTTCGGCACGAAGCGTGAGGCGTCGGCACTTCGCAGGTCCATGAGGGAGCAATATCCGAAGGAATACCACGACGCGTGGGTCATCTACACGTCGCGCTGATTGCTCTCTCACATCGCTTCAGGATGATCCGACGACATGCTGGTGGCCTCAGGGGGGGCGCTCCGGCTGAGACACAACGAGGAAGACCCGTGGTACAGAACGGAATGTCAATTTCGTCTGGCCGTTGGATGACGGCCATGCTCCTGCTTCTCGTCGCCGCGTGTACGGCTCCGAGGGAAACCACACCGGAGGGGAAACCACCTCCGCAGCGCTCCGAACGCCAGTCAAAGGCCCCCCTCGAAGTCTACGAAGCGACGCTGAATCCTTCGGACTTCGATGAAGAGATCGACGCCGTGCGGACAGCGCACGCCGAGGCAGCGTCGCGCCCCCCTCTGGAAATTCCGGGAGACAGCTCGTACGTCGAGGAGGAGGTGGTGCAGGGATTCCGGATCCAGATCTTTTCCTCTGCGAGCATCGATGAAGGGAACGCCGCGAAGCTCGCAGCCATGGAGGCCTTCCCCACCGACTCTGTCTACGTCGTCTACGATCCCCCGGTCTACAAGGTGCGTCTGGGGGATTTCGTCTCCCGCCTCGAAGCCAATCGACGACTTGCCCAGGTCATCCAGTCCCGCTATCCGGATGCCTGGGTCGTTGCCGACCGCGTGGTCCAGCGCAGAGTTGTGCGGGTGCTCACGAGTCCGGATTCCACCCCGAAGCCATAAGAAAACCCGGCCTCTCCGAAGAGAGGCCGGGCCGGCAACATCATCCTTGCCGCCCCTGTCAGGACGACTTTTCGTACATCCGTTCGATCAGGTGTGCAAATTTCTCTTCGACGACTTTCCGTTTCACCTTCAGGGTCGGGGTGATCTCTCCCCCTTCGACGGTCAGGGGCTTGGGCAGCAGCTCAAAGCGCCGCACGCGTTCGAAGACGGGCAGGTCTTTCTGCAGACGGTCAATTTCGTGCTGATACAGCTTCCGGACCTCGGGATGGGCGATCAGGTCCACTTCGCTGGCGAACTTGATGCCGTGCGCCGACGCGTAGTCTTTGAGAATGTCGAATTCCGGTACAATGATGGCCGACAGGTACATCCTGCCATCACCGATGAGCACACACTGGTCGATGTACTTGCTCTGCAGGAAGAGGTTTTCGATGGGCTGGGGAGCGATGTTCTTTCCGCCGGAGCTGACGAAGAGATGCTTCTTACGGTCCGTGATCATCAGGTGTCCCTCATGATCGTACTGGCCGACGTCACCGGTATGGAACCAGCCCTGCTCGTCAATCACATCCTTCGTGGCGGCGGGGTTGTTGTAGTATCCCTTCATGATATTGGGACCCTTGGCCAGAATCTCGCCGTCCTCCGCGATCTTGATCTCGACCCCCGGAATCGGCTTGCCGACAGTTCCAAACCGGTAGTCATCCAGTCGGTTCGCCGTCAGCACGGGGGACGTCTCGGTCAGGCCGTATCCCTCGATGATCTGAATACCAACCGCCTCGAAGAACTCCCCCAGCTCCTTCGGGAGCGCGGCGCCCCCCGAAACGAAGTACCGCATGCGTCCTCCCGTTCGGGCCTTGAGCTTTGAAAAGACGAGTTTTGCCGCAAGAGCATGCTGGAGGGCAAGGGACGCCGGAATGCTTCCTTTCCGCCGAGCTGCGGCGTACTGCCGCCCTACGTTCAATGCCCAGTGGAAGATCCTCTGACGCACCGGCGGACTGGCCTCCACCTGTTTCATGATTCTGCTCTGGATCCGCTCGAACAGCCTCGGCACCGTCGTCACGACGGTGGGCCGCACCTCGATGAGGTTGTCCCTCACGGTCTCGACACTCTCAGCGTACGCCACCGTGGCACCGCAGGCCATCGCCGTGTAGTATCCCGCCATACGCTCGAAGGAGTGACAGAGGGGAAGAAACGAGAGAAGCGTATCCGTCTCGCTCAGCGTGATCACAGAGGCCGAAGCAATGATGTTCGTCACCAGGTTGTGATGCGTGAGCATCACGCCTTTGGGATTGCCCGTGGTCCCCGACGTGTAAATGATCGTGAGAAGATCATCCGGCTTGCTCTGGGGTATGGCCTCGGCGAAGAAGCGGGGATAGATACTGCGGTACTGCGCGCCGAGTTCGTACATCTTCCCGAACGTCAGGACATCGTCCTGCGGGGTGATCCCTTTCTCGCTCATGATAATGACGCGCTCGAGCGACTTCACCCCCGACTGAATCTTCTCTACTTTGGCGAGCTGGAAGGAGTTGGAAACCACCGCCGCCTTGACTCCCGCATCGTTGAAGATGAATTCGATCTGCTTGGGAGTCAGCGTGGGATAGATCGGGACATTCACAATCCCGAGCACCACCATCGCCATGTCCGCAACCACCCACTCCGGCCTGTTTTCAGAAATGATGGCGACCCGGTCTCCCCGCTTGAGCCCGAGCGACGTGAGGCCGAGAGCGAAGAGCTCTACGTTCTGTCGGTACTCCGTATAGGAGATCCCGCGATACGCCTTGTCTACCTTGTGCATGTAGATGGGGCGTCCGGCTGCGGCATACTTCGCCGTGATGCGGTCGAACATCTCCGCAATGGTCGAGAATTGGACTGCGACGGGCATGGCTGCTCTCCTTGCGAGTCTTCTCAAAAATAGTGTGAGAAGGTACACGATGCGGGGATGAGATGCAAGCAACGCGCACACCGGCGGTCGGCTCCTTGCCAATGCACTTCCAAACACCGACAGGGGCGACAGAACTTTCGACGGGGCCTTCAAGTTCTTTCGCAGGGTTCAGGAGCCCTCAAGCTGTTCCACCGCCACCGGCGCCGATCTGCCATGTCGCCAGCCGCCCCCGCCGGACGGTGAAAGGGGAAACGAAGATTTCGCGACCCATGTCAAGGAAAATCTTTGGCGAGATTCCGCCTCCCTAAAAAACTACTTGACAAAGTTCGTGTAACCCGATATATTGCAACCCGATTGTTCCCGGTCACTGCTCGCTTCCTACTGTGACCTGTGCCTTCCCCAGGCTGGACACAGCCGGCTCAAGGCCGAGAACGAGTGCCGGGACAAGAGAAGTACACTTCCTTTACATTTCAATTTCCCATTGAGATGAAGAAGCCCGGCAGTCGGTCGATTCTGCCGAACGGCTGGCTTTTTCTTTCAAAGGGGGAACTCATAGGGCGGCGGCCCGGGTGTAACCAGTGAGGAGCGGACAATGGCGGAACCAACAGGCAGCAACGTCGCAGTCGAGGTAGATCAGAAACAGAGAATGCCGGGACCACACGGCCTGCGCTTTCAGCGTTTCTTCTCAAAGGCCGGCGTGCATCCGTTTGACGAGGTCGAATGGGAGCTCCGGACTGCCGTCATCTCCAACGAGCGCGGGGAGAAGATCTTCGAGCAGAAGGATGTGGAGATTCCAAAGTCCTGGTCCATGACGGCCACCAACGTCGTGGTCTCGAAGTACTTCCACGGCACCCTCGGCACTCCCGAACGCGAAACCAGCGTCCGCCAGCTCATCAACCGCGTGGCAAGCACGATCCGCACCTGGGGTGAACGCGGCGGCTATTTTGCCTCGGCCGAGGATGCGGAGATCTTCTTCATGGAGCTTGTGGCCCTCCTCGTCCGGCAGTACATGTCCTTCAACAGTCCTGTCTGGTTCAACGTCGGGATCGAAGAGCAACCGCAGTGCTCCGCCTGCTTCATCAACTCCGTACGCGATTCGATGGATTCGATCCTGACTCTCGCGAAGACGGAAGGCATGCTCTTCAAGTTCGGTTCCGGAACCGGCTCCAACCTCTCGACCCTCCGTTCCTCGAAGGAGCGTCTCTCCGGCGGCGGCACGGCTTCGGGCCCCGTCTCGTTCATGCGGGGGTTCGACGCCTTTGCCGGTGTGATCAAATCCGGAGGCAAGACGCGCCGCGCCGCCAAGATGGTGATCCTCAACGCCGAACATCCCGATATCGCGGAATTCATCAACTGCAAGGCGGAAGAGGAGAAGAAGGCGTGGGCGCTGATCGAAGCGGGGTACGACGGCGGATTCAACGTGACGGGGGGAGCCTACGATTCCATCGCCTACCAGAATGCCAACCACTCCGTGCGGGTCACGGACGAGTTCATGAAGGCGGTGATTGAGGACCGGGAGTGGAGCACCCGCGCCGTAACGACCGGCGAGCCTGTGGAACGGCATCGCGCCCGCGATCTCATGCGTCAGATCGCCGACGCGGCCTGGATCTGCGGTGACCCCGGCATGCAGTACCACTCGACCATCAACAGCTGGCATACGTGCCCGAACACGGCGCCCATCAACGCCTCCAATCCGTGCTCCGAGTACATGTTCCTGGACGACACCGCCTGCAACCTGGCGTCGCTCAATCTGATGAAATTCCGTCACGAAGACGGCGAATTCGACGTGGAGTCGTTTCGGCGGGCCGTACAGGTGACGATCACTGCCATGGAAATCGAGGTCGACAACGCCAGCTATCCGACCCCTGCCATCA
>CAYXMK010000094.1:0-9210 GCA_964465905.1 uncultured Ignavibacteriaceae bacterium | reverse complement strand
AGGCAGCGTCCAGAAGCGCTTCCATGCGCTTCTGCCGCTGCAGGACCAACTCGGCGCCGTGCTCTGCCGCTTCGTTTAGCAGACGTTCCGTTGCGGCATCCGTCGCTCCCGCCGCAAGTACGGCCGTGAGTTCTGATCCTGAGAAGAGAGACGAAAGACCTGCAGGGGAGAACGAACTGCCGTCGGTCGCGGCGTCGAGAAGGGATCCCTCCGACGCGCCTGCGCCGGTGATGCGGAGACCGATCCAGATCGGAACATTCCTTTCCGCTGTTCCCGTGAGGTCTTTCCTGCGGGCGATGAGCAGGGAGTGGTTCCGTTCCAGGACGACGAACTCGTCCCGCACCGAGGCATCGCTGAAGAACGGACGCAGCGCAAGCTCTCGGGCGGAGAGGCCACGCACCTGCACGATCAACGCATCGATGGAATCGGCCAGCGTCACCGTCTCCGTTACCCCGTTCTCGTATCGTCGTGTGAGCTGGTGCGGGAACACCGTCACCTGCGTTGCGCTGGACCGATTCAGCCGTTCGCCGTCGATGAAGAGGGCATAGTCGTGCAGAATCTTGTGCGCAAAGACGTACCAACCCTGCCAGCCGGTTCGGTGCGGAGCGGATGTCTCTGTGGAAAAAAAGCCTGCCCGCTTGTTTGTGTAGCCGACTTGACGGGATTCGCCCGCAACTGTACTAGCAAGCTCGGACAGCACGATGGGGCGGTCGTCCTGCTGTTGGGGAACACAGCTCATAAGTGCCAGGGAGGACGCCAGGAGAATCGACGGGCGTGCCAAGGCAAACGTGGGAGTCATGGAAGTACCGTGTTCAACATAAAGAAATTTGGGGCATTCTGCAAAGAAGGCGAACGCCGCGTGGTATCCGCTGTTCTGCGCGAAAAAAGCCGTATCTTAAACAACAAGGAGAGATGAGACCATGATGGAGATCGCCATTCGGGCCGCGCGGGCTGCAGGCCGCGTGCTCAGGGAACACCGCGGCAGACCGCAAACGATCGAACAGAAGCTCGGACAGAGTTCAAACCTGGTCACCGATATTGACCGTCAGGCGGAAGAGCTTATCATTCGCACCATCAAGGAGCGATATCCCGATCATGATTTCCTGGCCGAGGAGTCGGGAGATCATCAACGCCGGTCTGACTATCGCTGGGTGATCGATCCGCTGGACGGGACGACGAACTTCGCTCACGGCCTCCCGCTGTTCTGCACATCGATCGGATTGGAAGTCCGCGGCAGACTTGAGCTGGGCGTGGTCTATGATCCGAATCTCGACGAGCTCTTTACAGCTCAGCGGGGAGGCGGAGCCGCGCTCAACGGTCGCCCGATCCGCGTTTCCACGACTTCCTCTCTGCAGGAGAGTCTGCTGGTTACGGGATTTCCCTACAACATCCGGGAGAACCCGTCGCACGCCGTGGAGCACTTCAATCACTTCCTCATGGAATGCCGGGCCGTTCGCCGTCTCGGCTCGGCAGCGCTCGATCTGTGCTACGTTGCCTGCGGCCGTTTCGACGGATTCTGGGAAGTGTTCCTGAATCCGTGGGACATGGCGGCCGGCGTGCTCATCCTGCTGGAAGCAGGGGGGATTCATACGGACTTCGCGGGGATTCCGGCGACGATCCATACTCCCCAGCTCCTGGCGTCGAACGGGCGCATTCACGATGAGATGATCCGCGTGCTCGGGAAAGTCCCTCAGGATCGGCACGGAGGCTGAAGGCGTATTGAAAAGCAAGAAGATTGTGGGTACCTTCTTGTGCGGAAAGCGAACGCTCCCGCAGAGTGTCTCAACGAGTGAGGAACACCACAGAGGAACACGAAACCCATGAGAATCGGCATACTCACCGGCGGCGGCGATGTCCCGGGTCTCAATCCCTGCATCAAAGGGGTCGTCTACCGCGCCAATGACGAAAACATCGAAGTCATAGGGCTCCGGAAAGGATGGGCCGGCCTGCTGGAGTACAACTTCTCGGCCCCGGACAATGAGGGGACGAACTACATCCGGCTGAACAAGGCCAATACGCGTACAATCGACCGGACCGGCGGCACCTTCCTCCACACCTCCCGAACCAATCCCGGCAAGGTGAAGGTCAGCGCCATACCCCCCTTTCTGAAGACCAAAGAGCACGAAAAACTCCCCCCCGATGCAAGGGTCGATTTCACCCCCCATGTGCTTAAGGTGCTCGGACATCTGCAGATCGATGCGCTCATCACGATCGGCGGCGATGACACGCAGAGCTATGCCGTTCGCCTGCACAGGGAAGGATTCCCCGTGATCGCGATACCCAAAACGATGGATAACGACGTCTTCGGCACCGACTACTGCATCGGCTTCTCGACAGCCGTCACCCGGAGCGTGGATTTCATCACGTCGCTGCGGACCGTTGCCGGCTCACACGAACGCGTGGCGATTGTGGAGCTGTTCGGACGGAATTCCGGCGAGACCTCACTGATCTCTGCCTACCTGGCCGGCGTCGACCGCGCGATCATTTCTGAAGTTCACTTCAATCCCGACATCCTGGCCGACTTCCTGCTCCAGGACAAGAGAAACAACCCGAGTAACTACGCAATCATGACCATCTCGGAAGGAGCGGTCATGGAAGGGGGAAGCATCGTCGAGACCGGAGAAGAGGATGCCTACGGGCACCGGAAGCTGGGCGGCGTGGGCGAGGTGTGGGAAGACTATTTCAAGAGGAAGACCGGCGTCCATACGGTCTATCAACAAGTTGCCTATCTCATGCGCAGCGGCGAGCCCGATGCTCTGGACCGCATGGTCGCGTTCAGCTACGCAGGACTGGCGATGGACCTGATCATGAAGAAGGAATTCGGCAAGATGGTCGCCCTCCGCGAAGGAAAATACACCACCGTGCCGATTGACACTCTGACCCAGGGAGTCAAGCGCGTGGATGTGGACGCGCTGTATGACAAGGAGAACTACCGGCCGAAGATTGCCCACATGCTCGGCAAACCGATGTTCCTCTATTGATCCGGAGCATTCGCCGGTACTGTGGAGAGAGCAACAGAAGACAAACGGCGCGAGAGGCGGGATGTGCACCCCGCCTCTCGGCTCTCTGATCCAAGTGTACAGTTCAGTGACAACACTCGCTCAGGAAGGTACTGGATGGGAAAAGGTGATCGGCGCTCTCGGCGCAGCAAGATCTGGCGCGGGACGTATGGAAAAACACGTCCTCGCAAGAAGAGAACATCGACCCGGCAGGTCAGCAGACCGGTGCCAGCCGGCCCTGCGAAACCGCAGACTTGACGCCGGGCCCTCCTGGCTGCAGCGAAGGTGAAGTCTCGGCGCTCCCGGAGAGGGCCGCCATGATGAGGAACATCACCACCGGATCGCTGCTCCTTTTCAGTTCGTTTGAGTCCGATGCCGATACTGTCGGCTGGCACGGCGACGGAGCGCGGAACTCAGATCCGATGCCCCTCCGCGCAGCAACCTTCGTTCCCTCTTCGTCTCGGGCGGATGCCTTCTTCCTTATGCCCGCCGTGAGCTCTCTCCTCAGGCTGAGACGTGTCGGCTCGTCCTCCGCTGCCGGGGAAAGTCCGTTTCCCCGGGAGGAACGGTAATGCTGCGGCTTCGTCCCTGCGGCCATCCTCGTGGATCATCCGGAAGTTACCCGCCTTCATTGATTCGTCGACCGGTCGTCGGCAGGGACCGCTGACGGCCAGCGCGATTGCCATCTGCCGTCGGAAAGGAACATCACCATGCGTGCGCGAATCGCTTCTGTCTCCATCCTCCTTTCGCTCTTCCTCGTTGCCTGCTCATCTTCACTGCGGGAAACATCCCGCGCGGCTTCCCCCGCCGCCCTTCCCGATGAACCGCAGGCTCTCCTTCCCGATGATCCTGCCATCGTTCGCGAGGTACTCCCGAACGGATTGACCTATCTGATCCGCGCCAACAAGAAGCCTGAGCGAAGGGCAGAGTTGCGTCTGGTGGTGAATGCCGGCTCGGTGCTGGAGACGGAGGAACAGCAGGGACTCGCGCACTTCGTGGAACACATGGCGTTCAACGGGACCGCCCATTTTCCCAAACAGGACCTGATCAACTTCCTGGAGTCGATCGGGATGCGATTCGGCCCGGATATCAACGCCTACACGAGCTTCGATGAAACCGTCTACATGCTTCAGCTTCCGACCGACAGCGGCGGAATTCTGGAAAAGGGGATTCAGGTCCTGGCGGACTGGGCGCGCGCCGTGTCGTTCGACGACGAAGAGATCGATAAGGAACGGGGTGTTATCATCGAGGAGTGGCGGTTGGGGCGCGGGGCGTGGGCCCGGATGCGCGACAAACAATATCCTGTTCTCTTCCATCAGTCGCGCTATGCCGAGCGGCTTCCCATCGGAAAGAAAGAGGTGCTCGACTCCTTTGGGCATGAAACCCTGCGGGCGTTCTACCGCGACTGGTATCGGCCGGATCTCATGGCGGTCATCGTGGTCGGAGACGTGGATGTGGGGAACATCAAAGCCCTGATCGAAAAACACTTCGGTTCGATGCAGTCCCGTTCCGGTGCTCCCCAACGGACGCTGTACCCCGTCCCGGACCATCCTCACACCCTCTTCGCCGTTGCGTCAGATTCGGAAGCAACCTCGACCAACGTCAGCGTGTACGTCAAACTGCCGGTGCGATCGCAGGCGACCGTGGGAGACTATCGCATGTCCCTGGTGGAACAGCTCTACAGCTCGATGCTCAACGAGAGACTTCAGGAACTGACGAAGAAACCTGATCCGCCGTTCCTCTATGCCTTTGCCGGCAAAGGACGATTTGTGCGGACGACGGAGGTGGCGATCCTGAATGCGGGCGTGAAGAACAACGGTGTCGAACAGGGACTTGAGGCCCTGTTGACGGAATCTGCGCGCGTGCGGCAACATGGGTTCACGGCAACGGAACTTGATCGCGCCCGCAAGTCTCTGCTTCGATCCCTCGAAGCTGCCTATCAGGAACGCGACAAGCAGGAATCGAGCCGCTACGTCTCGGAGTACGTGTGGCGTTTCCTGTTTGGCGAACCGATCCCCGGCATCGACAATGAATATGCAATGGCCGGCCGGCTTCTACCGGGAATCTCGCTGGAGGAAGTGAACACCCTTGCACGCCTGTGGAACAGAGAAGAGAACCGGGTGATCCTTGTCTCCTCTCCGGAAAAGGAAGGGATCATTGTCCCTGCGGAGTCTGCATTGGCGGCGGTCGTTCAATCGATCGCCGGACGGGAGATCCCCCCGTACATCGACGAAGCTCCGATGGAACCGCTGCTGCGGGAAATGCCTCTGCCTTCGCCGGTGGTGAGGGAGGAGAGAATTCCGGAGATCGGCGTGACAGAGTGGAGCCTGGCGAACGGCGTGCGAGTACTTCTGAAGCCCACTGATTTCAAGAACGACGAGGTGCTCGTCTCGGCATTCAGTCCAGGAGGTCTTTCGCTCGTTGAGGATCGGGATCTCATCCCGGCCCGCACCGCAGCGGGGATCGTCAGTGAAAGCGGACTGGGGACGTTCAGCGACAGCCAGCTTCGGAAGAGGCTTTCCGACAAGCTTGTGCGGGTCTCGCCGTACATCAGTGAACTGACCGAAGGCATCTCCGCCCAGTCGTCTCCGAAGGATCTCGAGACCCTGCTGCAGCTGGTCTACCTGACGTTCACCAGCCCCCGCGTGGACAGTGCGGTTTACGTCGCATCCAGGACGCGACTGCGGACGTCGCTGGAAAACCGGAGTCTCAGTCCGGAGCAGGCCTTCCAGGACACGATTTCCGTGACGATGTCCCAGTACCATCCGCGCTTCGTTCCGTGGACACCGAAGCACGTTGAGAAGATGGATCTCGGTGTGTCCTACCGCATCTACAGGGAACGGTTTCGTGATGCCGGCAATTTCACGTTTCTCTTCGTTGGCGCCTTCGATCCGGTCTCGATCAGGCCGCTGGTGGAACAGTACCTCGGCGGGCTTCCGTCTGTCGGCTCCGGTGAGTCGTGGGCCGACGTCACGTACGAGTATCCGCGCGGCGTCATCAACAAGCAGGTCTTCAAAGGCAAGGAGCCGAAAAGCCTCTGTTCGATCATCTACTCCGGGCCCTTGGCATGGAGCCGCGAGAGCGTCTATCGCGCTGAGGCGATGATGGACCTTCTGCGGATCAGACTGCGCGAGCGCCTGCGGGAAGATATGGGAGGAACGTACGGCGTCGGCGTGCGGGGACTCTTCCCGAGGATTCCCCGCCAGCGCTATCAGGTGACGGTCCAGTTTGGCTGCGATCCGGAGAGAGTCGACGAACTGGTGGAGGAGGTGTACTCGCTCATCGACAGTCTCCGCACCGTCGGCACAACGGAAGACTACCTGGCGAAAGTGAGGGAAATCGACCTGCGCGAGTTCGAGGTCCAGATCAAACAAAACCGTTACTGGCTCGGGGAACTCGAGTTTGCCGCTTTTCATGGTCAGGATCCGCGGCTGATCCCGGAATTCCCGAGGATGGCCAGAGCCCTGACCCTCGAGGATCTCCGGCAGACAGCCCGGGAGCTTCTCGGAGATGAGAATCGGGTCAAGGTGGTGCTGTACCCTGAGAGCTGGATGAGGAAATAACGGTGCTTCCGGATGAGGGTGGATGGGGACGAAACAAACACCGGCGGATTCCGTAGAGGAGAAGCGTCGGCCTGCCGGGTTCTGTGCGGCATCCGAATGGAACTGACACCCTTCAGGGGGGAGACTGCGTGAACACTGAAGAGAGACGGCGGCACATCGAGCGTCTCCGCCAACTGCCGGGACAGCTGGCGGAAGTCCTTCGAGAGCTCAGCGATACTGACGTGGATACTCCGTACCGCCCCGGAGGATGGACCATCCGACAGGTGGTCCACCATCTGGCCGACGCCCACATGAATGGCTACGTCCGGATGAAGCTCATTCTGACGGAAGACGCGCCGACGCTGAAGGCGTACGACCAGAACGAATGGGCGAAGCTGCCGGATGTCGCCGTGACGCCGGTGGCTTCTTCGCTCGAATTACTGTACGCTCTGCACGATCGTTGGTGCATATTGCTGGAGCGTGTAGACGAGGCGGGTTGGAAACGGACCGGCATTCACGGTGAGCGCGGGCTGCTGACGCTGGAGGATCTTCTGAGGATCTACACCGAACATGGCGAAAAGCACCTCGGTCATCTCCGAGGGATGAGGGAAGGCGCCAGGTGATCTGAAGCGCACACGACGCCGGAGAAGTCGAGCGGCAAGCAGGTGGTCTGCTTGCCGCTCTGTCGTTTGAGGCGCAGACCAACAATGGCAGGTTGCAGAGCCGCAGTTACGGCATGAGGAACTCCGGCTCGGCGGGCCGGATCTCGTCATGCATGTGCCGCAGAGAGAGGTACGCGGCCTGGTTGCCCCGGCGGGCGGCCTTCCGATACTGACGAGCCGCTTCACCGCGGTCTTCCTTCATTCCGATTCCGCGCTCGCGGCAGAAGCCGAGGGCAAGCTGGCCAAGAACGGATCCGTGCTCAGCCGCGTCGGTGAGGAACTGCACGTCCTCGGCCCTCACACCATCCGATCCCCCTTCAAGCACTCGGGCCATCGCCAGGCGGATTTCCGCCTCCCGGCTTCCCGACTGTGCTGCTTCTCTCCACAGCGCGAATGCTCGTTCCCGGTCGCGTGGCACGCCGCGCCCTGATGAATACCGAATCCCCAATTCGATTTTCGCCGGGATGTGCCCCCGCGCGGAGGCCTCCTGCAACAGTTGAACAGCATTCTGCTCTGTCATCTGGAGATCCAGGCGGATACCCGCCAATCCTGCACTGATGAACTTCGGCCGCGCGCTCTCCTGCCGGCTTCCGGCTTCAAATGCCTCCCGGAAACCTGGAGTGCTCAGAAGAGCCCAGAGCAGGTCATACGCTCTGGGGGCATCCAGACGGAGAGCATTCAGGTACTCCTCGGATGCCCTGAGCAAATCTTTCGGCATCCCCGTGCCGGTCTCGTAGCATCTTCCCAGCAGAATTCTTGCTTCCGGACTCCCGTACTCTGCCGCTGTCCGGATCAGTTCGAGCGCCGGCCGGGTTGAATCCTGCTCATCCCGTTCGATCCCGAGAAGGTTTCGCAGCTGCACGGCATTCTTTGCCGTCAGCAGATCGAGCTGTTCAGGCTGTGCGGCCAGGGAATCCGACTCGAAATCCTGGAGCATGAGGGGGGGGACTTTCGGCCGGAGCGTGTCGGCGGGGGGAACGGGGGGTGATGAGGACAGCCTGCCGTGTTTTTCGAACAAGCCCCTTCGGGTGAATTCTTCGAGTGCCGACTTGCCGGCCTCGCTCCCTGCCTGAGCTGCTCTCTGCAAGTACTCCTGTGCCTTCATCCAGTCGGCAGGAACGATCAGGTCCTCTGTGTAAGAGATCCCGACGGCATACAGCGCGTCCGGCATTCCTCTTGTCGCTGCCGCACTGAACCGACGAAAGGCAAGAAACGGATTCCACGGGAGACCCCACCCGTTGGAGAGAAGTATGGCAAGATTGAAGTTCGCGACGGGAAGGTCCTGATCCGCCGCCTTCTGAAGCCAATGGACAGCTTTGGCCGTATCAGCGAAGAAGCCGCGTCCTGTCAGGTACCTCAGCCCCAGTTCGTGCTGAGCGAGTGGGTCTCCGTCGTTCGCCTTCCGCACGACCTGGAAGCTTTCCCAGAGCTGGTAGTCCACATCCGAGGGCTTGATGGTCAGGGTCGGGCTCGACGGTGCGCGGGGCGTCTTGAGCTGGGCGTCAGCGGTCGCCGTGCAGAGCAGGCAGAGGAAGACGAAGAGAATTCGGATATTCATGGACCCGAAGAACACGCGTTGTCGAACGTGCATGCTTAGATGCAATTCGGAGTTTTTTTGTTTAAGATGCAAGCGGAGCTTCTTCATGTGGGGAATCGATCGGCACGTTCTGGCACAGGATGGAAACCGTACAACTGCATTCAAGAGAGTTCGGCTCGGGTGAGCCGCTGGTCATTCTCCACGGCCTGTTCGGCTCGCTGGACAACTGGCAGACCCTGGCACGGCGGCTCGCCGAGTCGTGGCGGGTCATGACCGTCGACCAGCGCAACCACGGACATTCCCCCCACGCGGACGTTCATACCTACGCGGCAATGGCCGCGGACCTGCGCGCGTTTCTCGCCGAGCACCGGCTCAGTCCGGTCCACCTGCTGGGCCACTCGATGGGCGGAAAGACAGCCATGCGGTTCGCTTTGGACTTCCCGGAGGATGTCCGCTCCCTGACCGTTGTC
>CAYXMK010000093.1:0-9222 GCA_964465905.1 uncultured Ignavibacteriaceae bacterium | reverse complement strand
AACGGATTGGGATAGTTCTGCTGGAGCAAGAAGTTCCGGGGGATTGCCGCAGGAGCCAGCTCCACGTCCGTCACGACGCGGAACGACCACACGGTGCTATCCGAGAGTCCGTAGGGATCGCTGACCACGACACTGACCGACACGTTTTCAACTGATGAGAAGGTTCGAACGAAGGAGGCCATCGTGTCGGTCTGTTCGATGGTACCATTGACCTTCCAGACAATGAGCAGCGAATCGCCGTCGGCGTCGGACGCCGTGACCGTAAACGTGACCGGAATTCCCACACCGATCGAGTCAAGAGCGTCGGGCGTGTGCGACGCGATCACAGGCGCTTGGTTCGTCGTTCCGCTCAACGCGACGTTCACCTGCGGCTGGTACGGATCGTTCGTGGTGAACTGAAGATATCCTGCATCCGGGCTGAAATCGGTGGCCTGGTAGAACACGGTTACCGTCGCGCTGTCACCCGGTTCGATGCTCAGATAGGTCGGCATCACCGAGAAGTTCGACGAGCCGGTGATTCCCAGCCACGATGTCAGCGTGGCGCTGCCGCTGTTCCGAACGACGAGAGACGACGAGTCCGTGGCAGACAGGGTACTCGTGCGGAATACGAGCGACGTGGCGCTCACTTCGAAGATCGCCCTCGCCGCGATCGTGATCGAACCTGATTCGATCAACGGAAGTGGCACCCCCTCATTGAAGATCACGTTCTCCAGATGGATGTACGTCGTCGACGGTTTCGGGGTGGAGTCCGGCACCTGGAACCTCAGGCGTAGAAGTGTTCCCCCTGCGGTCACCATACTGGGGCTCGATGCTGCAATCATCACCTCTCCCGGCTTCGCCGAGCTGGCAATGGACCAACCCTCGGAGAGCGTGCCGGAAGCGAGGAGAGCATCAACGGCAAGATACGTATGAGTGGAATACGTGACTTTCATCTGATAGGAGATGAAACCCGAGTCGGTGGGAGTGATCTGCAACGGCACTTCGACCCATGCCGCCGGGTCCACGGTCGTATCAGGCACGGCCAGGCGGAAATCATAGACAGACACGATGTCGCTGGTTCCCGTAGCTCCCAGCGCATCCATTGCCGTCACCACGACCTTCCCGCGCGATCGACCTTTCAGCCAACCCGTTGAGGAGACAGACGCCACAGATGAATCTGAAACCGACCAGACGTACGGAGCGGTTCCTTCGCTGACCGAGAATTGCAGTGAATCACCCACCAGGAGCGACTGAGGCCCGTAGGGTGAGATCGGCAACGACGCCAGCGATGCGACCTGCAGCCAGGCGTCATCCGTCACCGCCAGTTGCGTCTCATTGAAGACAGCCTCCGTGAACACGAGCGCTGAATAGCCCGCGTTCAACGAGGACGCCTCAAGATCGAGATAGACAAGGATGCCGGACCCTGAGAGAGGCGCGCTTCCCGCAAAGGCAATATGCACGGTGTTTTCGACAACGCTGAATTCCGGTGTCGCATATCCTTCCATCAGCGTTCCCGGCAGGTGAAGTCCCAGGGGGGTCCACAGGGACGGAGCGTACGTGAGGCTGAATTCTCCCGACGTGATCCCCAGCCCCGCGAGGTCCGTCACCTGCAGGGGCATGCGCAACACATGCCCCTGGTACACGGCGGTATCCGGCAGAGAGACCTTCGCACCGCGGACTTCGATGTCCCCCGTCGTGTCCACGATTCCACCGCTCTCCACACAGACAATCCGCGTCTTCCCGACGGTGAGCGCCGTCAGGAGGCCGGTGGCATCGATTGAGGCCACCGCAGGGTTCGTGGAGGACCAGGTATAGGGGCCTGATCCGCCGCTGACTGTGAAGAGCCGGCTCTCGCCGCGGACGAGTATCTCCGCGTCGGGAGCGATCGTGATGTACGGCGCCATCTCCACCGTCACCCAACCGTTGTGCGTCGAAACGCCGGGACTCCCTTCATTCAGTTGAGCACTCAGGAACGATACATTGCCGTACGCCTGGTAGGGGAACGTCTTTGCGCTGAAACGCAGGATGAGGAGCTTTCCCGATCCTGAAAGCGGCGCAGAAGCGGCTCCCGCAATCTGCACCACCCCTGGTGTGACTTCGTGCACGTCGAGGGATCCCCAGCCCGCCGTCATCGTGCCCGCCGCATCCACGTCCACAAACGCAAAGACCGACGCGGCGTACGAGATCTCCAGCTCAAAGGCGGTCACTCCCAACCCCGTCAGAGAGCTGTCCACGTAGACGGGATAGTCGAACACCCGTCCCCCTATGACCGTCGTGTCCCGGAAGCCAAGAGGGATCGGTTCCGCCCGGGCGGACAGCGCCGCGAGCATCACGATGCCCGCCGTGAGCAGGATCTTTCTGATTCCGTGAGGATTCATATCGAACATCCTTTCAGTGTCGAACGCCTGTCTGATGCATCGTCACCGGGTTCTTCCCGGAACGCAGAACTACTTCAGCATCATCATCTTTCTGACACTGACGAAGCTTCCGCTGGACAGACGGTAGAAATACAAGCCGCTGCTCACGCGGAATCCCCTGTTGTCCAGGCCCTCCCACGTTACCCGATACTCCCCTGCGGACTGCTGCTCGTCCACGAGAACTCGCACGAGCCGGCCGGTGAGATCATAGATTTCGAGGCGAACGCGTACGCCGTCTTCCGGCACCTGATAGGAGATGACGGTCAGAGGATTGAACGGGTTCGGATAGTTCTGCCCGAGGGCGTAGCTCGTCGGCTTCCCGTGCACGGTGATCTCTCCCGCCGCCGCCTCAGCGTTCAGGTCAAGCTCGTTGAGGAACACCCGCCGGAACGAAATCGGCGATTGGACGGTACCCCGGACGTCCTCCGCAACCTCGAATTCGATGGAAGCCAGTGCTCCCGTGCTTGCCAGCGGCTCGGCGGATGCGAGGTGGAGACGAACTGTGCCCTCTCGGACGCGACCCTCGAACATCGCCTTGGAGGCCGCACCTGCTGCCTCAACAGAAACAGCCCGCAGCACCTTGCTGTCGAAGGCGAGCTCGATATCGGACGAGAAGACGTTCGTCATTCCTGCCCCTTCCACAACGACGGTCACACGCTCTCCCCGACCTGCTTCGGTGGACGAAATCCTGAGCGAAGACACGGCGGGGACTGCCGCCAGCAGGGGCCGTTCCTGAGTTCCTGCCAGCTGCCGGTTGAATTCGACGGGGAAGACACTGATCTTCTTCACGACGTACTGCAGGATCAGCGCCGCGTCGTACGAAATGACACCGCTGGAGCCGCTCACGTCGGCGACCTGGAGCTGTACGGCGTTCAGCGGGTTACCCACGGAATCCGCCACCCATTTCAAGATCAGCGAAGCATCGTACGCCTGAACGCGTCCGTTTAGACTCACATCACCGGCCACGGGATTGGCCGTGCCGGTCGTCAGGAAAGGAGTATAGTTCACGCTGTTCGAGACCTTGTCGCCCACTCCACCCGGGTTGTCCTCGTGTGTCGGACCGGTATTGCTTCCCCACCAGTTCCACCGGGCATCGATCACAAACGCCGGGGCGGGGTACTGCAGGCCGAAGTCCACATTCCCGACAAAGTCGCAGTAGTTCACCACAGGATTCGACGATCCCAGCGCCACGACGCCGCTCCTGTTGTATGCGATGAGACTGTACGTGATGGTCGGGTCTGCGCTGTTCGCCACCACACCTCCCCTCTCCGTCGTCCAATACGATCCCGCATATCTTACGACCGCGTGACGGAGCCGGCAGAGGGGGTCGAGGGACTCATCATCAAAGAGAATGCCATGCCAGTTCTGCCAGAACGTGGGGTCATTCGCGGTCGTCGCACTGCTATCCGCGTTGGTATCCCCGCCGTAGAAATCATCCCTGATGTCGGTAAACACGATCGTGCTGTCGGGATGCGAGCTGCCTTCCGCGATCAAGCCTTTCTTGACAACGAAGCGACCATTGGCCCGGAATTTCAGAACAACGCCGGGCTGCACGGTCATGATCGCTCCTGTTCCCACCGTGTACTGGTTGAAAACGTACGGAATGTTCAGCACGCCCCCGAAGTCTCGTTTCGGGAGTGTCACGTCCTGCGCCAGTGTCTCGTCCACGACGCCGATGGCCCGATACGTGCTGCCGCTCAGCGTATTGGCGAGTGTTGAACGGGGATAGGAAACCAGCGAGATGTACAGCGGTGCAAGACCGAGATCATCGAAGGCGCAGCTGTCCACGGCGGGGGATGAAACACCGTTCAGGCGAATTCCCCAGTTGTCCCGGACAAACCGTCCATGGGTAATCGTCGGCGAGGCCTGCTGGAGACTGATGCCGACGTCATGGTAGCGCACGTCAACATAACGCAGTACGCTCACACTGTCGTCACTGACGTCCGCGAAATGGATGTAGGGAGCCCCGTTGACGGCCGGCTGTGACAAGAAACCGTCACCATTCGTGTCACGGGGATTCCCGGCACCGTCATCCCGAGCATCGGTGAAGACGACGGGATCTGCCAAGGTGCCGTTGATGATCAGTCCCCCGTTCACGACAAACCGTGGGGCGCCGTAGTTATCCGGCCAGCCCTTGAACACCACTCCCTCCGGAATTGTCAACGTTGTGCCGGAGTTCACGGTGGACACGATACTGTAGCCACCTCCCATGAGGAGATACGTGATGTTCGTATATCCTCCGAAATCCCGCTTGGGGATCGAAGCCGTCACGGCGTACGTCTCGGGCACGATGCCCAGAGCCATGTAGGCAACATTGTACGCCGCATTGTCGGCGAAGGAAGGATTGGCGAACATGCTCATGGTGATCGGTGTGATGTCCGCTCCGCTGATCTGGCAGTTGGTCACCGTCGGATCGGCACTCCCGTAGATTCCGATGGCGCTCGTGCTGGATTGCTGGAAATAGCAACTGTCAATGAGCACGCGGCTGCTGGACACCTCGAGCATGCCGTAGTTTTTGTACACAGGGTCCCAGTACGTTGGGGCGCCCCCGTAGCGGAAATCGCAGTTGCGGAGACTGTTGAGCGTGTCGTTGCTCGTCGGTGAGAAGATCACGGCCCACCAATCGCCTCTCTCGGGCGTGCTCTCGTTTCCGTCGTTGTTGGTGTCTCCTCCGGACTGGTCATCCCTGAGCGACGTAAAGACGATGCGTTGCGTCGTTGTGCCGTTGGCCACCAGCGCGCCGTCGACCGTAATAGACCGCCACACCCACTGGGCGGGGAACTTGATCACAACGCCCGGGTCGATCGTCAGCACGGCGTTCTGGCCGATCGTCAGATAATCAACGATGTAGGCGATATTGTTGTACCCGGCAACGTCCCGCCGGCGGAGACGCGCATTCGACGAAAGCGTCCCTTCGAGGATGTAGATGCCGTTGCTCCGGTTGGCCGCGAACGTGATGTTCGTGAAGACAGGATCCGCCGTCAGGGACATGGCGATGGGATCGAGCCGGCAGTTGCGGATATCGACACCGGTGATCGTCGGCGTCGATGCTCCATCGCATGACACGCCGAACTGGTATGAATCCGTTATCGTGGAGTTCGAGAGAGTGCCGCCGGCATCCTTGAAACCGACGATCCCCCACGTACCGTCAGAGCGTCCTCCGTACTTCAAGACACAACTGTCAATGAGACAGAATGCGTCGTCGCTTGTTCCAAGGAACTGTATGGTTTTCCAGTCACCGCGCTCGGCGGTGAGACTCTGCCCCTGACCATCCGTATCCTGCGGATTGCCGTAGTTGTCGTCTTTCAGAGACGTGAACACGATGACTCCACCCGCCGTTGTCCCTTCGGCGCGGAAGCCGCCCTTGACGAAGATGCCTGAGGAGTTGCCCTTGACCACGACGCCCGGATCAACCGTTACCTGCGTTCCGGAGTTGATCGTCAGGTCCTCCAGGAGCACGTAGGTGATATTCAGGTAGCCCGCCACGTCGCGCTTCCGGATCGAACCGTTGAAACCGAGCTCCTCGCCGATGATGCCGAGGGCATGCCAGCCGGCTCCTGTGTAGCTGATTCCCGTGAGGACGGGATCGGCAGAGACGGACATCGCAATGGGAGTATACTGGCTGTTGCCGAACGTGACGTTCAGGAGCCTGGGTTTCGAAACTTGGAACGCATAGACGCCGTGGACGACGTCCTTGATCTCGCTATTGGAGATCGTCGGAGCGGCATTGACCATCGTAACGGCCCCGCCGCCGATCCAGCGAGTATTGTAGTATGTGCCCGGCATCGCGGCGTACTTAATGAGGCAGTGATTCAACAGAGACGTGGTATCGCTCGTGCCTTCAAATACAATTCCTCCCCAGTCCTCTCGCTGCGGATCACTGCTCGTGCCGTCCTTGTTCGTGTCGAACGGATTTCCGAAGAGATCGTCCCGCGCGGACGTGAAGACGATCTTCGTCGAGTCGGAGCTGGCATCCGCGACGAGCTTGCCCCGAACCGTGATGCGGGGGCGGACCGTGATGTACGGCCAGTCGGCCAATCCCTTGATCACGACGCGTTCGTGGATCGTCAGCGTGCGGCCGAACGGGACCGTCACATCTTCAAGCAGAAGATAGGTGACGTTGGGGATGGTCGTCACCGACCGCACCGGCAGGTTTCCGTTGGCCGGCAGCTCGCCGCCGAGCAATCCGATGGCATCATAGCGGTTGTCGGATAGCGAGAACTCATTGTTCGTGAAGGTCGGATTGGCAGAGAACGACATCGCGATCGGCACCAGCTGGCTCGAACCGATGACATTGTTCGAGAAGACCGGATTGGAGACTCCCTGCAGCATGGCCCCGAACCAGTTGTTGTTGAAATTGCAGCTGTCGATGGTCGGACTGGCACTGTACGTGGAGACTCCTCCCTTGCGGTTGGCGCCCGCAAACCGGACTTGAACGCGCCGCAAGAGGCAGAGCGAGTCAACGCTCTCATCCTGGAATGCAATCCCTTCCCAATAGCTGGATGCCGGCGTTGTGGCGCCGAGATCGGCATTCGTGTCGCCGCCGGCGTTGTCGTCCGTGGCCGCGGTGAAGAGGATCTGATCACCGAGGTCTGCAGCCGCCTGCAGTGCCCCCTCAATCCAGAGATACGTGCCTTCCTGGAACTTCAGAGTGTTGCCGGACGCGATCTGGAGCATCCCGCCGGGACGCACATGGAAATGAGTGGAGAAGACATACGGCACAGGGGATCGAGGAAGCACCACGGACCCGTTCTGCTCGCTGTACGTGACATAGATCGCATTGTGGGTGTTCCCCGTGAGGTTGTTCGTTCCGCTCAAGATGAGGCTTCCTTCCTCTCTGTACCGAATCGGCCAGTCCGTCGAAGAGATACTGCAGCCCGTCACGTTGAGCGTCACAGGAACACCGCCTCCGCCAAACATCACACCGGCGTTCTTCGAAAGGGAAAGGTCACATCCCGTGAGCGAGGTCGTTCCCGTATACGCGAACACCAACGCGGCATCACCCGGAGAGGGAAAACCGCCATAGCGGAACGTACAGGTATCGAACGTCGCCGTTCCACCGGCATCCCATTCTCCAATCTGGATCTGCCCCCAATCACCCTTCTCCGCCACACCACCGATGGTGTCGCTCAACGACGTAAAGATGGCGTGTCGGGCGGTGATCTGACCCCGGATCAACAGGACCTGGTTCTCCGCTATCTGAACGACCACCCACGAATCCACCGTGAGCGTGAAAGGCGCATTGACTGTGACCGTGGACTGCACGCGATACGGGCTCCCCGCAAGCGTCCACGTTGAGTCCTTCAGAATCGTGCCGGAAACCGTGGTTTGCCCGTGCAGGGCACCAACCCCAACGATCAGCAGCAAAGCTGTCATCAAGCGTTTCATGCTGAACCTCCTGAGAATGGAGAAACAAATGGGAAAAAATCCGAGGGTCTTTGTGTTGCTGGAACAGCAGTCGCGGGACGAGACAGCAGGCATACAGCACACCCCCATTGCAGTTATCTCGAGCCCTCCGGACAACCAACAGCTGTCCCGTGTCTCCTGAGATTGTGCCGAAGCGGGCAGATCCTCGCGGCTCCCCTCTCACCGCGCTGCCTCCAGTCGAGATCCTTCAGTGGCTTTCGCCGAATGGCCGCCTCCGGGGAAATCAACCTCTCTACGATGCCTCCCCCCCCTCCGCCGACGACCATGATCAACACCCTATCAATGTAGCCAGCATGGTGCGCATTGTCAAGCTGACGTGTGACGGCTGACAACCACCCCTATGCTCCGTACTCACCCCACACGTCTTTCAATGCGGCGGCGATTTCACCCACGGTAGCGTACGACTCGACCGCTTGCAGGATCACGGGAAGAAGGTTCGACCCCACTCGCGCACTCTCCTGGAGATCGGCGATGGCACGCCGAACGCGATCGGCATCGCGTCGAGCCCGCACGCTCCGCAGTCGCTCGATTTGCTTCTGGCGGATTCCCTCATCGATGCGGAGAAGGGGACGATTCATCGGTTCCTCGACTTCGAACGCGTTGACACCGACAACCGTCTTCGCTCCAAGCTCCACTGCACGCTGGTGCTCATAGGCGCTGCGCGCAATCTCCTGCTGGAAGAATCCCTTCTCGATGGCATGAACGGACCCGCCCAACTCCTCCACGCGCTTCAAATATGCCTTGACCTCCAGCTCCATCCGATCCGTCAGATTCTCAACGTAGTACGACCCTCCCAGCGGATCAACCGTATCCGCGACCCCCGACTCAAAGGCAATCACTTGCTGAGTCCTCAGCGCCAGCCGGGCAGACTCCTCCGTTGGCAGGGCGAGAGCTTCGTCGCGGGCGTTCGTATGGAGCGACTGGCAGCCGCCCAGCACCGCCGCCAAGGCCTGCAGAGTGACGCGCACGACGTTCGTATCGATCTGTTGAGCGGTCAGCGTCGAACCTCCGGTCTGCGCGTGGAAGCGGAGCTTCCAGGAATCCGGGTTCGCCGCCCCGAATTTCTCTTTCATGATCCGTGCCCACAGGCGGCGGGCAGCACGAAATTTCGCAACTTCTTCGAAGAAGTTGTTGTGCGCATTGAAGAAGAAGGAGAGTTGCGGTGCGAATCGGTCGACCGCCAGCCCGCGCGCCATCGCAGATTCGACGTAGGCGATTGCGTTCGCCAGCGTGAACGCAAGCTCCTGCACGGCAGTGGACCCGGCCTCGCGGATGTGATAGCCGCTGATGGAAATGGTATTCCAGCGTGGCAGCTCTGCGCTGCACCACTCGAAGATGTCCGTTACCAGCCGCATCGAAGGGCCGGGTGGATAGATGTACGTGCCCCGGGCGATGAATT
>CAYXMK010000092.1:4929-9246 GCA_964465905.1 uncultured Ignavibacteriaceae bacterium | reverse complement strand
CCGGCCCGCCCGATCACCTTCAGTGCCGCCGCATGCTGCAGCACATCGGCAGTCACCTTCGTACTGCTCCGGACGATGAGCGCGTCATAGGCGCCGATAACCTCCTTCAATTCCACCGGCGAGAGGCCGGTCCTGACATCAACCTCAAATCCCTCACCCTTCAGTACTTCGGCACAACCTCCCTCGACAGCGTCACTGATAAGGATCTTCACGGTCGCTTCCCCTCTCCGTTTCCAATCACGCCTTGCCGCGAAGTTCCGCCTGCGCGGCTTTCAATCCCGCTCCCTCCTCGAATCGATACCCGCACTCGAGCAGGGTCATCTCCAGTGCGGAGATCATCGTCATCATGTCCAGCTCGTCGTAGTAGCCCAGGTGCGAGATGCGGAAGATCTTCCCTGCATAGTCGTCCTGCCCTCCGGCCACGGTGATCCCGTACGTCTGCTTCAGCGTCTTGTTGAACTGCTTCCATTCGACCCCTTCGGGCAGCCAGACCGGCGTCACGGCGTTGGACGGAGCTTCCGAGAAGAGCTTCAGTCCCAGCGCTCTGACACCTGCCCGCATCGCCCGGGCAAGCCGTTCGTGTCGCTTCCAGATAGCTTCGACACCTTCCTCCCGAATTTTCTGGAGTGCGGCATCCACGCCAATCACGAGCGATACGGCCGGTGTCCAGGGCGTGTCATCGGAGGCGTGCGACGCGAGCGCCCGGCGGAGATCGAAGTAGAATTTCGGCATGGTCGACCGTTCCACCGCTTCCATCGCCCGCTTGCTCAGAGCGACGAACGCGAGCCCCGGAGGGATCATCAATCCCTTCTGTGATCCCGTCACACAGGCATCGATTCCCCAGGCGTCAAACCGGAATTCCAGGGCCCCGACGGCCGTGATGCCGTCCACGCAGATGAGGGCAGACGAGTGTTCCCGGATTGCGTGGGCCAGCGCCTGCACATCCGTCGCGGTGCCGGTGGAGGTCTCGCTGTGCGTCAGCACAACCCCTCGGGCTTCCGGATGCTCGCGCAGCGCCGCGAGGATCTGGTCTTTGCTGGGGGCCGAGCCCCACGGAATTTTGATTTCGACCACCGCAAGCCCGAAGGCGCGGGGCATCTTCACCCACCGCTCGCCGAACTTTCCGTTGTTCACCGCAATGACGGTTTCTCCCGGCGAAAAGAGACTGACGAACACGGCTTCCATCCCTCCGGTGCCCGACGATGCCAGCACAACGACCGGCTGTTCGGTCTGGAAGAGGTACTGGAGATTCCGGTGAACGCGGGCGAGGATTTCCCGGAATTCCGGGTTGCGGTGGTGAATGATGGGCTCCGCCATCCGGAGCATGACGGACTCAGGAACGGGGGTGGGACCCGGCGTGAACAGGCGCTTCTTCAAGAGCGTGACTCCTTTGCTGTAGGACCGACGGATCGGGGAACATCAACAGGGAGTGAAGATACTCGAACAGACCACGAGAAGCAATGGAGGCGACGGGACTCCGCCGCGAAGACAGAGGAGAAGGGGGAGAGAACACGAGCGCCCGAGCCTCTTCGGGAGCGAAGGAGCTCGGGCGCACGGGAGCGTCAGCGGTCAGACAGCTTCTTTCTTCTGCCGCTTTCCGTTGAGGTGGTGATCGGCGATCAGCTTGAGCAGCACCGAACGTCCTTCGCCCGAGACGCTGGAGAATGGAATGATGCCGCGCAGCGATCCCTCGGAGATCTGGCTCTTGAACCGTTCCCGGTAGACATCCAGCTGTTTCTTGAGCTTGCTGACGGGCAGCTTGTCCGACTTCGTCAGCACCAGGAGGTAGGGGATCTCGTAGTACTCCAGCCAGTCCATCATCATCAGGTCCAGCGGCGTCGGCTCCTGGCGCGCGTCGATCAGCTGCATGGCCAGCGCGATCGGATGCCCCCGCTGGAGGAATCCTTCGATGAGTCTCTTCCATCCGGCCCGCATCTGCTCTGGGACCTTGGCATAGCCGTAGCCCGGCAGATCGACGAAGTACAGATTGTTGTTGACGAGGTAGTAGTTGATCTCCCGCGTCTTGCCGGGCGTCGTGCTCGTCCGCGCGAGATTCCTCCGGTTACAGATCTTGTTCAGCAGTGAGGACTTCCCCACATTCGATCTCCCGATGAACAGAATCTCGCTCAGTTCGTTCTTGGGGAGTTGTCGCAGATCCGCAACCCCCTGCAGGAATTCAGCCGATGTAATCTTGAGCATAGTCCCATCCCTCATCGTAGTGCAGGTGAAACGATCGTCCGTTACTCGGTGCTCTGGTCGGTCTTCGCCGTGCTGGTGGTTGACTTTTCTTTCGACGGTGCGGGTTCGGGTGCGGCGGCGGGACCGCGTTTCTTGCGCGTCGCGCGCGCCGTCTTCTTCGCGGCCTTCGGAGCCGCCTTTGCCTGACCTGTATTGTAGTCGACGAATTCAATCAATGCCATCTGTGCGCCGTCGCCGCGTCGCTGTCCGAGCTTTACCACCCGCGTATAGCCCCCGGGTCGGGAGCCAACCTTCGCAGCGATGTCTCCGAACAGCGTCGATACTGCTGCACGATCGCGCAGGAACGCAAATACCTCGCGGCGGGCGTGAATGCCTCCCGGCTTTCCGTCCTTTTCCAGCGCCGCAGCGCGCCGCGCCCGCGTCACCAGCTTCTCCACCACCATGCGGGTTTCCTTGGCCTTCGCCAGCGTCGTGGTGATCTTCTTGTGCGTGATGAGCGCTACGCTCAATGCCGAGAGCGTCGCCCGTCGATGGGAGCGGGTGCGTTTGAGTTTTCGACCGGCTTTCTGGTGACGCATAGGGCACTTCCTCGTTCAGGTGGTTCAGTCGTTTCCATCCTGGATGTAGCGGTCAACGTCCATCCCGAAGCTCAGTCCCTTCTCCTCAACGATCTGGGCGAGCTCCGCAAGGGACTTCCGTCCGAAATTCCGGAACTTCAGGAGTTCGGCTTCGTCGCGGCGGACGAGATCCGCCAGCGTCCGGATGTTTGCACTCCGCAGGCAGTTGTGGCTCCGGACGGAAAGCTCCAGTTCATCCACGGGGGTGAGGAGTTGCTTCCGGATGCGGATGACCTCGGCTTCTTCCTCCGTGGTCTTCTTCTCGACTTCCGGCTCAGCTTCGAAGTTGATGAAGAGTTGAATGTGGTCGCGCAGGATCTTGGCCGCATGGGTCAGGGATTCCTGAGGCGAAATGGAGCCGTCGGTCTCAACCTCGAGGATCAGTTTCTCGAAGTCCGTTTGCCCGCCGACACGGGTCGGTTCCACGAAGTACCGGACCGTCCTGATCGGCGTGAAGATGGCGTCCATCGTGATGGTGCCCAGCGGTTGATCCGGGAGCTTGTTCTCTTCTGCCGGCACGTACCCCTTCCCCCGCCCGAGCCGCAGTTCCAGCTCGAACTGAGCGTCCTTGTTCAGACTGGCGATATAGAGATCCGGATTGAGAACCTCGATCTCCGCCGACGCCTGCTGGATGTGCTTGGCCTTGAACTCCATGGGCCCTTTGAGCGCCACAACGACCCGGGTGGCCTTCTTGTTGATCGGTTTGATCCGAACTTGCTTCAGATTCAGTACGATGTCGGTCACATCCTCCACCACGCCCGGGATCGTGGAGAACTCATGCTGAACGCCTTCGACCCGAAGAGCGGTGATCGCCGTTCCGGGGAGCGAGGAGAGGAGAACACGGCGGAGAGAATTCCCCACCGTGACGCCGAATCCCTTTTCCAGCGGTTGAACGGTGAAGCGTCCGAAGGTTTTGGTTGAGCTTGCTTCATCAAGCTCGATGCGCTCTGGCATCTGAACGAATGTTGTGGTCATAGCCGATTCTCCTCGCACAGGCCCGAGGATCCTGTGATCATTCTCTAGAGAGTGACACCCTCCGGGCAGCAGGCCCGGCAGGGGAACACCTGCGACGGTTTACTTCGAGTACAATTCGACGATCAGCTGCTCGTTGGCATTCAGAGGGACGTCGGCCCGCTCCGGAATCTGCAGAAAGGTACCGCTCATGGCGGCCTTGTCCAGACTCAGCCACGGAAGCATGGCGGTGTCCTTCATGCGTTTCATGGACTCATGGATCGCGGTCAGCTTGCGGCTCGCCTCGCGAACCTGGATGACATCGCCGGGGAACAGCAGGTACGACGGGATGTCAACCACCTGATTGTTGACGGTGACATGGCGGTGGAGGACGAGCTGGCGCGCGGCTTTCCTCGAAGAGGCCAGTCCGAGCCGGAACACGACGTTGTCCAGTCGACGCTCGAGGAGCTTCACGAGTGTCTCTCCTGTGCGTCCCGACTGGCGCAGCGCGCGCTCGAAGTAGTTGCGGAACTGCTGTTCACCAAGCCCG
>CAYXMK010000092.1:0-4919 GCA_964465905.1 uncultured Ignavibacteriaceae bacterium | reverse complement strand
AGGTCCGGCGCACCTTCTGCTTTTCACGGAGCTGAACGCCGTAGGCCGAGATCTTGGAGCGGCGGCTCTGGCCGTGCTGTCCCGGCGGGTAGTTACGCTTCTCCAGCGGGCATTTCTCGGTGTAGCACTTCGTCCCTTTCAAGAACAGCTTCTGTCGCTCGCGGCGGCAGAGTTTACAGCTGGGATCAACGTAGCGTGACATAGGTCTCCTTGCAAAACACGATCAATTCCTTTCGCCGTACCACCGCCGACTCAGACACGCCGCCGTTTTGGCGGACGGCAGCCGTTGTGCGGGATCGGGGTGATGTCGCGGATCACCGTCACCTCCAGACCGGCGGTCTGCAGCGACCGGACAGCGGCTTCACGTCCGGAGCCCGGTCCTTTGATGAACACTTCCACCCGTCGCATGCCGAGGGCGTACGCTTCCTTCGCGGCAGCTTCGGCGGAGACCTGCGCCGCGTACGGCGTGTTCTTGCGCGACCCCTTGAAGGCGTTCTTCCCTGCCGACGACCACGCCACCGTGTTGCCGTACGCATCGGTCAGCGTGACGATCACGTTGTTGAACGTGGCCTGGATGAAGGCCTTCCCGTTCGCGTCCACGTGGACGCGTTTCTTCTTCTTCACAACGGGGGCTGAGGCTTGCTTTGCCACAATGGTTCTCCTTGTCTGGGATGCGATTTCCGCGGACTACTTCTTCTCGGCCGCCTTCTTCTTGCCGGCCACGGTCTTCCGCTTCCCCTTCCGGGTCCGTGCGTTGGTGCGTGTGCGCTGTCCCCGCGTGGGCAGGCCCTTCCGGTGCCGCAGGCCCCGGTAGGACCCGATATCCATGAGCCGTTTGATGTTGAGCTGATTCTCCGAGCGGAGGGCGCCTTCCACCTTCAGGTCCGTCTGCATGACGGATCGAATGCGGGCCACTTCCTCATCGCTCAGTTCTGCCACGCGCTTGGACAGATCGATGCCGGCTTCCGCCAGCACCTTTTGCGAGGTCGCCCGTCCGATCCCGTAGATGTAGGTCAGACCGATTTCCACCCGCTTGTTCTTGGGGAGATCTACTCCGGCGATACGAGCCACGTGTGTCTATTCCTCCGTTGACTGAACCGATGCGTTAGCCCTGCCGCTGCTTGTGCTTGGGATTCTTGCAGATGACCCTGACCACTCCCTTGCGGCGGATGATCTTGCAGTTGTCACACAGCTTCTTGACTGATGAACGCACTTTCATACCCGACCTCTTGCCTTACTTGTAGCGATAGGTGATGCGACCCTTGGAGAGATCGTAGGGAGACAGCTCCACCGTCACCCGGTCGCCCACGAGGATCTTGATGTAGTGCATGCGCATCTTGCCCGAGATGTGCGCGAGAATTTCGACGCCGTTGTCCAGCTTCACGCGGAAGGTGGCGTTGGGGAGCGTATCCGTCACGACACCGTCCAGCTTGATCGGGCCCTGCTTGGCCATGCAACTCCTCCGCCGTTACTGAGTCAGGATCTCCGGTTTCCCGTCGATGATGGCGATCGTGTGCTCGAAATGCGCCGACGGCTGACCGTCTTCCGTGCGCACCGTCCATCCATCGGGACCCACTCTCACGCGCCAGCTGCCGTAGTTGACCATCGGCTCGATGGCCAGCGTCATCCCGTTCTTGAGTTTCATGCCCGTTCCCGGTTTCCCGTGGTTGGGAACCGCCGGTTCTTCGTGCAGCTCTTTGCCCACGCCGTGCCCGACGAGGTCGCGCACAACGGAGAACCCTCCCGCCTCCACGTGCTGCTGGACGGCGTGCGAAATATCGTGCACGGTATTGCCGGCGTTGGCCTGGCTGATCCCCTTCGCGAGCGACTCCTCCGTCACGCGCAGGAGCCGCGCCTTTTCGGGTGAAATCACACCCACACCGAAGGTCATTGCCCCGTCGCCGTAGAACCCGTCCTTCTTCACGCCGACGTCGATGGAGATGATCTCTCCCTCGCGCAACGTCCGGGACGAGGGAATGCCGTGCACCACTTCATCCTCCACCGACGTGCAGAGGGTCCCCGGAAATGGAGTCCCGGCCGCCCCCTGATACCCCTTGAATGCCGGCTCCGCCCCTGCCGACCGGATATACTCTTCGGCGATCTGGTCGAGCTCCAGCGTCGTGATACCCGGTCGGATGTGCGCGCCGACGAGTTTCAGCACTTCCGCCACGATCTTCGAGCTGGCGCGGATACAGTCGATCTCCCGCTTCGTCTTGATCCAGACCATCGGTCGGTCAGCCGCGGCGGCCCCGCAGCTTGCCGCTCTTCATGAAACCGTCGTAGTGGCGCATGAGCAGATGGGATTCCACCTGCTGGAGGGTATCCAGCGCAACGCCGACGACGATCAGCAGGCTCGTGCCGCCGAAGAAGGAGGCAAAACTCGGCGTCACCCCCATCTTGGTCATGATCGTCGGCAGGATCGCCACAACGGCCAGGAAGATGGAGCCGGGAAGCGTGATCTTGGTCAGGATGTTATCGACGAAATCCGCCGTGGGCGCACCCGGCCGGATTCCGGGGATGAAGCCGCCCTGGCGTTTCATCGTGTCCGCCACGTCCTTCGGATTGAACGCGATCGCCGTATAGAAGTACGTGAAGAACACGATCATGACAGCGTACACGCCCGAGTAGAACCACGAGTCGTAGCTGAACCAGTTCGTCGAGAGCTCCGACATCAGCTCGCTCTCCGGGAAGAAGGAGAAGACCACGCCAGGAACGAACATGATCGCCTGCGCGAAGATGATCGGCATGACGCCCGCCGTATTGACGCGCAGGGGGATGTACTGTGTAACGCCGCCGTAGACCTTGCGCCCGATCACCCTCTTGGCATACTGCACCGGGATGCGCCGCGTACCTTGCGTCACGAGCACCACGCCCGCGACAATCACACCCATGAGGGCAAGAATCACGAGCTCGACAATGAGATTGCCCCCCTTCTGGAGGAACTCGTCGAGGACTGCGTGCGGAAACCGGGCGATGATGCCGATGAAGATAATGAGGGAGATGCCGTTCCCGATTCCTTTCTCCGTGATCTGCTCCCCCAGCCACATCATGAAGATGGTGCCGGCCGTGAGAAAAATGACCGTGCTGAACGAGAAGAAGAATCCCTGGACCTCCAGCGGGACGATCGGGCCGGACGGCGTAGTGGTATTTACGAGTTTCACGACGACACCGCTCGCCTGCAGCATGGAGACGAGCACCGTACCGTAGCGGGTGTACTGGTTGATCTTCTTCCGGCCGTCTTCCCCCTCCTTCTGCAGCTTCTGGAAGTAGGGGATCACCGCGCCCAGCAGCTGGATCACGATCGACGCGCTGATGTACGGCATGATGCCCAGAGCGAACACCGCCGCGTTGCTGAAGGCTCCCCCCACGAAGAGATCATACAACCCGAAGAGCGTCCCTTCGCTGGAACGCCGGATCGTGTCGGCCAGCAGCTGCGCATCCACACCCGGCAGCGTTACGTGCGATCCGATGCGCACGACGAAGAGCAGCGCACCGGTGAAGATGAGCCGCTCCCGGAGCTCCTGGATCTTGAGGATGTTCGTGAACGTCTCGGTGAGTTTTGCCATAGCGCCGTTGCTCTACGAAAGCATGGTGACAGTACCGCCGGCGGCCTCGATCTTCGCCCTTGCGGACCTGCTGAACTGGTGGGCCGCAACATCGAGCCGGGTCTTCAGCTCGCCGTTGCCGAGGATCTTCACCGGCAGGCGCTTCGAACGAATCGCTCCCGCCTTCCGGAGCGCCTCCGGTGTCACGGCTGTTCCCGCGAACCTCCCTGCGGCTGCCAGCCGCTGCAGGTCGTCGAGGTTCACGGTCTGCGGCTCGATCCTGCTCACCGGCTTGAAGCCGAACTTCGGCACCCGCCGGACGAGCGGCATCTGTCCCCCCTCGAACCAGATTTTGAACTTGTGTCCGGACCGTGAGCGCGCCCCCTTATGGCCCCGCGTGGCCGTCCCGCCGTGCCCGGAACCCGGACCGCGGCCGATCCGCTTCGTCTTCCTGCGCGAACCCTTTGCCGGTGTCAACTGACTCAGAATATCTCGTGCCATGTCTGCCGCCTTCGATCGTCGCTCTGTTGCCGCCTACGCGTTCACTTCCTCGACCGTCACCATGTGACGGACGACCCTCAGCATTCCCCGCAGCTGCGGCGTATCGGGGCGGATCACCGAATAGTGGGGCCGGCCGAGACCGAGCGCCTCGATGGTCCGCTTCGCCCGCTCTTTCTCGTCAATGCTGCTCCGCGTCTGCGTAATCTTCAGCTTCCTGATCTGCGCCATCACTCTCACCGCTTAGTTGGTCTGGAACAGTTCCTGCACCGTCATTCCCCGCCGCTCCGCCGCCGACCGCGCGTCCGTCAGCATCAGCAGAGCAGCCATCGTGGCCTTGACGACGTTGTGCGGGTTCGACGAACCCATTTGCTTCGTCAACACATCCCTCACACCGGCCGACTCCAGCACAGCCCGCACACCACCGCCCGCGATACATCCCGTTCCCGGCGACGCCGGCTTCAGCAGCACCTTGCCTGCACCGAACTTGCCGATGACTTCGTGCGGGATCGTGCCATTGATGATCGGGACCTTGACGAGGTTCTTCTTCGCATCGTCAACGCCCTTTGCGATGGCATCCGCGACTTCGTTGGCCTTCCCGAGACCGATGCCCACATGGCCGTTGCCGTCTCCGACGACGACGATAGCATTGAAGCTGAACCGACGGCCCCCCTTCACAACCTTGGCCACGCGGTTGATGTGCACCAGCCGTTCCTTGAGTTCGAGTTCACCTGCCTTGAATTTTGCCATGGAGCCTGCCGAGTTGAGTGTTCGCAGCTGTTAAAACTTGAGTCCGCCTTCGCGCGCCCCTTCTGCCACAGCTTTGACGCGTCCGTGGTAGAGCAGTCCGTTCCGATCGAACACCACCTGCGTGAT
>CAYXMK010000091.1:0-9262 GCA_964465905.1 uncultured Ignavibacteriaceae bacterium | reverse complement strand
GAGAATGGTGAGAAGGGCAATGCTCAGGAAGGCGGCCTGTTTCATGGCGACCTCCTTTCGGAAGGGCTCGTGTGACTATGATGGATCAACGATCTTTCCAACAAAGACGACCGTTCCGGTGCTGTGTTCCCGGATCATGAAGAGGAAGGGGCGGTTGAGCATGACCACCGGCGGACCACCGCCGATGCTTGTCCGCTCAAAGCCAACGATCGTGACAGCGGCCGCTTCTGTCCCCTCTTCGTCAACCTGAACGAAGGTCTTGTGCTTCACGAAGCTGATGTAGATTCCGCCATCACGATTGATTCTCGTGAAGTCGGCAGTTACCCAGCTGAAAGCGATACCCATGCCCAGTTCAATCAGCGGCCGGTTCACCGTATCCTCCCATTCGACTTTGAACTTTGGCAGGTAGAGCTGTACGGTGTCCTTCTGCAGGGCGGCAATGAGTCCGCTCCACGCATCCTGTGTGAGGGCGGCCGTGTAGGCGTCGATATCGATTCCCTGCGGCGGCAGGACGATCGTCATGCTGTAGTTCCCCCCGCCGTAGGGGAGGTCAACGACCTGCGTTTCCGCGATTTGCGCGTAAGCAAGAAACGCCTTCTGTCTCATCATCTGGCAGGATACCGTCTTGCCCTCCGCCGTCGTGAAGGGCATCGCCTCCGTCTTGCTCTTGTCGAACTCGTACGTCCACGTCCCTTTGAAATAAATGGCGTTGATGAGGAACATCATCGCATCATTGCTGATCGAGTTGATGATCTCGGTGATCTTCCCGTGCGTCTTCACGTTGACCCACCCGTTGATGGCGTCCAGCGTGGCCGGATTGGAGAAATCGGCCTGGGTGATCTCGGCATCGAAGGCTGTCCGGTTGACGTCCAGGAATGTCTGCTCCACCGTGAAGCCCATGCGATACCAGATCGAGTTGGCGATCTCGAACAGCACCTTCGGATCGATCTGCGGCAGGACCGTCCGGATGTTTTTATACGAAGCGTTGATCTCCTCGGGCGTCAATTCCGCCAGCTCCAGCGTCTTGCGGATGGAATCGTACGTTGCTCCGTTGGCGCCGTTGAGTGTCATGGCCAGAGCCATGGAGACGCTCAGGGGAGAAATGAAGACGTTCTTCTTCTGCCAGCCCTCATTGATGCGTGTGAAGAGCTTGAAGCCGAACGAGTTGTCCGCCGAAATGATCTGTTTCTCGACCTGGGTCAGCTCTGCTGCAGGCGGAGCGTCGGTTATCTGCGCGGCCCGTTCACAGGAGAGGGAGAGAATGGTGAGAAGGGCAATGCTCAGGAAGGCGGCCTGTTTCATGGCGACCTCCATGGTGTGGTGACTCTGGGGAGGGAGAGATACTTCCTTCTGAAAGTAATCTACATCCGTCCAGCGGTAATGTCAAGTCCAGTCCATGCGGCGGCCCCATTCTGTGGACGGTCGGTGAGCTTCGGCATGATATCCATCATAACGCATCGCGTGCAGGAAGTCCTCAAGCAGGCTGTCGACCGGTTGAAGCAACGATGGCACAAGCAGTTTGACTCTCGGCTGAATCACTCCTATTTTCCCCCGTCGTCTGATGCAACGAGTCGTGCCGAATCACATCCTGTCCGGAGTCCCCATGTCCCACCATCGCCGTGTTGTCCTGTATCTTGCTTTGCTGTCCGCGTTCCTGCCGGTTGCGCCGGTGTTCTCGCAGGAACCATTCTCCATCCGGGACCACTACGACAAGATCGAGCAGATGATTCCCATGCGCGACGGTGTGAAGCTCTTCACGTCCATCTTCATTCCCAAGGACCGGTCGAAGACGTATCCCATCATCATGACGCGCACGCCGTACAGTGTGGCGCCGTACGGAACCGAGGCGTACCCGCGGCAGGTCGGGAATCAGCGCGAAAAGTATTTCCGCCAGGGCTTCATTGTGGTCAACCAGGATGTGCGCGGCTGCTTCATGTCGGAAGGGACGTTCGTGAATGTCCGGCCGTACGTGCCGCAGAAGAGAAGCCCCACCGACATCGATGAAACGAGTGACACCTATGACACGATCGAATGGCTTCTGAGGAATGTCCCGAACAACAATGGCAGGGTCGGGGTCAGCGGCATTTCGTATCCGGGCTTCTACACGTCGATGGCTGCGATCGACGCGCATCCGGCTCTCGCAGCGGCCTCGCCCCAGGCCCCGGTGTCGGTGTGGTTCGGCGGAGATGATTTCTACCACAACGGCGCGTTCCTCGTTTCGCACGCCTTCGACTTCTTTGCCACGTTCGGGCGGCCGCGCACAGAGCCGACTACTTCCTTCAACGGGCGCTTCGACCACGGCACGCCGGATGGGTATGCGTTCTATCTGAAGCTCGGTCCCCTGGCCAACGCCAATGCCCGGTACCTGCACGACAGTATCCCATTCTGGAACGAGCTGACACGGAACAGCGTCTGGAACGACTACTGGGAAGCCCGCAATGTGCTGACGAAGGTGAAGGACATCAAACCGGCGATGATGACCGTCGGCGGATGGTTCGACGAAGAGAATCTGTTTGGCGCGCTGAATCTCTACAAAGCCCTGGAGCGCAACACAAGCGGTTACAACGTCCTCGTCATGGGACCCTGGTCCCACGGCGGATGGGCGCGGGGGGCCGGCGACTCGCTGGGGTTCATCAGCTGGGGATCGCCAACGTCCACATTCTACACCGATAGCGTGGAAGCCCCATTCTTCAACTACTATTTGAAGGGGGAAGGATCACCGCCTCGAAGCGAGGCGATCATGTTCCAGACGGGAGAGAACCGGTGGCGCTTCCTCGACCGCTGGCCTCCCGCCGGCACGGTGCCGGCACAGCTCTACCTGCGGGAAGGAGGGAAGCTCGCATTCACCGCTCCTGCAGCGCCGAGCACGGCGTACGACGAGTACGTCAGCGATCCTGCCAAGCCGGTTCCGTACACTTTACAGATTACGCATTGGTACAATCCGGCGTTCTCTGTGGAGGATCAGCGGTTCGCTGCACGCCGTCCGGACGTACTGGTCTACGAAAGCGACGAACTGACCGAAGACGTCACGGTGGCGGGTCCGATCATTCCGTCCCTCTTTGTTTCCACCTCGGGAACGGACTGTGACTGGGTTGTGAAGCTCGTCGACGTGTTTCCGGACACGATCCGGACGCCCCGCGAGCGCCGGCGGGAGGTTCAGCTCGGAGGATATCAAATGCTCGTGCGGGGCGATGTGCTGCGCGGAAAGTTCCGGAACAGTCTTGCGAAGCCCGAACCGTTTGTGCCCGGCGAGGTGGAGAAAATCGAGTTCACGCTGAACGACATCTTCCACACATTCAAGAAGGGGCATCGGATCATGGTGCAGATCCAGAGCACCTGGTTCCCGAAGATCGATCGGAATCCGGGGACGTTCGTGGACGTCTTCCAGGCGAAAGAATCCGACTTCCGTAAGACCACACAGCGGGTCTACCGGAGTGCCTCAATGCCGTCTTGTCTGAAGATCCAGCTTTTGAAGGGGGACTGAGAACGTCAGTGGGAGGATGACGCTGCGAAGCGGCGGCGGAGGAGGTACACCAGCCCGAGCACGAGTCCGGCGAGCGCAATCGTGGCGAGTGTGTGTGCTGATGGGGCTCGCACGATGAAGTTCACAACTGTCACAACGACTGACAGGCATCCGAAGATCCAGACTCCCCACCGCCGGTAGTGGAAGAGTCCGATGAGCGCGACGAAGCCAACCGCAGCTCCCGCGATGAAGAACCCGTAGACCACCTCCGAAGCTCCCGGAAAAGACTCAAGAAACTTCTCCCTGTTCGTCAGGGCGAACAGTGTTGCCTTCACCGTCGAGAAGGCGATGGCGAGGAGGAGAATGCGAAACGTGACCATCGGAAGTTTCGCGAGAACCCGGGCAGTCTTTTCCCCAGTCAAGGTGTTTGCCCCCTGAGTGTCACTGGTCATACACCTCCGGCCTCCGATCCCGCAGGAAGAGCTGCCGCGCATGCGATCGGGCGGCTTCGGCCAGATCAATCTCCACCGTCAGGATTTCTTCAGGTCCCGAGGCCCGAACGGCAGCTTCCGGATTCGGATTCCCGTTGCGGCGAAAATCGCATTGGTCACTGCTGCAGTTGTCGGCGGCAGAGGCGGTTCCCCGATTCCCCCGATCGGCTCCTCACTCGGAATAATGTGCGCCTCCACCTTCGGCATTTCGCCGATCTCCAACAGCGGATAGTCGTCGAAATTCGATTGCACGATGCCTCCGTTGGCTACCGTGATCTCCCCCTTGATTGCCGCTCCGAGCGCCAGCACCACAGCTCCCTGGATCTGCGCCTCAACGGTGTTCGGATTCACATACGGACCGCAGTCCACGGCAACCACGATGCGGTGGATCGTCAGCTTTCCTTTGCCGTCGACGGAGACTTCAGCAACCTGCGCGCAGGTGCTTCCATAGCTCTCGAAGCAGGCGATGCCGCGGGCGCGTCCCTTCGATAGTGGAGTCCCCCATTCGGCCGTTGCTGCGGCGTACTCGAGCGTTCTCTTTAGACGCGGTGCTTTGCCGAGGAGGGAACGGCGGAACTGGAACGGATCCGCGCCTGCAGCATGCGCGAGCTCGTCGATGAAGCTCTCGAGAATGAAGCCATTCTGCGAAGCGCCCACCGAGCGCCACGGGCCGATCGGTACGCCCGTCTCCAGAATGTGCGTGTCGATCAGCAGGTGGGGAATATCATACGACGGGACGGCATACCCTGCCACGATGCCCTTGGACGAAGGACCGACGAGCCGGTGCATCCAGGCCACCAGCCGGCCGTTCCTGTCGAGTCCCCCCTTCAGCATGTTGTAGGTTGCCGGGCGATAGAAGCCGTGCTTCATATCATCTTCCCGGGTCCAGACGACCTGCACCGGAGCCCCCGCCGCCCTGGAAACGCGCACGGCGTCTCCGACGTAGTCATTCCACAGACGCCGGCCGAAGCCTCCGCCGCTCAGCGTTACGTGCACGGTGACCTTCTCTTCGGGCAGGTCCAGGATCTTCGCGGCCTCCCGCTGGGCTCCCTGCGGGGCCTGCGTGGGCGCCCAGATTTCACAGGAGTCGGATTTGACATGCGCCACGCAGTTCATCGGCTCCATCGGCGCATGAACAGCGAACGGGGCCTCGTACACGGCTTCGAGTTTCTTCGCTGCAGCGGCGAATGCTGCGGAAAAATCTCCTTCCCGCTTCTCCACGGTGCCGTCGCCGGCGGCAGCACTCACGAAGGAAGCGCGGATTGCCTCGCTCGACTGGTTCTTCCACTGCCCCTCGTCCCACTCGATCTTCAGGGCTTCCCGTCCGCGGAACGCTGCCCAGGTATTGGCCGCGACGACCGCCACGCCGTAGCCGAGATCGAAGACCTTGAAGACACCCGACACCGCCAGAGCGGCGGAGGCGTCGAAGGATTTCACTTTACCTCCCAGTACGGGAGAGCGTTCGATGGAAGCGTGAAGCATGCCCGGCACACGGATGTCTGCTCCGAAGACTGCCTTGCCGAACACCTTGTCGGGCGTGTCGACGCGGGGGATTGGCTTGCGGAGAATCTTGAAATCCTCGGGATTCTTGAGCGGGACATCGGCGGGGAGAGGCAACTGTGCGGCCTCGTTGACCAGCTCGGCGTAGGGCAATCGTTTTCCGGCGGCGCTGAGGACGAAGCCGTTCTCGGCGCGGCAGGTGGAGCGATCGACACCCCACCGCTGTGCAGCGGCCGTGATGAGCATTTCGCGTGCGGAAGCGCCCGCCTTGCGCAGAATATCGTAGAATCCCCGCACACTGTAACTGCCCCCTGTGGTCATGTTGCCGTACTTCGTCGCATGCGCGTCCGCCTGTATGACGCGCACCTTGGACCAATCTGCCTCCAGTTCCTCGGCCACGATCATGGGAAGCGCTGTCATCGATCCCTGCCCCATCTCGCACCGGCCGTAGGTGATGCTGACGATCCCGTCGGTGCCGATCTTCACGTACACATTGGGCTCAAAGTCGGTCGAGACGTCTCCGCTGCCGTTGTTCCCGTCCGGCAACCGCAATCCGAGGGCGAGCCCTCCTCCTGCGACGGCGACCACCTTCAGAAATGTGCGCCGCTCCAATGTCGAGGACGTCATCGCACACCTCCTTTCCGCGCGGCGCGATGGATGGCGCTGCGCACTCTCAGGTACGTCCCGCAGCGGCATAGATTCCCCCTCATCGCTTCCGTGATCTCGTCGTCGGTCGGCCGCGGCTTCCTGGCCAACAGCGCGGCCGCCTGCATGATCTGGCCCGGCTGGCAATAGCCGCACTGCGGCACATCTTCCTCCACCCACGCCTGGAGGACCGGATGATCCTTCCGCTGCGCCAGTCCCTCAATGGTGAGGATTTCCTTCCCTTCGGCAGCTTGAACCGGCGTCACGCAGGAGCGGGTGGCCTCTCCGTCGAGATGGACCGTGCAGGACCCGCAAATTCCCTTTCCGCAGCTGTACTTCGTGCCGGTGAGTGCCAGCGTATCCCGAAGCACCCACAGAAGGGGAGTCTCCGGATCCACGTCCACCGTCAGCGGTACACGGTTGACCGAAAGTGAGATGGCAGCCATGGTTGTCTCCTTGAACAGGGTGAATCACGGTCAGGGTGACGGTCTCGGGGACGACGCATGCCGGTGCGGAAGAAGCTCATACAAGTCGCCGAAGCGCTGCTGCGCTTCCAGTCCGGCTTCACCCAGCATACTGAGGAACATCTCCTTCGTTCGGCTGTGAGTTACCCGGGATGAAACGAGCTGCTCGTATTCCTTCTCCGTCATCTTCAGGGTGTCCAGTTCGAACAGCTTCGCATACAGGAATGCCCGCAATCCCGGAGCGATCCTTGTCCGGGTGACGACGACGGACAGCGGAATGTCCTCCAGAATGTACCTGCCGATCGCTGATGCAGGGAACGGCTCGTCATGGTAAAAGGCAACCTGAATGCCCCGGCGTCCCCACTCTTCGCAGAACACCTTGTAGTAGAAGAGCATGGCATAGTGATAGTCCGGACAGATAATCAGCGCATCCCGGTCCGCGAGCTTCAGCACGCTGTCGACCTCGGCCTCGTGGAAGGTCTCGCTCCTCTGGTTTGCTTGCGGGAAATTCCAGAGCAAGAAAAGAAGCGGCAAGGAAAGAAGCAAGAGCAGCAGCGGCTTCCGCGCCCGGAGTGCGGCGGCGAGACGTGTCAGGCCTTCCGCGACGTAGATGGCAACGATGACATACGTGGGAATAAGATAGACGAAGATGTCCGGAATGGCGTAGACGATCGAAAAGAGGATGTTCCCTGCCATAGACACCAGCAGAAAGAGGTGAATGGGCCTCCGGCCAAACACCACGATGCCGTAGACTGCGACCGGGAGAAGGACCAGAAGCTCGCGGACCACGTACTGGGCAAACAGAGGAACTCGGATCACATACATCCAGTGCAGGGGATATCCGGCCAGGCGCCACTGGAACCGGCCCCCGGTGATGTAGTAGAAGAATGTCCGCAGATCCGGTACGGCCATTTCGAGGTACGGCGTGCCGGGATCAGCGTAGCGCCAGAAGACGTAGGAGTACTGCGCGGCGCCCATGACAATCAGAAGCGCAACGATCCCGATGCGTTTCGGCTCGATGAACGCGCGGCGGTGCGTCAGCCAGACAAGCAGCACAATGGCAGGAAGGAAGGTCATCATCGTGAGATGATTGCCGAACGAGAATGCGTAGAAGCCGCAGGCGAGAAAGAAGTCGATCTCGCGCCGCCCCAGATGCCAACGGATAAAGTAGAAGAGCACCAGCGCGATGAAGAGAAGATTCAGCGTGTAGACCTCGGCGATGACCGACTGCGACCAGACTGTGTAGCCGAGACCGAGACACAGCGTGGCGATCAATGCGATCCAGCGGTCGTAGCCGAGAAGCAGCAACAGCCGGAAGAAGATCAGCACCGCGGCGAGAGAGAAGATCGCGGAGAGAAGGTTGGCCCTGAAGGCGATGCTGCCGAAGGGAAACAGCGACACAAAGACGTGGTTCAGAAGTGTGTAGGTGGGATACCCGGGCTCGTGGGCTGTTCCCAGCACGTAGCCGACGAACTGGAATTTCGTGGTGTCCCCCACGTAACCGGGTCCGGGAAGCAAGGTCAGGGCGTAGGTGCCTCCCAAAATGAGAACGAGAATCAGAGGAGGCAGCCACGGTCGTGAAAGCACCCTGCCCGACCACAGGAGAGAGGAAGATATCGGTGCGTCGGCCATCAGAACGAGCGCAGAGCGTTCATCCGGAGCGTGTTCTGTTCGCTTTCGCTGAGGTCCGTACGGTACTGGAGCACGGCGCGGTCCCAGTCACCGTAGATCGGATTCGGGAGCAGAATGAACCTGCTGCCGAACTCACTCCGGAGACGGTCGACTGCTGCGGCCCGTTCCTCGACCGTAGCCCGCTCAAAGACATCAGAGAAGTCGGCCAGATTGTCGCCCACGAGAAGGAGGATCCGGTGTGTGTTCCCGATTTCCTGTCTTCGGGGTTCTTTGGTGGAAGCTGTGCCGCGCAGCAGCACGTGGGCGGAATCGGCCTGTGGGAATCCCGCCGCCCGCAGATTGGTGAGCGTGGCGTTGAGCGAACCTGCATTTCGGTTGGAAACGTAGAAGAGCGCCACTCCTCGGGAGTGCGCATACCGGAGAAACTCGGCCGCTCCCGGGAGCGCCCGCGCTTCTGCTCGCTGAACCCACTCATCCCAGTACGCCGGATAACTCTCGCCGGTCTGGAGGAGTTTTGCCTGGTGAGGGCTGTTGTCCAGCACCGTCTCATCGATGTCGAGCACGACGGCCCCCTTCGCGCCGCGGGGCAGGTCCCGGAGGGCGCGATCGAGCTGAAGCTGTGCGAGATGATAGGCCTGGTAACACAGAGCCCGTGCTTCGGCCGATGTCTGGAACCAGAGCGTTGCTCCGAGCGTGTACTGCTGCGGCACTGCTTTCGGCGTGTCGCGTACGGGAGAGCAGGCGATCACCAATGCGAGTGCGGTGAGGAGGGATATGGACCGCAGGGAACACGTCGGCATGGCAAACCTCTGTTGTCTTGTCGGGAGGATGTTCAGCGCGTCGGCGTGGTGCTCTTCAGCAGCAACTTGGCCTCTTGCAGGATGTGTTCGACGGTGAATCCGTACGTCTTCATCAACGTCTCGGCAGGTGCCGATGCCCCGAAGCCGTTCATGGCGATGACAGTCCCCCAGGAACCCGCGTAGCGGTGCCATCCCATCGGTGAGGCGGCCTCTACGGCGATGCGCTTCCGGACCGCTTCCGGCAAAACGCTCTCGCGAAACTCCCGC
>CAYXMK010000090.1:0-9283 GCA_964465905.1 uncultured Ignavibacteriaceae bacterium | reverse complement strand
TCGGACAAGCCGTAACCGCAGGGTTGTAGGTTCGAGTCCTACTGCCGGAGCGAAGGAGCCCCAGATTAGCGTCTGGGGCTCTCGTGCCTCCGAAGGGTCCTTGTTGTAGGCTGAATCCCGACGGAATCGGGACGACGAAGTCCCCCCCCATGAAATGAGCAAACGCCCAAGCGACGAGCTTGGGCGCTGCTCCGTACGATCGCCGGGAGGATCTACTCCCCCGGATCCCGCGATCAGCAAGGATCGCAGAAGCGTTTCAGAGGCTCGCGGTCACTCCTTCCTCTCCGTACTCAGTGACGAGAGAATCTGTTGGAGGATCTTCGTGATGGTATCGACATGCTGATCGACGCGGTCCCTGTCTTCCTTTGAAATCATCCCGTACCGTCCCAGTGTTCGGCTCCTGCTATCGAGGATCACCGTCCATACGTACGTGAGCTTGGCATTGATCACCTGGCGGATGCTCTGCGCCGACCTCGTGAGGTTGAGATCCACGAACATCCTCTTGTTGGCTTCCCGAAGTCGCTTCAGATCCTCCTTCAGCCGCCCGATGTCCTCGGCGTCGAGATCCTCAACTCGCTGACGCGTCAACTGATGGCCGGTCTTCGCTGAGATGAGTTCCTCGATTTCGTCGATTGCCAGCTCAATCGAGCGGGAGGTGGCGGAAAGACTTCCTCGATGGGGTTCCGAGAGTGGCATTGTCCCTGACAGATGCAATTCTTGAGACTGGCACGACCAAAGGAGGAGCACTTGACCGCGTGGTGAAATGGCGGCTTCCCGTCGGATTCCAACGGGGAGCTGTCAGAACGCGCGTCTGTTCCGTCATTACCGGGCTACTTCGACTCTCCGTTCCCCGGGGTGTACTTGATGATTTCAACGCGTTCCATGGTCACAAGGCCCCCGCACCCCACTTCCTCGAACAAGATATCAAGCTCGCGGAGAAAGGAACGGATCTTCTCTTCCGTGTCGACAATCTCGACGAGCAGCGGCAGGTCTTCCGAAAGCCGGAGGATCTTGGCCGTGTGGATGACACGGCTCCCTGCCCCGTAGCCAAGGACTCCTCGAAGAACTGTTGCGCCCGCCAGGCCCATCTCGCGCGCCTTCACAACGATCGCTTCGTACAACGGCTGATGACGATGTTTGTCCAGTTCACCGAGGAAAATGCGGATGAGTTTTCCTTCGCCTGAGAGTTTCATGGCTATCCTTCCAGTCTTAGATCATCTTACCGAGGATGGTGCCGAGATGCATCGCACCGAGACTGAGCATCACGGATGCACCAACGTAGAGACCAGCGCGCAGCATCTCACCATCCCGGAGGAGAGCTATGGTTTCATAGCTGAACGTCGAAAAGGTCGTGAAGCCCCCAATCAGCCCTATCGTCAGGAAGACGCGAAGATTCGAATGGATGATCAGACGATCTCCAATCGATGTCATGAGTATTCCCAGAACGAAACACCCGATTGCATTCACGGCCAGCGTCCCGTACGGGAATGCACTCCCAAGGTACTGCGGAACCAGCCCAGAGAGCCAGTACCTCAGGGAAGCACCCAAACCGCCGCCGATGAAGACAGACATGAAGCGTTCGAACATCGATCACACCCCCTTAAAAAAAATCCTACAGAGCCCGGTCAGGCCGACTGTAGGAGTCATCAATTCCCGTGGGAATACTTGGAGGCGAACTCCATCGCCCAGAAGAATATACGAGCTTTCCGAACGGCCTGCAACCACGCCCGGAGTACGACACACCATCCGTCCGCGTGGTGGTCATCCAGGTTTCAGGCGCGCCGCCGACAACTCCGAACGCCCATCCCTCACACCTTCTCTCTCACCGTGGCAATCATGATCGTACCGGCAAGCATCATAGCGGAGGCAAGAGCAAACGCGACCGCTCCCGACGCCGCAGTCCATACGATGCCAACGACAACGCTCGCCCAGAGGTCGCCGACGCCGTTCACCGTCCCCAGAACACCCATCCCGATCCCGCGGGTTTCCGCCGGTATGAAGTCGGCGGTCACAGCGCCTTCCAGCGTGTCTTCTGCAGCGATGAAGATGCCCGCAAGCGCAAAGAGAAGAAAGAGAATAACAGGATCGGACCAGGCAAAGACAAACGCAAGGGCGAATCCGCCGATGGTCACGACACCGACGAGGTACCCGGCCGCGAGCAGTCGAGTTCTGCCAATCCTGTCGCTCAACGCGCCGATCGGCAGCGAAGCCAGAGCGTACGTCACGTTCCGGACAACGTACATCAGACCCGCAAGCTGTGCAGCCCGCACAATTCCAAACTCCGGTGTCAGCAGTTGGGTCGCCGCAAGGATGAGCAGGGTGGGTGCCACATCGCCGAGGCCGAAGATTCCCGCTCCGACGAGGAACCTCCTGAATCCGCGGGGAAACATCCGGATGGTTCCCCAGAACTGCAGCGCGCGGTTGGCCGTTCCACGTTTCTCTTTGACGAGCACCACAAATGCAAGGACCGAGAGAAGACCCGGAATCAACGTAAGCAGAAAGATGTTCCTGAAAGGCAGCGAGGCATCCTCCAGCGCATTCCCCTGCCACCGGGAAAGCAGCCACACACCGAGCAATGGTCCCACAACGGCGCCCAGCGTGTCACCTGCGCGATGAAACCCGAACGCCTTGCCGCGCTCGGCAGGGTCGACGGAATCCGCAAGCATCACGTCGCGAATCGGGCCCCGGAATCCCCGACCGAACCATCCCACGACGCGCCCCACCAGCACAAGGGACCAAGTCGCAGCAAAAGCAAAGAGCGCTTTCGAGATGCCGGTCAGGAAATAGCCGGAACTGACCAGCATCTTTCGATGACCGAGCCGGTCAGAGATCCAGCCGCCCCACAGTTTCACAAAACTGGCGATCGCATCCGCAACGCCTTCAATCACCCCCAGGGCCGACGGAGGGGCACCGATTACCGTAAGGAAGCCGGGAAGCACCGATGTCGCCATCTCGTGGGATGCATCCGAAAGGAAGCTCGTCACCCCCATGCCGACGACGTTGCGGTTGAACCATCGGGCCCGAGCGCCCGAGTGCGTATCCGGCGAGGTCACGTTCTGCGACCCTGTCATGCTTCACCACTGAAACATACCCTGCAGGTCCTCCTGCCGGGCCGTACCGTGTGTTCCCTGACTCATCACGCATTCATCCGTCATCGTGCGGCTTGACCGCTTCTTCCCCCGCACACTGTGCGGCAGATACGAGACGTTCCTCGATCCATGTCAAGCGCTTGAACGGTGCGATTCGTCCGCGCCGGTCAAGTCAAACCGACGAACAACTTCTCCCACCTGATCATCCAGCGTCGCTCCCGTCACGCAGTAGCCCCGCGTGATTGCAGGATCCGTCAGATGCCTCCGGTCGTTTGTCAGGAGCGCCCTCCTCTCGACTTCTGCGATTTCGATCAGATGGTCGATCCGACCCTCCTCTCCGCAGAGAACGTCGAACCCAAGCATCCGGAGACGAGCTGCCAGTCCGCTCAGAGCGGCAACCACGGCGAAGCGAGGCCGTCGCAGGGGACGAGGATGAACCTTCCCGACAGTGGAAATGTCCATCGACTCGAACACGGGGTAGACGCTGATCCGGTCTCCGTCGAGCACGACGTACGACAGGCCCACAGAAGCGCCGTTGGCAAGGACGAGGTCGACGTCGGACGTGGGTATCTTCAGAATCTCGAGAAGCTGACCAACCGTCGCGCCGGCCTCGAACGGCAGTTCGAACGGGACTTTCCTCCGCTCAGGGGCAAGCAGGTCATTCAGCTCCTCGTAGCATCGGAAGGTGGCAGACGGCATTGGCAGGTTATGAGAGTGGGAAGGAGGATTGTCTCATGGCGCCCGTCACTCGATCGCCTTCAGCGCCCTCTTGCGGTCCTTCAGAAGTTGTTCTTCGTACGGCTGGAGGTATCCCCCTTTGTGGACGTTGAAGAGGTAATCGTGCCAGTCGTCGAGGAACCGTTCCATCCGTTTCTTCTTATCCTTCTTGGAGATCTTCGACCTCTTTGTCTCAGCAATGGCGCGCTCCAGTGCCGCCTTATAGCGGAGTCTTGCGTCTTCCAGAACTTCGCCCGTGACGTCGCGTTCGCCGGGCACCAGCACCATTCGCTGCTCGAGCGGCTTCTCTGGTGCCGCCTCCCTTGGAGACACGAAGAACGGTTCGGGCACGTTGAAGTAGGGCCGCCAGAACGGCGAGACGAGGTGCGCAATGTCGACCTTGTGCCTCAACGGCAGTTCGCCGCTCCTCTCACAGAAGGCCCGGAAGGCCGCGTGCCGTGCCTCGCTGGTGAACGTTCGAGCGATATCGCGCGACTCAGCGTCGACAGTCTTCCCCGCCACGAGCTTGCAGCATTGTCCAACCCGCACAACCTCTCCGATATCCCTACTCTTTGTCCACTCGGGCGCATGCATCCTTTGCATGTGCACCAATTGTGATCGTATCAGGTCCGCATACTCCTCGGGCTTCGCCCTGGCCAGCGCCGCAGCTGCGAGGGCGTGCGGAACGATCGAAGTTGTGTCTGCCCCCTGACGTGCGGGAGGTTCAGTCTTTGTATAGACAAGTTCCCTGTACGGCTCTTCGCTCAGGCGGAGGCGTGCCGCGAGCGTGTCCGTCGCCCAGTTCTCATCCAGCGCATCAAGGGCATCGCGCTCCGTCCATCCTTCTCCTGTCGGCTCACTCCTCAGAGGCCGGGCGAAGGCCGAGTGCTCCCACGCAATCCTCTCACGCACAGCCTCGTCGCAGATCTCCCTCAGTTCCGGATACTGGTTGACATGCGATTCAGCGCAGGCAAGCAGGTCCAGCAGGGATTCACCCCCCAGATCTCCGACGGAGCCATCATCCGGATTGACAGCAGTGGCAACATGACGGACAACTTCCGACACGAGCTGCTCTTCGGAGAACCCTTCGGGAAGCGGCGGCGGGGGAGGCAGCTCACCGCGATCCAGAAACACCTCGACAGGACGGCCTGTTCTCAGCAGAACTTCATACGAAACCGCGACATCATCCCCCGGCGGCTGGAGAGGGAGAGATACTTCGAGACGAAGCTTCCGATAGCTTCGAAGAGACGCCGGGCCGAGCGTGAACGTGCCCGGAGGGGCCGTGGCCCGGGCAATCTCTCTCACGCTGCCGTCCTTTCGCAGCAGCACGACGTATGCATACGAGGGTAGGGGGCGGGTGGATGTTCGCACCGATCGGTAGAAGGGGGTCTGAGAGTCCATTTCGAACGAAGGCACGAGGACAACGGAATCGGTCGGGGAGACGGGGATTCTCAACTGATGGCTCTCCGTTGGTGTACAGGACACGCGTCGCCCCGCGGAGACCACGCGGCACGCCTTCATGCGGACGGTAACCAAGCTCTCGCCCAGCGGCCCGGTCGATTCGATGATTTCCCGGGCAAGCTTCACCGCGGGGATCCGCCGGAGACTCGCGGACTTCCCTTCTTCCATTGTCCTGATCAGATCTCTCCATTCATCGTTCAGAAAGCTCTCGAGAGGTGCTGATCCTGACTTCCTATAGTCCGATTCGGCAACTGAAATCTCCTGCTCTTGCGTCAGCCGGAGTCGGTTCTGTGCCTCGAGACGGAGAGCGTACCGCACCCGGACGGGAGGGTGAGCAATCGCTTCGAGCGAGAAGCGCGATTCCCTCGTGAGCCGAAGCACACCCCTCTTCCCCGAGCCCAATGATACCGTTCGTTGTACGAGCGTCTCGACCTGCGGATCCGGGCTCTCGCCTCCAAACTGCAGTGCTCCGTAGCAGAGCGTGAGGGCGAAGGATCGCAGTGTCTCGGGGAATCTGGTGTCAACGATCCGCGCGTCCCATCTGAGAGAAGTATGAACGCCGTTGAGAGAAGACTCGACAACGGTCCATTCCTGGGCTTTCATAGGTTGTCTCCCGGCGATAGCGAAGAGCAGGGCAACAGCCGCCAGTCTTCCTGGAATCATGGAGTTCACTCAGCGTTGCTCTTGCGGCGGAGGCGGCCGCAGGTGCGTGGACGAAGAGTCCCGTTCCTTCCCGCCTTCCCTCAACACCCTTCCCGATGGGTCCACCACGATCGTCTTTCGGTACCTCTCCTCATACGGCGGGTTGTCCGGATAGATCGTGAATTCAGTTTCGATCACCTTCGTGTAGACGAAACCGATTTCCCACTCTTCGTTCCCGGCTGTTCCGACCTGCCGGGGAGGCTCGATGCTGTCGACCGTGTAGCTCACGAACGACACGTGCCCGCTTCCCCCCGCCTGATCGCCGAGTCTTTCCGTGCGGCGGATCGTGGCATCGACGATGTCGCGTACCGTGTTCTCGTCCAGCATGCTCTTCCTCCCTCCGTTCTTGCCGACGGCCTCGGGGGTCAACATTCAGCGAAGGACAACAAGCCGCCGCGTGTCATGCCACTTGCCCGATCGGAATCGTACAACGTACGTGCCGGACGGGATTCCGGCGAGATCACAGGAGATCACCTGATGTCCAGCTCTTCCATCAATGCCCCGCACGCGGAGGAGCCGCCCCGCCATGTCAAACACCTCGAGTCGGAGCGGCGCTGACGCCGGAAGCGACAGACGTATTGTCGTCGAGGGGTTGGAGGGATTGGGATAGAACTGGCCTAGCTCATATCCTGTTTGCACATCGTCTGCCCCTCTTCTGACAGTGACCGATGCACACACACGGATCTCTCCATACCGGTCAACGCTGCGGAGTCTGAAGCTCACGACACCGTGCCAGATCAACGGAAGGGTGAAGGCATATTGTTTTGGGATGAAGGACGTCCCGTTGCCTGCCAGCTCCGGTCGCTCACGGTAGGAGGCAAGTTCCTGCCAGCCTGCATCGCCGTCGGAGACGTCAAGCACGAACCCGGCATTATCGACTTCCGTTACCGTTGTCCACGAAAAGATGACGGAATCACCGACCGCCCGGGCTGTGAAAGCGGACAGCAGTACCGGCAGCGGCTGATCTTGAGCGGCCTTTGGGTCGACAATATGGTAAAACATCGTGTCCGTCCGACCAAAGGCGTTCTGTGCAACGACCTGGAAGTAGGTGGATCGCCCCGACATCGAAGATTCCGGCGGGAAGGTCACAATGCTGTCGGCTATCCCGACGTCGTCCGGCTTCATGAGCGCGGTGAACGTGACGGGAGGGTGGAGGCCAAGCGCGTCCAGCTTCAACGTATCAGTCTGAGATGTCGACGCGAGGCGAACGGACTTGCCGGCCAATGTGAAGCGAGGGGGATAGCTGTTCGTTCCTCCGAAGACGATGGGAAGCCGTTTCACCGTATCAGTTCCCACGACGAAGAGAATTTCCCCCGTCCCCGAGTAGCCCCAGTTGAATGTCTGGTAGAAGTAACCGTCTCTCACCTCCTGGCCGCCCACCGGGACGGTCCAGGGACCATACCGCGTGTCGAGGCGGATGAAGGTCGAGTAGCTCCTTCCAGCAGGAGACTGCACATGGGCCCACACAGCGAGGGTATCGTTCATGTCTCCGCTGACCGTGTCCGGCTGAGGCACCCGCTCCTTGAAATAGGCCAGATCATTCGACAGCACATTGGAAACCAGACCTCCGGTAGCTTCCTTCGTGAAGTAGCCGGCGTCGAGTATGCGCAGGCCCAGCGAGGTATCCCCCTGGTACACTTCCGGGTCCCCCCCACTCCAGAAGCTCGTGTCGGGGTCAAGCGAATCGTCCCAGGGATCTCGCATGTCGTCATAACTTCCAAATGTAGCAGACTTGCTGAGCTCGAAGTGCAGGTGCGGAGCGGTGGAAGTCCCTGAGCTCGCCAGCAAACCCAGAACCGTCTTCGCAGGCACCGAATCTCCGACCGTAACGACGACGGAATTCCTGCGCAGGTGGAGGTAGCTCGTGTACCATCCGCCGGGATGACTCAGAACCACGTAGTTGGCTGTGCCGGACCCGGCATAGTTTCGATCCGGCTGGCTGTTCTCCACTGCAATGACCGTTCCGCTTGCTGCCGCCAGCACGCGCATTCCTCTGTCGGAATGACGAAAACTCAGAGCGGTCAGGTCCGTGCCACAATGACCGTCGTAGCTCCATGTCCCCTGTTGATAATCCTTCGTCTGCGCGGAGGCATCGTTGTCGGGATAGTTCACCATGATCACATTGCTGTCGGCGAGCGTGTACTCCAGCGGCCATTCAAGAGGCGGGCACGGCGGATTGGAGGTAGCAGGGAACGCCACAGACTGCACCCGGCTTCGGCTTTCCTGGCCGGCCCTTTCGGCCTGAGCAAGGACAATTCCGATGGATGTGCAGAGCAGAAGCGTGAGCCCCAGCAACGTCCTTCCACGCTGTGTCCTCCACGCAGGGGCACTCCCGGTCATGGCGCGGTCTCCTTCTTCTTCCGTGTCAGAATCTCGTAGATGAAGTACGCCAGCAACATGCCGGCAAGGAAGCAGGCGAGGTTTTCCAGCAGACCGTCAAGCCGAAGGAGCCGTCCAGCGACAATACCGGCAATCCCTCCAGCGGCGGCAATGAAGAGTGTGGGCCTGAAGGTTTCCATGGCAGCGGGACCTGTCCTCTGTGGCGGGATCAGCACGCACGTGAACCGCGTCCCGGCAACCTCCGGTCGCGCCGGTACTCCCGGAAAACAAAAAGCCTCCAAAGCTCGTACCCGAGCTCAGGAGGTTCCGATGTTCTCAACGGATCATGCGCGCCTTCCGGAGGCACCCGTAGGTTACGGAAAGACGAAAGGAATGTCAAGACAGAGGATGCAGCAGCGGCATCCACGGGGCAGGGGTTTTCTGTGGGTGTTCACGGGATTTGGAGGCGTTCCGCGATTTTTTTCAGGACCTTTTCAATCTCTCTGTCCCAATAGCTCCATTCGTGGCGGCCGGGTGTCTCGTGAAATTCGTAGGCAATCCCTCGTTGCCTCAGTGCGGAGGCAAAGTCCCGGGTTCGGACGATGATTTCCGTGATGGCGTCCTGCGAGCCGACGGCGAGGTAGAAATACGGGAGGAAGTCAACGGACGCTCTTTCCACGAGTCGGAACACGTCATTCTCCTCCCATGCGGCGGTGCGGATCGGACCGAAAGCCATGCGGAGACTCCGGATGGATTCTTCCGACCGACGGGAGACCACCGCCGAATCTTCCAAGCCGGCCGGGAACTGCAGAGCACCGCTCAGGCACCCGACGAACGAAAAGGCACCGGGATACTTCAGTCCGAATTTCGCTGCACCGTAGCCACCCATGGATAATCCGACGATGGCGCGGTGCGACCCCTGTGCCACCGTGCGATACCGTCCATCGATGTGAGGCAGGAGGTCCCTCATAATGTAGTCTTCGTAGGCAGCACGC
>CAYXMK010000089.1:0-9551 GCA_964465905.1 uncultured Ignavibacteriaceae bacterium | reverse complement strand
GGTTCTGCAGAATTTCCCCAATCCCTTCAATCCTTCCGTCACGACCATCAGGTTCGTGCTTCCGAAAGCGGGAAATATTACGCTCACGGTTTTTGACTTGCTTGGCAGAGAGATTGCAGAACTGACCAGCGGTTTCTACGGCGCAGGGGAGCATCTTGTGAAATGGTCCGCCGACGGACTCTCGTCAGCTGCGTACCTCTGCCGGCTGAGGTCTGGACAAGACGTGCAGTGGACGAAAATGTTGCTGGTACGGTGATCGATTCCGTGATGGGAGAAGTCAAGAAGTGCATGCAATTCCCGTTTGTGAGAAAATGTGAGAGAGTTCCCGACGTAACTTGACCGTGAGAGGGCCGTTCAGTAACTTCTCCAATACGCTTCCCAGTTCTTCTGCATTCTGACAATCATGATGAGAGTCAATGGTGGAACATCTCTTGATCAGAGAGGAGGAGCATCATGAAACGATTTGCTCTTGTCTGCATCATCATGCTGGCGGCCGGACTTCTTTGGCCTGCGGTTGCCCAATGGAGCTACGTGCGGGAAATCAAGCTGCCCGCGTCCGACACAGCGTTCGTGCGCCCGTACCTGTGCGCGGTGGACGCGAACGGACGGCTCTACATGATCTCGTCCAAGGCAACGGATGCTTTGGCTCACAACGCCATCTACTACGCCGATCCTTCCGATACAGTATTCAAGGTATTTATTGACTTTGATAAGAACGGTGATTCGGACACGCTGACGGGGAACATTGGAGCTCTGCGCGGAGTCGCTACCGTTGGAACGGACGTGATCATCAATGCCAGTCAGCCCTATCCGAAAACGGCTCCTTCCACGATTTCTGCCGCGTACTACTATTCGGGAGGCGACACAAACCAAGTCTATAAGCTTGTCGCAACCTCGGCCGCAACGTACGGTCACGGTACCTTCACGCACGGCTTCGTCCTGACACGTGACACCATCGCGGTGGGTGGCGTCAGTGCGGGAGCAGGGGTCGCGGGACCGCGGATACGCTTCTTTGACTTCCGACGGGCGCACACCACGGCCACTCGGGGCCAGTGGTATGCTGAAGCTCAGCTCGAGCCCGGCGGAGCGCACACGGGCGGATTCGACATCATCCGTGATTGTGCAGTCGTCCCGGGCGGCGACTACTCCCAGTCGACCACACCGATCTACTCCTCGCGCAACTCCCTTTCTGCCGCGCAGGCGACCGGCGGTATCGCGCTCTGGACGGGCGGGACGACTGCGGCCCCGTCAACCTACGCGGGACAGCGAGTAGCCGACGCCATCGGATTCCTGAGTCTTGGCACCTTCATTCCTACAGGTATCACGGTCGACCATTCGGGTTTGCTGTGGGTGGCCCGGGGCGACAGCGCGTCGAGGTGGGTGAAAGCTTTCGATATGTCGGCAGGGATTTTTGCGCAGGATGTGGATTCCCTCACGGGAGCGCCGATGCTCGGTCCGTGCGATGTTGCGATCACCGCGAACGGCGCGCGAGCCTACGTGGTCGACTATCTGACGCGGTCGGCCTTCCTGTTTGTCTCCTCTGCGGTCGGAGTGGAAGAGAGGCCGACGGCCATCTCTGGGTTTGTGCTGAAGCAGAACTATCCGAACCCCTTCAATCCCGTGACGAGCATTGCGTTCACGCTCCCTGCTGCGGCTGATGTTCGGCTTGTGGTGACGAATCAGCTCGGCCAGGAGATTGCGGTGCTTGCTCAGGGAACCCTTTCCGCGGGAACGCACGTGCGCGCGTTTGCGGCCGGGGATCTGCCAACCGGGGTCTATTTCTACACTCTCGAGGCGGGCTCCATCCGACAAACTCGAAGCATGCTCTTGCTCAAGTAGGCATCAAGCGGAGAGTCGATTCGACACAGCCATGAAGACGCAGGTTCTTCGGACGCTCGCCCTCACGTTGGTGTTCTGCCTGACCGTCGTTGCCCAGGGGCAGCGGGGCAAGATCGCAGGGGTCGTTCGCGATGCGGCGACGGGCGAGCAGCTTGTGGGAGCGAATGTACTGATCAAGGGCACCATGCTCGGCTCCTCAACGGATCTGGAAGGGAGTTTCGTGATCCTGAACGTCCCTCCGGGCACTTACGACGTGACGGCGTCGATGATCGGCTACGGTGCCGTCACCCAAACGGGCGTGGACGTCTTCATCGACCGGACAAGCCAGGTAGACTTCGCGCTGCGTGAAGCGACGATCGAAATGCAGGAGGTGGTCGTCGTGGCGGAGCGGCCGAAGATCATCCGCGACCAGACCTCCACTGCGCAGACCATCGACGATCGGCAGATCCGATCGGCTCCTACGGAAGGCATCCGCGGCGCCCTGGAGCTTTCGGCCAGTATCCAGAAGGATTCGCGAGGCCAGTTCAGCGTGCGGGGATCGGGGAGCTACGACGTCAACTTCCAGATCAACGGCGTGAGCCAGGTGAACACGGCGACGAACGCGCCGGGCGCGTTTGGTGTCGACAAAGCGGACAACTCCTGGAAATACGACGTCAATCCGCTCGGCGTGCAGCAGCTGCAGCTGATCTCGGGCGGCTTCTCAGCCGAGTACGGGAACGCGCAGGCGGGAATTGTGAAGGTTGTGACGAAGGAGGGGAGCCAGCGGTTCACGGGGGAGGCACGCGTGGAATTCCGGCCCGCGGGACAGTACCACTACGGACCCTATCTCTACGACCGCTCCAACTACGAGTGGCAGAAATGGGGAAATCTGGAGAGCTGGATGGCTCAGCGGCGCAGTATCGCCGAACAGCTCAAGCTCGACACGAGGTACAAGGATCTCTTTGAGCGATACTATGTGACGCGCACAGCTTCTGCGGCTGACTCGGCGGCGTACGAAGAGCTCGAGCGGAGAGAAATCGCGTGGGCCCACAGCATCTGGGTGAAGAATCATGCCCCCGGTGACGAAAACCCTTTCGGAGTCTACGACTATCGCAAGAGGCCATACCTGCGCTACCAGGTGGGATTCGGAGGTCCCCTCGGCAGGAACCCGGATCTTCTCCGCTTCTTCTTCTCGGGAGAATACCGGGCGAAACCGAGCCGGCTTCCAACGCCGGAGCAGGTGCAGATCTACCAGAACTATCTGCTGAACGTGCTGGCCCAACCGGTGCGCGACCATCGGTTCAAACTCATGGGAATGTACCAGAGCTACCGGGGCGGGATCTGGTCGGGCTCCGATGACATCCGCTGGTCGGGCATTGCGTTCACTCCCCCCGGCATTTCCACGAAGTACATCGTGAACGTCGATCCCGTTCGGACCGAACGAACGGTGACGCAAACGTTCGGCTGGACGTACACGATCAGCAACAGCTCCTTCTTCGAGGCGACGCTGGCGCATCAGAAGGAAACGTACGAGCTTCCGTATGAGACGATCCCGTCGTACTACCAGATGGCCGACCGGCTTGACAGTCTCTACGACCCGTCGGGAAGCGTGCTGAAGGAAGGAACGTGGTGGGAATCCCAGTATTTCCGGGGTCCCTTCGGGTACAGCACAAACTACTATCAGGACACGCGTACGGAACACGTTTCGCTGACGGCCGACTACACGAACCAGGTCAGCAGGGAGCACCTCCTGAAGGGGGGTGTGCGGTTGTACTACTGGGATATGATCAACAATGCCGTCAATTCCAGCTTCCAGGCAAACACGTTCCTGACGCGCAGCGGGTATGCGGACTACTACCACGTGTACCCGTGGGCCGCAGCGCTGTACGTGCAGGACAAGATGGAATTCTCCGGCATGGTGATGAATCTGGGGCTGAGGGCGGAAGCGTACAACTTCGGCGGCGAACTGGCGGCTGACCCGTTCAATCCTTTCTATCAGGGAGCGAGCGGACCTGGGAAGCTGGGTGACCCTGCGACGGTTCCGTCCAAGACGCGCTCCATCATCCTGCCTCGGCTCGGTGTCTCATTCCCGATCGGCGAGAGCACCGCCTTCCGCATCCAGTACGGTCATTTTGCCGCTATGCCGGTTTTTTCTCAGGCGTTCTCGGTCCGTACCCAATCCGGCTGGATCGGCAGGGGTAACCCGAATCTTGAGCCCCGCAAGACGATCAACTACGAATTCGGCTTGCAGCAGGTGATTCAGGACGATTATCGGCTGGACGTCGCTCTCTACTACAACGACAGGGTTCGTCAGGTGGGTCTGCAGTACGTTGCCTCCTACACGGGGAGCCGTGACCGACCCGCCGGCTATTCCTCTACGAACGAGCAGCTCTATTCCTACACAACGTACGCTAATAACGTCTTCGGCTCCACAACCGGACTTGAGATCGTTTTCGAGAACGTCAGCGTCTCGCGCTGGAAATACCGCCTCAGTTACAACCTCTCCCACACGACGGACGGCGCCTATGGACTGGTTACGCTGTATCCGGAGGCGCGGTTGCTGGGAATCGAGTCGAGACCGCGGTATGAGAGTCTCGCCTCATGGGATCGGACGCATAACTTCCGCGCCCTGCTGCTCTACAACGTCGGCGCTGAGGAAGGAGGGGGGTTCTTCGGATTCTACCCGTTCGAGAACATGAACCTCTCCCTGACCTATACCGCCCAATCAGGTCTTCCCTACTCCTATATCAAAGACTACGACGTCGTGGACATTGTGTACAACAGGCGGTATCCGCTCGAGAACAGTTTCGACTTCAATGCTTCGAAGTCTCTCGTAGTTGGTGGCTATCGTCTGATCCTCGGATTGCGAATCATGAATCTGTTCAACAACAAGTGGCTGACGCCGTTCGATGTGAACGAAGACCGCATCACCTGGGCTGAGACCGGCGTGACGTTCGACAATCCCGGAATTGATCCCACCCGCCTGAGCTACGTGGTGGCGCCGTACCGCACCTACCGAAACCTCCCGCGGGAAGTGTTCTTCACACTCGGATTCGGCTTCTGATGATGAAACCTCCTCGCATCATGATCATTGGAGTGACGGTACTGCTGGGAGCCATCGCCCCCTGCGATCGTCTGTGCGCACAGGTTGAATCTCCGGTCCAGGTCTTCAATCGCGGGATGCTCTGGCAGAGCGTTTTCTTCGCAAAGATCGGACCGAACTTCAGCAACTGGGCGCGGCGGGGAATCGGCCTGGACTGGCCGGGGTTCGATGAAACGCTGATTCGAGAACCGGTCGGAGGTTCGCCGTCGCACCTCGTGACCGGCGGCTTCTACATGGGGTGTAAGAAGGAGGGAGATACCGTTCTGTCGGTGGAAGACTGGGCAATGTACGCAGGTACGGTGTCGAGCGAACCGGGCTCGAAGTACATCATCACGAAGCACGTCAAGCACTTCCCGGGAGGACTGAATTGGTGGTTGAGAACCGATCCGCTGGTCGGTGAGGAAGTCATCGAAACGGTCTGGGAGTACAATCTGAACTACCCCAATGAGCAGGACCGGCGGTATCAGCTTCCCGTCCGCGTGCGGCGCACAGCGCACCAGTGGAGTGGTTCCCGGCGCGACGAAAACTACATTGTCTACGAGTATGTCGTCACCAATATCTCGCACGAAATCAAAACGGCGAATCCGTCGCTTGCCGTGGCGGATACGCTGTACGATTTCTACGCAATGGCGACGTATGCCCTGCACGTGAATTCGAGATCATGGACGATTCTCTTTCCCACGTTCCCGCCGGGGGCACGCAACTCATGGTTCTTCTACGATGGGGGGCGAAGGATGATCTGGGGAAGGGCTGGCGATTACCTGGACAGCCCCGGCGCGGAGGATTATGGCTACGCTGTCAACGAGGGCCCGATCATCGACGGACAACCGACGGGTGAGTACCTTGCCCCCGGTTTTGTCGGCATTCGACTGCTCTACTCTTCGACGGATCAGACGGGTCAAAACACAAGAGTGAACAAGTACGGTTGGTCTGCCGGAAGCAGTTCCATTGACCTCAGCGGCCCGTTTGCCGGCATCGGGACGCTGGAAGACAAGTACCGGGTGATCCGCGATCCCGCCGTTGCGACGAATTTCGTCGCCTCGCCCGCCGATACGGTGTTCATGAGACGTTCGCGCATGTGGTCGATGATGTCGATCGGGCCGTGGAAGATCGCCCCCGGGGACTCAATCGTCATCGCGCTGGCAGAAATCGTGGACGGCGTTGATTACAGCGTTGCGATTACCCCCAAGCTGGCGTCTTCGGTCATTGGCACGCAGGGACTCCCGATCTTCCAGAGAACCGCAGACAAGGCCCGTTTCACCTACGCGCAGAAACTGGCCGGTCGGGGTCTGAATCATCCCGATCCTCCGGCCGCTCCGGTGTTTTCGCTGGACTTCGATCGCGAGCGAACCGGTGTGGCTGCAACGGTGTTGACGTGGCCCAACACGGTTGAATCCATACCCGATCCTGACGACGGGACGCTTGATCTTGCAGGCTACAGAATCTACCGCTCGGATTACCTCCCCATCGGCCCGTGGAGACTCATTGCGACAATCGCGAAGGGAGATCCCAACTACTACAATCCCGGTTCACAGACGTACCGGTACGTCGACGAGACGGGCGATATCGGCGTCGGCTACTACTACTCGGTTACATCATTTGACGCGGGAAGAGCCTCCTGGTCTGTCGATCCCACGGCGACATTCCCCGAAACGAATTCCACCGCCGTCCCTCCGTTGGAGTCGTCCATCTTCGCCAATCGTACCGCCTATCCGTTCAAGATGACCGTTCCCGCACTCCCTGATCCGCCGGTCGGTTCGGCCGACCAAATTCTGGTTGCCCCGAATCCGTTCGTGGTCGGGGAGGGGCGCTCGCAGCCGGCTGAGGGGGAAGAGCTTCTCTTCGTCAATATCCCGAATCCCTGCACGATCCGGATCTATACGGTGCGGGGCGACCTGGTGAAGACGATTGAAGTGCCGGTCGGCTTCGGCGGGATCGCACGCTGGGATCTCGGGAGCGAATATGGACAGTTCGTGAAGAGCGGAGTGTACATTTATCATGTGGATTCTCCAAAACTGACCAAGATCGGGAAGTTCGCGGTGGTCAAATGAAAATCCGTCTGGCCATCATACTGCTCGTGGCAGGAACGCTGTCGGCCCAGGAGTTCAAGCGGTCGGGCACGTCGGGATTCACGTTCCTGGGACTTCCGGTGACGGCTCGTCACGCGGCACTGGGCGAAACATCGATCGCCCTGACCGATCTGAGCGCCGGCGCTGTGTTCTCGAATCCGGCGGGAGCCGGGCTCATCGCAGCGACGCACGCGTTCTCCTTTTCGTACGCCCCGTGGTTCGGCGATACCCGGCATTTGGGAACAAGTTATGCCTACAGCTCCTCGCTCGGTACGCTGGTTGCCAGCGCTGTGATTCTCGACTACGGCACGATGGATCGGTACCTGCGGGAGTCGGGAGCGAGGGAGTTCCGGCCGACCGGTACGTTTCGGGCGAGCGCCCAGGCGGTAGGTCTCAGTTATGCCCGGAAGCTGACGAATCAGTTCTGCTTTGGTGTGACGCTGAAGTACGTCAATGAATCCATCGACGTCTATTCCGCGCAGAATGTGGTCTTTGATGGGGGAGTGTTGTACCAAACCGGCTTCCGATCTCTGCGTCTCGCGGCTACCATCCAGAACTTCGGCACGGAGGCAACCTTCATCAATGAATCGTTCAAGATGCCCGCTCTGCTCCGCCTGGGTGTGGCTGCGGAACTGCTGGGAGGCCTCGATGAGGATTTTGCGCTGACCGCGCTCGTCGAGGCAGTGCATCCCAGCGACGCCGATGAGCGGGTGAATGTGGGCATGGAGCTTCGATGGCTGAGGATGCTCAGCCTGCAGGGGGGGTACAAATTCTACTATGATGAAGAGTCCTACAGCTTCGGCGCGGGATGGAATGCCGAATCACTCGTTCCGGTTCCCGTTTCCGTTCAGTTTGCCTACAGCGACTATGGCCGTCTCGGTGATATGGTGAGGTTGACGCTCGATGTTTCGATCCGCTGACAGAACAGCAGCCGTCCGGCATCTCGCGTCCCTTGCGGCATTCTGCGTGCTGATGGGTGCCGCGCCGCATGCTCCGGCCCAGCTCCAGGCAGTCAAACCGTTCGCTGACTACACAACGGCCCTCTCCAAGCGCCTCGGGATCACCAGCGCCCATGCGTGGGGCGGGGGATTGCAGCTGCAGTATGCGCTCTCTGACCTCCTCAGCCTCTGCCTGACAGGGGGCTACTCCTACTATGAGATCGAGCAGCCCGATGCCATCGAACAATGGAACTGGAAGTTCTGGGTGGACCGGTACCGGGGTATCGTGGCGTCGAACCTCGCCTCTGACCCCGCGCTTTCGGCGACCTTGACGCCGCAGCAAGTCCTGGAAGCAACCCCGCTCTCCGTGGAACTTGCCGTGACGGTTCCTCTTGTGGAAGGCCTCGCCGTGAGCGGTTCGGCAGGTGGCGGGATCTTCTTCTTCACGCGCAAGCTCTATATCCACGAAGAGTGGCGAAAACGGTTTGAAGCAGCAAACTACGATTTCCAGTACGATTATCTGAACTTTGCCAATCCCAAGCCGGGCTCCCCCTGGTATCTTGCGGGACAAGCAGAATTGCGATACGCCCTGAGCAAGGATTTTGAGGCGACCATCGGCGGTACGTTTGCGCAGATCGTCCGCACGAAAGGAAGACGCGGCTATGACCACATGGCGTTCCGGTCGGCAGCCGGGGTCCGCCTCGGACTGAACATCCTCTACTGAGCATGAACCGGGGAACTCACATCATCTGGCTCGTTGCCGCAATGTCGCTGCTGCTGCCCCTGGCGGTGCCGGCGCAGGATGCGGGACCGAAACTCGGCGTGTCGGGATCATACGTTGTGCCGCTGGAGAATCTGGGTGTGCGGTTCAGGCCCGAGATGGGAGGCAGACTCGCGGCTGAATTGCCTCAGGTGCACGGGCCGGCGTGGCGCGTAGATCTCGAGTATCTGCGCTTTGACAACCCCAATGAGAGCCGGCTGAAGATCCGGCGAAGAATCGAAACGAAGAGAGGATTTCGGGATGTCGAGTTTCCTCTTCCCGGCTTGGACATGAAACTCGAGATGGCAGGAGCGTCGGTCCATGCGCTGTTCGGTCTGGTGAAGGCGGATCCCGTGGAAGCCCGCCTCGATCTCGGCTTCGGCATCTACCGTTGGTTCAGCAAGCGTGGCGCATACTACGATTCCCTCTTCATTGATACGACGGGGGTCGGTGACCTCCAGCTTGCGGCAGATCTGAAAGTACCAGAGGTTACGCAGGTGGATTGGAGCGGCGGTTTTCATGCCGGCGTCGACATCGACGTGGCCCTCGTGGGGCCTCTGCACGCGGGCGCTGGAGCGGGCTATCGCCTCATCGTGGGGGAACTGTGGCCGGCCCTGGCGCTGGATCTTGAGAACGTGAGCGGCTTCCAGCTGCTGGATGTACGCCTCTCCCTCACGGCCCGATTGCCATGATGGTGTCCCGCGTTCTTCCGCCCTTCCCTGACCCCATTCCGATCAGACAGAGTCATCGCACCAACATCTCACCGGTCGGAGCCAATGGATTCTGAGCGTATCACATCCGATCGACTGCCGGTCGTACGGGAAGTCGACCTCCTCATTGTGGGCGGGGGCACGGCGGGCGCA
>CAYXMK010000088.1:0-9625 GCA_964465905.1 uncultured Ignavibacteriaceae bacterium | reverse complement strand
CTCATGTACGAGCAGGGATTCCGCTGGTGGAACATGGGATTTGCCGCCGCCATCGCATTCGTGCTCTTCGTCATCATCATCGGAGCCACGCTGCTGCAGATGCTGCTGCGCAGGAAGGTGCACGTATGAAGATCAGGAGCAGCGCTGTTGCGCTCAACGGCGCACTGGGACTCCTCGCCGTCGTCACACTGACGCCGACGGTGTGGATGATCTCCGCTTCATTCATGGCCCCGGGGGAAGCCAGCACGCTGCCGATCCATGTCATTCCGCATGCCCCCACGCTGGAGCACTACGCCGCCCTTACGGAGAGGCTGAACGTCGGCACCTACTTCTTCAACAGTTTCGTGATCGCCTCCGCCGTGACGTTGGTATCGCTCTTCGTGAATTCGATGGCCGGATATGCGTTCGCCAAGTACCGGTTCCCGGGGCGGGATCGTCTCTTCCGGCTGCTGCTCAGCGGACTGGTGGTCCCGGCCCAGATCACGATGCTGCCGCTGTTCCTGATGCTCAAGACGGTGGGACTGGTGAATACCTATGCCGGGGCCGTCGTGCCGGGGATTGCCAGCATTTTCGGGATCTTCCTGATCCGACAGTTCGCACTCTCCATCCCGGAGAGTTTCCTCGAGGCAGCGCGCATGGATGGGGCGGGCGAGTTCAAGATCTATCGAACGGTGGTCCTTCCACTGTGCCGTCCTATCCTCTTCACGCTGGCGCTCTTCACGTTCATGGGAACGTGGAACGACTTCATGTGGCCCCTCATCATCATGACGGATGATGCGCGCTACACACTCCCCGTTGCCCTTGCGAACCTCATGGGCGAACACGTGCAGGATCTGGAGCTCATGATGGCAGGATCTGTCGTGACGATTCTTCCCGTCGTGCTGCTCTTCCTGTCCTTCCAGCGGCACTACGTGCGCGGGATCATGGTAGGAGGGGTAAAAGAGTAGAATGGTCATCGCCCCGGTCATCAGCGCAGGATGGATCCCATTGATCCGTTCCGCGGCGTCAAGCGCGTTCCCGTTCAACCGACTGCATCGCTTGCCATGAAAACCACCCTCCCCGCCATCTTGACACTGGTATGCTCTGCCGTCTGGGGCCAGGAGCAGATGCTCGACCCGTTTTCCGACGTATCGCCCTGGCAGTCCTTCCAATCAGCGGGTGTCCGGGTTTCCCGCTGTTCCGACATCGGCTCGACGGCGGACGGTCTGCGTTTCGACATCGAATTTGCAAAGGGATCGGGATATGGGGGAATCTTCCGGTATTTCGATCTTCCGCTTCCGGCAGACTACCGGCTCCGGTTCATGATGAAGGCGCAGGTGCCCGTCAATAACTTCGAGGTGAAGATTAGTGACGACTCGTCGGGCGAGAACATCTGGTGGGTCAATACAAAGGACTTCTCCTATCCTGTAGAATGGAAAGAGATCACGCTCAAGAGGCGCCATTTCGCCTTTGCGTGGGGTCCGCGACCTTCCGCTCATCCCGGACGGCTACGCCGAATCGAATTCGTGGTGACGGCAGGCCGGGGGGGACAGGGGAGCGTGTGGATTGATGATCTCAGGATTGAGGCTGTTGAGCCGCCTCCGGCGCTTCCCCCGAAGCCCACGGTGAAGGCCTCCTCCTCGCGGCGTCAGGAGCAGCCGGAGAATGTCCTGCCGGGGCGCGCGCAGAGTTGGGCCAGCCTGGGTGCTGTGAACGAGTGGATCGAAGTGGACTACGGCTATGTCCGGGAGTTCGGCGGCCTTCGCATTTCCTGGGATACGGCGCTGACCGACATCGACGGTGACGTGATGGCATCGCGGGATGGGTCGCAGTATGAACGACTGTATTCCCTCCGAAGCGCGGCAGGGGGAGACGCCCTCGTGTACATTCCAGAGGCGGAAGCCCGTTTCCTGAGAATCGCGTTGCTGCGCAACGGGTCAGCTATCCCCTTTCGGATCCATGAGCTCTCTCCGGTACCGGCCGAGAGCCTTGCCACCCGCAACGCGTTCGTCGAACTGCTGGCAGCCGGCGCGCCGCACGGTTTCTTCCCCCGGTACGTTCGGAAGGAAGGAACGTTCTGGACCGTTGTCGGCGTTCCTGAAGACACGAAGGAAGGACTCTTCAGTGAAGACGGGGCGCTCGAAATCGACAGGCAGCGCTTCTCTCTGGAGCCGTTCCTGCGAACCTCCGACAGGGAGATGCTTACGTGGTCCAATGCGGCAATAGATCACTCGCTCGCCCTCGGCTACCTTCCCGTGCCGACCGTGCGGCGAGCGTATCGCGATTATGTTCTCACGATTACTCCTCTGGCTGTCGGCGAGGCGGGCTGCAGCAGCCTGCTGGTTCGGTACGTCCTGGTCAACAGTTCAGCGGGGAGTCAAAGCGGATCGTTCTATCTGGCGGTGCGTCCCTTCCAGGTCAATCCTTCGTACCAGTGGCTGAACACAGAGGGAGGTGTCGCTCGTGTTGATTCCATCCGCATGGACGAAAACCGCATCGTTGTCGACGGCACTCCCGTGGTGCTTTCCCGAACACCTTCTGCCGCAGGGGCGACGCAGATGGATGCACGGGAGATCGTCTACCACATTGCCTCCGGCCGCCTCCCGGGCACTCGCGCCGTCGCTGATCCTTTCGGCATGGCGTCGGGGGCGGTTCAATACCCATACGCCTTGGAACCCGGGGATTCCCTTGTCGTGATCGCTGGTATTCCGCTGGTGCCTCCGGCGGACCGGTGGCAGACATCTCCTCCCACGCCGGAATCTTTTGTCTCAGCTCATCGCGAGGTGGTTTCCGGGTGGGAACGGAAGCTCAATGCCGTCGCCCTGCGCGGCCCGGCCGAGGTGCAACGACTCTTCGACATCGTGCGTTCCACGCTCGCGTACGTGCTGATCAATCAAGACGGCCGCGGTATCCAGCCGGGTTCCCGTTCCTACGAACGCTCCTGGATACGCGATGGATCCATGACGTCGAGCGCCCTGCTGAAGTTTGGGATCCGGGATGAGGTGCGTGACTTCCTCGACTGGTATGCATCACATCAGTATGACAACGGCGCCGTGCCGTGCGTTGTGGATCGGCGGGGGCCCGATCCCGTGCCGGAGCACGACAGCCACGGTCAGCTCATCTTCGGCTGTATGGAGTACTTTCGCTTCACGAACGATACGCTCTTCCTCCGGTCCCGCTGGAACAACATTGTCGGGGCAGTGAATACCATTCAGCGGCTTCGGGCTGAGCGGATGACGGCGGAGTACGCCGATCCCGGTGACGAAGAACGGAGAGCCTACTACGGACTGCTGACGGAGTCCATCAGCCATGAGGGGTATTCGGCAAAGCCGATGCACTCCCATTGGGACAACTTCTTTGCGCTCAAGGGATTCAAAGATGCCGCCGCTGCAGCTCGTGTGCTCGGTGAGGCCGCCGCCGCGGTCCGGTACGACAGCTTGGTCCAAGCGTTCCGTCAGGACCTGTATGCCTCCATTCAGCTCAGCAGAGGGCTGCGGTCCATCGATCATATCCCGGGATGTGTGGAATTGGGGGACTTCGATCCCACGTCGACCTCAGTGATGCTGTTCCCAGCGGGGGAATTCGAACAGGGACTCCAGGATGCGCTGCATCGTACGTTCGACAAGTACTATGAGTGGTTTCTCCGGAGGGCCTCGGGGGTGATTCCCTGGGAGGCCTTCACCCCGTACGAAGTGCGCAACATCGGCACGTACGTGTACCTCGGACAGAAGCATCGGGCGCACGATCTCGTCGATTGGTTCCTCCGGCACCAGCATCCGTCCCCGTGGAATCAGTGGGCAGAGGTTGTTTGGTCGGATGCACGCGCCCCGAAGTTCATCGGCGACATGCCCCACACATGGGTCGGGTCGGATTTCGTCAACGCCGTCCGGGCGATGTTCGCCTTCGAGCGGGATGACCTGGGCGCTGTCGTGATCGGTGCGGGACTGAAGCCGGCCTGGATCGAGGGCGGAGTCGAAGTCAGGGCACTCCCCACGCACTTCGGCACTCTCACGTATTCCGCGTCAATGAGCGGAAGTCGGAGGGTACTGCTGTCCGTCGCCGGAACGATCAATGCCCACCGGCATCCACTGCTCGTTCCGGTGGATCTCGTCGATGGAACACTCCGGTCGGCATCCGTCAACGGGAAGCAGGTGCTCCCCTCGGGAGGATTCCTTGTGATCAACACGCTTCCGGCAGAGGTGATCCTTTCCTACTAACCCTCCATGAGACATCCGGCTGCACTCCTCATTCTTCTGCCTGCCATCGTCCTGGTGGCTCGAGGCCAGGCGATCGAGCACGGGATGGCGTCCGACACGCTTGCCCGGGTTGGCCGGAGTGTGATCACCGGAAGAGATCTCCAGGAACGGATCGAACTGATGCCGTTCGAACAGAAGACTCGAGAAAAAGACTTTGCCTCTATCAAGCGCAAAGCCGTGGAATCCCTGGTCGGGGAACGCCTGCTCGCGCTCCGGGCCGGAGATCGGTGGAGGGGAGAGGAGTGGCGGCTTGAGATGATGCGGTCGGTCCTGATGAAGATGCTCGTGCGGGACGAGCTCTTCAGGAGAGAAATCCGGGATCAGGTTGAGATCTCAGAGCAGGAGGTCGATGAGGCCTTACGACGCTTCGCCGCGAGGCGGAAGTTGCTTCTGTTCGCGCAGAACGATGAAAAGGAGGCCGAACGCTTTGCGCGTGAGTGGCAGGCCTCGATCCGCAGCGAGGCGGATGCGGAGTCATTGATCGCAGGAAGGGGGTATCGCTGCGACACTGTCTACGTGTCGTTCGGCTCCGCCGATCCCGCTCTGGAGGAGGCGGCATATGCCCTTGACCGGCCGCTGACCATTTCGTCCCCCGTCCGATCTGCGTTCTTCGGCTTGGTGCTTGTCGTTCTCCTGGGTGAAGAGCCGGGCCCCGCTGCTACCGGGCTTCCCCTGGCGGATCGGCGCGAAGCTGCGCGAACTCTCTTACGAGACAGGAGAGAGTCAGAGCTCCAGCAGCGCCTCGTTGACCGGGTCCTCGGCGGGCACACCATGAATGTCGATACGTCTCTCTTCCCCAGACTGGTTCGTCGGTTTCAGGCGATCGTTGCCGAAGACACGCTTGCCCGACAGATTCCCCGCGGCTACCGCTACCTCCCGGGCGATCTCTATCAGCTCATGCAGGACTTCCGCGGGGAGCTGCAGGCGCCGCTGGTGCGGGGAACCTTCGGCGAGCTGCGACTGGGGGAATTCCTGGAAGGATTGCTCTACTACGATTTTGCCTTTCCGTCGTTTGAGATCACGCGTCTTGCGGCCTCTCTGTTCGAAATGGTAAGGGCCTTGACGGAAGCGGAGATCATCGCGCGGGAGGGACTCAACAAGGGATACGACAACAGTCCCGAGGTGCAGCGAGATCTTCGGACGTGGTCGAGCTCGTGGGAATCGCGTTACGTGGAGTATGCTGTTGCCGAGACCGTTTCTGTGGACCAGGGCGACGTCACCTACAGCCTCTGGAGGAACAACGCTCCCTTCATCGAGCGCGTGTGCGTCGTGAACGTCAGAGAAATCCTGCGGCCGGATTCGACCGATGCCGCCAACCTCCTCAGGCGCATTGGGGAAGGGGCGCCGATGGATTCCCTGGCACGAGAGCATACCCTGCGCATGGAGTGGAAATCCTCGGGGGGCGCATCCGGCTGGGTTACGGCAGGCGATCGGCCGGAGCACTTCGCGAATGCCATGCGACTGAAGGTCGGAGAGATCCGCGGGCCGGTCCGTCTCACGGAGGGGTTTGCCATTCTCCAGTTGCTGGGGCGCCGGTTTGTGGCGGACTCGGCGAAGATCGATTCGCTCCTCGCGCGGGAAGCAGATCGCCTCCGGTCAGCCAGGAGGCAGACGGTCCTGAACCAGATCATTGCGAGGGAAGCCCTTGCGCAGGATGTCGAGATCTACTATGAACGGATCGATGCCCTCGACGTGAGCGACGTGAACATGTTCACCCGACGCATCATCGGGTTCGGGGGAAGGATCAACGCCGCGCCGTTTCTGCTTCCCCGGTGGGAATGGGTGAAGGAATGGGACCGCCTCCGGCGGCAGGTCCCCTGAGCAGGGCGCAGGCCCTGTGAGGGAGCGTAGTTCTTCAACACCGCCTGCCTCTCTTCTCTCGTTCCGCCCCAGCCGACAGACCATAATCGCATTCCCGTGCCGACGCAGTCCCGATGATGCCATCCGGATCTGTTGTGAAGGTCCGCCGCGGATGGACGGGTAGGGGGGGGGAGGATCCTACTGCATCGTGTGGAAGACCGACTGGACGTCGTCGTCTTCTTCCAGCTGGTCGAGGAGAGCTTGCACTTCCTTTGCCTGATCCTCCGGAAGCTCTTTCGTTGTCGTCGGAATGAACTGGATCTCGGTGCTCGTGACCTCGGTGCCCCGCTCCTCCAGCGCTTTCTGCATACGCCCGAAGTCCTGGAACGAAGTGTAGAGAAACAGCTCGTTGCCCTCATGCACGAGTTCGTCCAGGCCGTGATCGATCATCTCGAGTTCGAAGTCGTCAAGGTTGGAGATCTGTGCAGCCGGAATCTTGAACAATCCCTTCTTCTCGAACAGGAAGGAAATGGATCCCGAGGCAGCGAGAGAGCCGCCGCCGTGGGTGAAGATGTGACGGACATTGGACACTGTTCTTGTTGGATTGTCCGTTGCGCATTCCACGATGACGGCAATGCCATGGGGAGCGTATCCTTCATACACCACTTCCTGGTAACCCGAGGTGTCTTTCTGGGAGGCCCGCTTGATGGCCGCCTCGACGCGATCCTTGGGCATGTTGACGCTCTTGGCGTTCTGAATGGCGATCCGAAGGCGCGGGTTCCCTCTGGGATCTGCCCCGCCTGCTTTCACAGCTATCTCGATCTCCCGCCCGATGCGGTTGAATGCCTTGGACATCCGTGCGAAGCGGGCAAACATCTTGTATTTGCGCTTTTCGAAGATCCGACCCATAAGAGCACCAATGGTTCTGGAGGTTCCGAGCTATGGCCGACAACCTCCAAGATACGCTTTTTTCAGCAATCCTTCGCATGGTTCACGGGGAGTTGCCTTGCCCCGGGCCGGCAGGATCCGATGGTCCGACGTTCCGCGAACCTCTCGATCTCATTTTGCGTTCTACTCCATAGTCCTCTATTTCCACGCACTGATGGGAGCAATCATGTCGACAGAGTTTCGCGCCGTTCCCTCCATCATACAGATGCTGCGAGCGCCGTTCTTTTCCTCTATCCTTGCACCGCTGGCGGTTGGCACGCTGGCAGCGGTGGCGGTGACCGGGTCCTTCTCCTGGATCGGCTTCGTGCTCGTGCTGGCGATGGGGCTCGGCCTTCATGCCGCCACGAATGTCTACAATGATATCTACGACACCAAACAGGGAACGGACTGGGTCAATGCGCACCGGAATGAATTCAGCGGGGGCAGCGGCATCCTCGTGCGGCAGCCCGAGCTGATGCCGAGGATGTATATGCTTGCGCGCGTCGCGCTCGTCATCGCCTTTGTGGCAACCGTGGGACTCTGGATTGCAGCGCCTCCGCCCCTGCGCCCCATTCTCGTCGGCTTGTATCTGCTGTCGGCGTTCTTCGCAAAGTTCTACACCGCCGCACCGATCAAGCTCGCCTACCGGGGGCTCGGCGAACTCTCCGTCTGGTTTGCATTCGGGCCGATGGCCGTGCTCGTCGGCGCCGTGAGTCAGGGAGTGGGATTCCATCCCGCCGTGCTTGCCTTGATGCCACCCACCGGTCTCAGCACGCTCTCGATTCTGTGGATGGGACAGCTGATAGACCTGCCTGCGGACATCGCAGGAGGGAAGCGCGGAATGGTCGCGCGCATTGGAACGTCTGCCGCTCGGTACGGCTTTGTCCTGATTCACATTTTGCTGGTCATCAGCGTTGCGGCGGCTCCGATCGTCAGTCCGTTGATCGGCTGGGGGGTTCTCCTGGTTGTGCTCCCCTACCTCCTGATCCTGCCGCGCCTGACTCGCCTGGTTTTCGCACATCATGGCGATCCCGATCGTCTGAAGCCGGCTGCTGCCCTCAATGTGCAGCTTCATCTGGGCTTTTCGCTGACCCTGGTCATCGGCCTGCTGCTTGGACTCATTCTGTAGGGCCTCTGTGGTTCGTCGCGGCACCATGCTGGATGTGCTGCCTGGAGCAGCACGTGTCGGTATCCGCGTTTGAACTCTCGAGTTTTCTGTGTACCATACATCGAACGTGCATTCCGCGGGGACACCAATCACGATGATCACCACGATTGATCGGACACTCACGCTCCAGAAGCTTCTGGAGAACAGTTGTAGCCGGTTTGCCGGGGAGCGCGCGCTGGGATTTGTGGGGGAGGAAGATATCAGCTACGGCGAACTCAAGCGGCAGGTCGACGAACTGAGCACCTTCCTGCAGGACCAGGGGATCCGCCACGGAGACCGCGTGGCGATTCTCGGAGAGAACAGTCCACAGTGGGCGATCGCCTATTTTGCCGTCACGACCATCGGATCCGTTGCCGTTCCGATCCTGCCGGAGTTCCACACGTCGGAGATCCATCACATCCTCCGGCATTCTGAGGCGCGTGCGCTCTTTGTATCGGAGCGTTACTACCACAAGGTGGAGGATCTGGACTTCACATCATTCGCCTTCGTCTCTCTGCTCGATACCTTTTCCGTTATTGATACAGATCTCACGAAGGCCGTGATTCGCCGCTTGATTGCTGAAGGAAGCCGGGAACTGCGTCGCATCCGGAACATTGCGCTCCGCCTCGTAGGACTTCTTCCGACCGACGTAAAGCCCGACGACACGGCTGCCATCATCTACACATCCGGCACCACCGGCCACTCCAAGGGGGTCATGCTCTCCCATCGCAACATCGCGTGCAACGCCTCGGCGGGAGCGATCATCCAGCCGTTGAGCCCCGAGGACCGAACGCTCTCGATCCTTCCTCTCGCGCATGTGTACGAATGCACGCTGGGACTGGTTCTCCCGATACTGGAAGGCGCGTCGATCTACTACCTCCGGAAGCCTCCCACGGCTGCCGTACTTCTGCCGGCGCTCGAGCGTATTCGGCCCAGCATCATCCTGACGGTGCCGCTGATCATCGAGAAGATCTACAAGACGCGCATCCTCCCCAAGATCCAGGAGCGCTGGCTGCTCCGGAAGCTCTCGAGCTTTCCGGCCCTTCGTCGGAAGATTCACCGGATGGCCGGAAAGAAGCTTCTCGCGCTGTTTGGAGGAAGGCTCAAGTTCTTCGGCATCGGTGGGGCTGCAGTGTCTTCAGATGTCGAGCAGTTTCTCCGGGATGCGAAGTTCCCGTATGCCATCGGCTATGGGCTCACAGAGACCTCGCCGCTGATTGCCGGTTGTGGCCCGACGACAACGCGGTTCAGGGCCACAGGTCCCGTTGCACCGGGCGCGGAGATTCGCATCGCTGATCCGGATCCGGTGACCGGTGTGGGTGAAGTGCAGGCACGCGGCATACACATCATGAAGGGTTACTTCCGCGATGAGGAACGGACCCGTGAGGCCTTCACGGAGGACGGCTGGTTCAAAACAGGGGATCTGGGCGTGTTCGACAGCGACGGCTATCTCTACATCAAGGGGCGGCTCAAGAACATGATCCTCGGCCCGAGCGGCGAGAATATCTATCCGGAG
>CAYXMK010000087.1:2504-9662 GCA_964465905.1 uncultured Ignavibacteriaceae bacterium | reverse complement strand
AGGAGCTCCGGGTTCAGTTCCCGCAGGTGCGCAGCGGTGGTGTCGGCACAGTTGCCGAGCAGCTCCAGACTGACGCAATCATCGATCGTCACATATTCATAGGCCAGCGAATCAGCACGTTCGATTCCCCCAAAGCCGTACTTCTCCGGATCCATGGCCATTCGGACGACGGCAATGAACTGAGGGACATAGTTGCGGGTCTGGCGGGGAAGATGTCGCCGCAGTTCCCAAAAATCCGTCGACCCGCTGCGACGGATGGCCCGGAACACGCGTCCCGCACCGGAATTGTAAGCCGCAAGGCTAAGATGCCAGTCGCCGAATTCCGCAAACAGGTCTTTGAGGTGCCTGGCTGCGGCGCGCGTCGACTTCTCGAAGTCGCGCCGTTCGTCGAACCACCAGTTGACGCGGAGACCGTAGAGATGGCCGGTACCCTTCATGAACTGCCACAGGCCGGTTGCCCGGACCCACGACCGAGCATCCGTCCGCAATCCGCTTTCAATCATCGACAGATACACTAGTTCCTCGGGTACACCCTCTTCCGTGAAGATCCGGCGCATCATGGGGAAGTACTTGCCGGACAGATGCAGCCACCGCTCGAAGTACACCCTTCCCTGGCCGATAAAGTAGGAGATGTTCCGCTCCACGTATTCGTTGTACGGCAACGGCACCTGCGTACGGAGCGTATCCGGCGACGGGAGAGGCGTCGCCAGCGTGTCCTGCTGTTCGACCACCAGACTCAACTTCTCCCGCAGCGCGAAGACGGAGGCGTCGGGACCGAGATTGTCGATCACGGCGATGTATTTCTCGTAATCCTCGACCACGCTCCTGCTGAGGTCGGTGAAATCTGCATTGGCTTCGATGCCGGGGAAATCGCTGAGTTCGTTCAGAATGGCTATGGCAAATTCGAATTCCTGCTCTGATCGAAGCGAATCCCCCGCCTCCCCCGCGGCCTGCGCTGCAAGATAATGCTGCCGCGCCTCTTCCAGGAGTTGACTGATAAGCTGCGTGTCGTCACCGTTCACCGTGGAATCAGCCACAGCGAGCGTATCGGAGGATTGGCCTACGGGAGGATCCGTGTCGGCCGGGAGCGTCTGGATCCCCGGTTCGTTCGACCGGATCGTTCTTCCCTCATCGGAGAGCCTGACTGTCGTGTCGCTGGCAGAACCAGCCGCGACACCCGCTGCCCCGGTTGAGCCGGAGTTCCTGACGGTTGTTGAGGAACAGCTCAGAAGCGTTACGGAGAGACCCAGGATGATTGTCCGAAACTGCATTGCACCTTCGCTGACGTTGGACTAAGATTTTGCAATATAAGCTATTGCGCCCACAAAATCAATCGACACTTGAGCAAAAGCGTCGAATTGCTTGACGGGCAGAAGCTTGTCCGGTTCGTGCTCCGCTCGTGCGCCGGCACGAGCACAGGAAGACTTTTTCGACTTCTGCGCAGGAAGGGAACAACAGGGGTGTCGGAACGAACAACGCTCTCTGCTATTCGTACCGCAGCGCGTCGATGACATCAGCGTTCGCGGCACGGCGCGCCGGGTAGAGACCGAAGAAGATGCCGACGAGGGATGCAAACAGAAAGCTGACGATCACAGCCTGGGGAGAAACAACGGACTGCAGATTGCCATAGGCGGTCAGGAGGCGTGCGGCGAGAACGCCCACACCGATACCGATGAGCCCTCCGCTCACACTCAGGGCAACGGACTCAATCAGAAACTGCCAGAGGATATCCCGCTTTCGCGCGCCGATCGCTTTCCGTATCCCTATCTCTCTTGTCCGCTCCGTCACGGACACAATCATGATGTTCATGATCCCGATGCCGCCCACGAGGAGCGACACCGCCGCGATGCCCGCCAGCAGGAACGTAAACGTCTGCTGGGTCTCTTGAAAGGTCGAGAGAATATCCGCCTGGTTCCGGATGACGAAATCATTGTCCTGATCCGAGCGGAGCCGGTGTTCCCGCCGGAGCACGGTCTCGATATCCACCATGGCCTGGTCCATCAGGAGGTCACTCACGACCTTGACGGTGATCGTCGAAAGGAAGTCCACCCCGAAGATCCTCCGCTGGGCGGTTGAGAGGGGGACGATGATCTGGTCGTCAGGGTTCTGCCAACCGCTCTGACCCTTTGTCTCCAGGACACCGAGCACGGTAAACGACTGGCCCGCAATGCGGATCGTCCTCCCGACGGGATCAGCCTCGCCGAAGAGATTCTGCGCGACCATGGATCCCAGCACGCACACCTTGGCATTCGATCGTTCTTCGGAGTGATTGAAGTAGCGTCCCGAGCTGGCAGCGAAATTACGAGCTGTCTCGTATTCAGGCACAGTACCGACAATGCGCGTATTCCAGTTGCGGTTCTCATACTTCACCTGCGCACTCCGGCCGAATTCCGGTACCACCGCTTCCGCTTCCGGCACCTGCTTCTCGATCTCCTCCGCATCACGGCGTGTAAGCCGCTGGCTGCTGCCGAACTGCACCACGACCGTGCCGCCGCCCCGCTGGGCACCCGGGCTGATGAAGAGCAGATTCGATCCGAGGGACTGGATCCGTTCCATCACGCTCCGTTCCGCACCTTCGCCGATCGCAATCATCGTGATCACTGCCGCCACACCGATGATAACGCCGAGCATTGTCAGCAAGGCGCGCAGCTTGTTGGCAACCAGGGCTCCGAGAGCAGTGAGGATGCTTTCTTTGAAGTTCATCGGACGTCCCTTATCGTCGGATGCCGGCCCCGGCCCCGCCGCCCCCCAGCACGCTCCTACTGCGCATCCGGTCCGTGAATTCCTGACTCGCAAGCTTGGCCCTCGAGACCTGGCTTACAAGGACTTCATCCCCCTCCTTCAATCCTTCCATCACTTCCGTGAAGTCGAAGTTGCTCGCTCCCACTTTCACCACCTCGGGAACAAATCCCTTCTCACGTTTGACCATCACAACACGCAACTTCGGACGATCATTAACCCCCACCTGCGCCTGCTTGCGCTGTCGGGGAGCCGGCTCTCCCGGCATGTTGAACATCATGACCATGCCACCCTCGCCACCTGTGCGCGGCCCTACGGAGGACGATGTGCCTGCCCTCGCCCCCCGTTCTGCCAATGCCCGCTGCCGCTCTTCCGGACTCATGTTCTGGAACCGTTGTCGCATCTGTTCTCGAAATTTCTGCCGTTCCTCTTCCGACATCGACTGCATCCGCTCCCGCCATGGCGCTGAGCCCGGTCCTGGTCCCCCCACAGATGCGGAATCCTGACCCTGCGCACGCAGGATCAGGGAGCTGTCCGAGGAGAGTGCGAGCATGGCCTGCCCCTCGGCACTCTGCGGGTCCTTGAGGGCGTCGTTGGCGACCATCAGGACCCCCGGCCTGCTCAGCACTTCGAGCTCGACCGAGGCACTCATGCCCGCCTTCAGTTTGCCCCCCACATTCACAACCCTGACGATGACATTGAACGTCGTGATGTTCTGCTGGGTCTTGCCAAGCGGAGAAATCCGGATGACCTCTCCCCTGAACACGTCGTCCGGGTGAGCATCCGCCGTCACCTTTGCCTGCTGCCCCACCTGCACACGCCCGATATCCACTTCGTCGACGTTCGTTTCCACATGCACGACGTCCATGTCGGCAATCGTTGCGATCAACGTCCCGCCGCCGACGTTGGAGACCCCCGAGGAAATGATCTGTCCCAGTTCGACGTTCTTCGTCAGGATGATGCCGGAGACCGGCGCAACGATCCGCGTGTCTCGCAGTCGCTCGTCCGCCGAGGAGAGCGCCGCTCTGGCTTTGATCAGCTGAGACTTTGCCCGCACGAGATCGACATTTGCCTGATCCCGCTCCTGCTCCGAGATCATCTGCTTCTCAAAGAGCTCCAGGGCGCGCCGGTAGTTGTTCTCCGCCTGCGCGACATTGGCCTCCTGCAGTTCCAGATCAGCTTTGCTTTGGTCGTAGTCGTTCTTCGCCGTGCGCTGATCCAGCTCCAGCAGAAGCTGTCCCTTCTCGACATACTGTCCCTCTTCGAAGTTCAGCTTTTCAATCTGGCCGCTTGCCTTCGACTTGATTTCGACACGATTGATGGGCTGGATGACTCCGTCCGCGGAGACCGTGAGATTCAGGTTGCCCCGGACGACCGTGACCACCCTTTGCACTTCCGCTCCCCCCTTCTGATCCGCCTCGGTTCTGGACCAGAAGAAGAGCACATACACAAGGATTGCGGCAACGAAAATTCCGCCTCCGCCGTAGTACGCGAATCTCTTCATCGAAAACTCCGTCGTTCGATCCGTGGGCTGTTCCTCACCAATCACGCTCCGCAGGTTCGTCAGCATTCGTTAGACGCCCGACGGGCTCAAAAGGTTCAACCCGCCGGAAACCCCGCCCGCATCGGCGTCGCTCTCCCCCCAAACTCACTTCACCGCCTCGTCGATCACCCCGCCCCCCATCAGCATGTCGCCCTGGTAGAGAACAACGGATTGGCCGGGCGTGATCGCCCTCTTCGGGTGCCGGAACGACACTTCGAGGCGGTCTTCCCTCGTGAGGACGGCGACTGCCGGCGAAGGGTCGTCTTTGTAGCGCACCTTCACCATGACTTCTTCGGGCTCCCGGAGGCCGTCAACTCCTACCCAGTTGAGTCGCGAGGCAGTGAGACCGGTCCCGAGCAGCGTGCCTTCGGGGCCGATCTTCACGATGTTTGCATCAGGAAGGATCTCCGTGACGTACATCTTCCGACCGTGGGCACCGATCCCTCGCCGTTGGCCAATAGTGTAGAAGGGATATCCCCGATGAACACCCACGACGCGGTCCTCCAGCACGATCGAGCCCTCTTTGATCGTTTCATTGACTTCCGGAACCTGTTCTCTCAGGAACTGCTCGTAGTTGTTGTTGGCAACAAAACAGATTTCATAGCTCTCGTCCTTCTGCGCGTTCCGCAACCCGTACTGGGCGGCCAGCGCGCGAACGTCGGCCTTCGTGTGCGCCCCCAGAGGAAACATGGTTCTGCTCAGCGCCTCCTGGGTCAGACCCCAGAGCGCATACGATTGATCCTTGGCTTCGTCAACGCCTTTGAGGACAGCATACCGACCGGAGCGTGGATCCCGGCGAATCCGGGCGTAATGACCCGTGGCAAGAAACTGGGCACCCAGGGATTCGGCTTTGCTCAGAAGAGATCCCCACTTGATGTCCCGGTTGCACTCCACGCATGGGTTCGGCGTTCGGCCCTTGAGGTATTCCCTCACGAAATATTGAACAACCCGCCGCCCGAAGTCTTCCCGGAAGTCCACGACGTAGTGTGGAATTCCCAGCTTCGCGGCAACGAGGCGTGCATCGTGCACTGCGTCCAGACCGCAACAGCTGGTGGCACTTCCGTTGTTCTCCTCGGCCCGATCGAAATCATACGTCTTCATCGTGATACCAATGACGTCGTATCCCTGCTCAAGGAGAAGGGCGGCTGTCACGGAGGAATCGACTCCGCCGCTCATCGCCACCACCACTCGCGTTTTCTCTCTCTGAGGGTTCATGGTTGCTTCTCTTCAAGGTACAAAAAAAGGGGGACCGGTAAAAGGAGACGACCCTACCTCGATCTTCGTTGATCATTCCTCACAGAGCGACGTCCACCTGAAGGGCTATCCGATTCTCCAGTCCGCCTTCAATCTCATCCAATCCCGTGTGCAGGCGTCGCACGCCTTCTTTCCTCGTCACGGCGTACTTGAACGAAAGCCCGACCTGCGCTTCAAGGTTCGTTCTCAGCAGCACATACCATCGGATCCCCCTGCCGTACAACAACGTGCTGGAGAATGCACCGGGCACATCTCCTTCGTAGGCAACGAGTCGGCTGTGGTACGAATCCGCGTCAAAGACCGTTACACGCGACTCAAAGTGAAGGAACGTGAGCCATTGGCCCGCAAGCTGCTGCGACACGAGCATTCCGCGCTCGCTGTTCCCGGGTCCCTGCCCCGAAAGTGCGACCCCTTCCACCCTGCTGGTCCATCGAAACCCACGGCTGGAACCGTACTCGACGGTGATCCGCGCTGATTCACGCTCCTGTATTCCCTCCTTCACCACCGTGCGACCAAGGAAATCCAGTTCTTCTGCCTGTTCCGGTCGCTGACTCTGTCTCCACTGAAGTTCCAGCGCTGCCCGAGGAAGGAATCCCCACCTCACCGACACCGCGGCAGCACGCCGGACCGAGGAAAACGGTGATCCGCGCTGAAGCGGCTCGAAGACCGCGCGGTCAAACGCCCCCCAGAGGCGGACACTCTGGTGTGCATCAATGCGGATTCCTGCATAGACCCCCGTTTCTCCGTCCGAGCGCGTATCACCGTCAAACAGCGACCCGTGGAGCGCAGCGAATCCCCGCTGGTAGTGCCGCAGTCCCACGCCCAACCGCAGCCAGCGAACGGTCCGGAGAAATGAACTCCCGGAGAATGCCAACGTGCTCCCCGGCGAGACTGCGGACTCGACCGTCACGGTCCCCTGGGCGCCTGCATACCGTGCATCCAGACCCAGTGCATGGAAGGACTTTCCATCGGACGTGCGGAGAAGATCCGGTGCAAGGACATGTCCGAAGCGCGCACGGTATCCGCTCAATCCCACGGTCAGATGTTCGGCCACCCGCCCCCGAAGCATTCCGCCGATCGACTCCTCACTGGATGCGAATCGAAGCGTCTCCTCGTCAGGAGTGCGGAAGAGCCCCGTTTCGTCGAAGGAAGTCAGGACGCCTTCATCGGACACCCGCGCATGGAGACGTCTTCGGGAATAGAACAGGGAAATCGTGCCGTCGTCGCTTCCGGCGCTGACCACAGCTCCCCGGAAGTACGAATGCTCCTGAGTAGAGCGGTAGGGGAATACACTCGAGGAGGAAACCCGCAGTGCACTGAGCGGGTCCGACGAACCACCGAATCTCCTGCCGTTGGAGAATACAAGCCCTTCACCCGTGGCGAGTCGAAAATCTCCGAAGATGACATGCCACGAACCGGAAGTGTGCCCGACCTCTCCGTAGGCACTGCGGAAATCGGCGATTCGGAGTTCCCCGGGATCCTTCTCGGTCAGCACTCCTGCCGCAACGCGCACTCCCTCCAGGCGACCGAAGATGGATGCCGGCTCCGAGCGCACCACGAGGCGGTTCATCAGTTTCCATGGTGGGCCGCGGTAGAGCCCCTCGCGGTAGCCCTTCCTCTGA
>CAYXMK010000087.1:0-2494 GCA_964465905.1 uncultured Ignavibacteriaceae bacterium | reverse complement strand
GGAGCGCAGTTCACTCCTGATCGTGCGTGTCGTCATGCGGAGGGGCGCGGGCGGTACGACACACGTGAAGAGCCGAAGCCGCTTCAGGACTTCTGCGGACACTTCCGGGAGTTGGCCGGCTTCCTCGATGGATGCAAAAGGGACCCGTAATGCCCGGTCCACGAGAGCCCGCGCCGCAGGGGGATCGATTCCGGGGATATTCATGAGATCCGAAACCGAGGCACGGTTCAGATCCAGAGGCTCTTCAGCAAGCCGCGCGAGCTCTTCCATGAGTTCAGCGGCACGCCATTCGTCCCGCGAGTCTCCCACGATGCTCTCGATGACGCGCAGGAGGGTTTCGCTGGAATCCCTGACGGATTGGCCGGCAGCCGACAGCCACAGACATGCCAGTGCGAGAAAGCTCCTTGCGATCCTCATCGACGTCACTCGGCGGAAATCCGGAACTGAAGATCCACCTGATGCGTCCATCCGAGGAACGCATGGTGCACACCAGCGTAGCCGAACTCCGTCGGCCCGGCAAGAAACGAACAGCCCACAGCATAGCGGTCGGGATTGGTTGCAGCGCCGCCCCGGAGGGCCACCGCTCCAAGAAGTTTCTGCTCCACGCCGAACTTCACCGCCGTCGGATAGAGCACATGCTTCTCGATCTCCAGAGCCAGCACCGTTTCCTCAGACGCCTCCAGCGTCGTTCCCAGCTGCATGATGGCGGGCAGCCGTTCTCCGGTTCGCCCCAGTGTACTGGAACCGACATTGCGCACGCACGCTCCCACATTGACGTTTTCCCCCATGTGCGCCGTCAGTCCGAGCGCAGCGCTGACCCTCCCCGCTTCTCCGTAACCCCGGATCTTCAGATGCTGAAAGCGCACGGTCAGTCCGGCTTCGATCCACTCCGTTACCGCCGCCCCGATGGCCGTACTGACGTTCAGCTCGCGGTACAGCTCGAATCCGAACGTCATTGCGGAGACTCCTGCCGCAGCAGCTCCCAGCGGCAATACTCCGGCGAGGGCGATCGTCCGGAACTCGGAGAGACCGTACTGCGCGGGGACAAAACTGGCGGCAATCCCCACGTACTGTACGCCGGCCAGTCCTGCCGGATTCTCGCCAGCCGCCCACAGATTCTCCTCCAGCGCCACTCCCGCGCCCCCCATGCCGGTCATTCGCGTTCCAGACCCTCCTTGCTGTGCTGCGGAGATCCACGTCAACAGCACGCTGGCAATCCACACAAGTACCGCCTTGCTGCAAATCTTTCCTACGCACGTTGTTTCTTGACGGCGGGATCGAATTTGGCTATATTGAAGTATGGAGTGTTCGCATCGCAACAACCTTTGTGATGTCAGGAAATACATCCGAGCCGCGTGCATTGCCGTTGCCACGTGTGTACTCCTCTCTCCCCCCCTTCTCCGTTCTCAGGAGCTGAACTGCCACATCACGGTCAACATGGAGAAGATCCCCTCGGCGCTGCGCGACAATCTCCGCACGTTCGAAACCGATGTTGCGCGGTACCTCAACGACCACCGGTGGACCGATGAAGACATGGCCGGCGAGCGCATCGACTGCGCCATCAACATCATTTTCCTTGCCGGCACGGCCGACTACCAGTATACGGCCCAGGTCTTTGTCGGGAGCCGCCGCCCCGTCTATATCGGCAATGATCGCTCCAGCCGGGAGACGGCGCTCATCCGGATTCTCGACGAGAAATGGGAATTCCAGTACGTCCCCAACAGGCCCCTCTATCACGACGACTACCAGTTCGACCCCTTTGCGGACGTGCTCGACTTCTACGCCTATCTCATCCTTGGTTTCGACCTGGACACGTATGTTGAGCTCTCGGGAACCCCGTACTTTCAGAAGGCGCTCAACATTGCGAACCAGGCACTTGCTTCCTCCACCGCCTCATCCTGGAAGCAGCAGGCAGGTTCCTACAGCAGATTTGGTTTTGTGGATGAATTGATGGATTTGAAGAATCAGCCGTTCCGCGTTGCTTTCCACACATATCATTTCAGCGGAATGGATCTCCTGTTCGACAATCCTCAGGGAGCCCTCGACAACATCCTGTCAGCCCTCACCTCCATTGCAGAACTCCGTGACCGCCAGAACCCCCGGAGCGTTTTGGTCAGAACGTTCTTCGACTGCAAGTACATGGAGATCGCCGAGATCTTCCTCCAGTACCCCAATCGGTCGGTCTACGCGCAGCTGGCCGTTCTGGATCCGTCCCACCAGTCCACGTACCTCGAGTACAGCACGAAGTAGTACGTCGTCGAACTATCCCCTTCCGGCTGCAAGTGTATCATCCCATGGGAACGCTGGCCGCGCTGCCTGTTGGGCAACAGCCGGTGCAGTAGCATCAGAATGCTCCCGAACAGAGGCCCGTGCTGCACCTCGTCAAGCGGTCCAGAATCTTCATTCCACGATACGGATCCGCAGAATGCGATCGCCGATCTGAAGGGCATCGACGACCTCCAGCCCCGAGTCCACCTCACCAAAAACCGTGTAG
>CAYXMK010000086.1:0-9728 GCA_964465905.1 uncultured Ignavibacteriaceae bacterium | reverse complement strand
ACCACATATCGATTGTCGAGCCTTAAGCCGTTAAAGAACTTATTGCACAGCCTCTACAGGGGGTCTCATCTTTCACCTCGTTCAACAGCTCTCACGAAACCCCACCTTGATCCTCTCCTCAGAGGGGAGGAGAGTCTGTTCTCAACTGTCAGTCAGTGTTCCAGCGTTCGCGCCGCTCCTCACTCTCTCAATCGGAATCGGACTTCTCTCCGAACGTATCCTTCCCCGCTCCCCTTCTCTCCACCGACTGTGAAGAAGAGCAAGCTTCCTCTCCGCTCCTCCGCCGTCGCGCCTTCAACAGCAGTCACTCTTCTGTCTTGGTCAAACAATTGCAGCCGGTATTCCTCTCCACTCTTCCCTTCGAGACTCAGAACGTATTCCTTCTCCCGGATTTGCTCCTCAAGGACCCGAATACCGCGCGATGCTTCATCGACGGTAAGGTTCGGCATCGGTGGAACCAGGGCTATTCCCCCGGAAGTGCGCATGGTTACGGTGCGGCGATCACCCATTTCGAATTCCACCAGAGGGGAATCTTCGAGACTGCCAACGCGCATGCCGGCAGTTCGCAGCTCTGTGTCCACCCGGATCTCCACCACGCGCGTTCCCAAGGGCAACAGCGGCTGGAATCGGATGCGGAGCTTCTCCGGGCCCGCCTGCTCGAAGGCATCAACAACGGAATCTCCACGGTGTTCCATGCGCCACGAGAGGCGATGCTTTCCGCACCGGATATTGTTCAACTCAAACGTGTCCCACTGCGGCGGGAGATACGGCCGAAGCGTCACCGTCCGGCTCAATGCATCCACTCGCAGTCCCATCATCCCCTCCAGCACTGGCTGCAGCACCATACTTTCAGACCAGGCCTGATGCGAACAGACCCCTGCCGGCGTCAGCTGATCCCCACGGAGCACCTCCTCGATGAATCCCGCGGCCCAGAGGCGATAGAGCATCAGGTTGCTCATGGCATGCAGAAATCCCTGCGTGGGCCTGAGCGCGGCAAATTCCGCCAGCGATGCCCATCCTGTGAAGAGGGGCCAGACGCTCCCCGTGTGGTACCCCCGGGGATTGTACATCGGGCTGCTCCTGCCGAGGATGCGCACTCCCCAATCCGCCGAGAACTCTGAGTCGGAGAACTTCTTGACGAAGACCAGATCCCTGGCAGGATCCGTCACGCCCAAGTACGCTGCGACGGCAGGAAGAGCTGTCGGTTCAGAGACATACGTTCCGTCCGCCAACTTGCCGAAGTTGTAGAACTGCGATTGCGGGTTCCAGAATTCCTTCCGGATGATCTCGCGGGTCCTCCCGGCTTCCGCGTCCCACCGGTCGGCCAGCGTTCCCTCATCGACACTCCGTGCGACCAGAGATGCGGCGTCGAGCGCCGCGCACCAGCAGGCCGCGAGGTACATCTCTGTATGGACAGGAAAGAGCTTCCCTCCTTCCACCCAGCCGTGACCAACGTTCGTATTTTCGATCAGACCGTCCCCATCCGTGTCCGTTGAGCTGCAGAACTCCACCGCCTTCCGCAGACGCGGAAATTCCCGGCGTACGAAGTCTATGTCACCGCTAGCGCGCAGGTACCGCCCCATCAGCAAGATGAAGAGCGGTGTAGAATCCGCGGCATCATAGTGTGCATGACCGCTGGAGGTCAGCTCGTGGAGGATCTTCCCCGACAGATCCTGGTGCCGGCCCAGGAATTCCAGCACAGACCGGACATTGCTGAAATCGCCGTAGTCGAGCATCGCCAGGGACGTCCAGATGGCATCCCGGCCGAAGTACCAGGCGTAGCCGGGACGGCCGCTGACGGCATGACCGCCGTCCCATCCCCGCTCCGTCGCCCCGAAGCCCGCCATGAGGGAAGTGCCAAGCTTCGGCGTTTCCACGACAAACCGATCCGTCCCCACCAACGCCCAGCGGTATCCATCGTTGACGCTCGAATCGGGAGTCGAGACCATGGCCGACGTCGCAAGCAGGCCGGCGAAATGCTCGGCCTGGCGTTCGTACTCACGTCCGGGATTCTCCATCAGCGATCTGTAGGAGTGAACGGCATCTTCTTCGGCGCTGTCAGAGCCGGCGAACCCGAGTACCAGCTCTGTGTGGCGCTCACTGACGTCGAACAGCATCGCAACGCCGACCTCTACCGACTCGGTCGATTCCGTCAGAATCCCGCCGGGGGCAAGCCGAAAGGAAGCATACCTGCCGATCCGCTGTTGATCCGGCAACCGTGACGCACCGATGAGAGCGATCAGGTTTCCCGACTGATTGCGCACCACGGCTGCGCGAAGGCCGTCATCCCATCCACAGATCAGTGATCCCGTCGCTTTCTCAGAGTACGGCCACATGAGCCGCAGATCAACGGAACACGTTGCCAGCAAGCGCAAGGGATGATTCGAGTGAAGGGAGTACTGAACAGCGCCGGTCGGATTGTCGTGCGAAGCGAAAATAGTCTCCTCAAGACGAAGCTCACCGATCAGGTAGGTCCGGCTAATCGACTCGGGGCGCACGGTGAGAAGCGGATCGAGTTCATCCAGCCACTTCGGTTCGGCAGCGCCGATCTGCACGGCCAGACGCAGGTTTCGAAGAAGGCGAAACGGGTGACACCAGATCTCCTGAACGCCGGTGCGTTCCTTTCCCATGATGAGGAGCCGCCGGCCGCCGACGTTGAAGGGATCGTTGCGCACCTCAGACGGATCACGGGTGATGCTGAGACCGCTGGTCACCTCAGGGAGAGGCGGAGCTGCTGCCGTGAGAGGCGCCGACCTTCGCGTGACCAGCTCTACCGAACGGTTGGAGAAATCCCACCATGAAGCCGGTACGGACGGTGAGACAGGACCGGAGCTCTCCAGTCCGCCGCCGCCAAGATACGCGAGCGTATTCCTGAGGAACCGTTCGAGGTGGAGCCGAAACCGGTCGTTGGGCTTCGAGAAATGGACAAAAGCGCCGATCGTGAGGAGTTTTCCCGTTCCGTAACCGTATTCACACACGATCCGCCGGTTCTCATTCAGTTTGATGTACTGCCGCTCCACGGCGACGACACGGCCGTTGCGCGGCACAGCGGGAGCTTCATAGAAGGCTCCGGCAACCGGAGAATCGGGAACCGGATTCCACGTGTAGACTCCTCCTCCCAACCCCTCAAAGATCGGATGCCCCTGAAAGCTGCCGAAGCCCCGGATATCGGGATATCCTTCCGCCCAGGATGCTTCCCCCCACGATCCCCGTCGAATGAAATTGGGACGTTCCGTCTCGATCCCGACGTCGACAACCCATGAAGCGGCGAGGAGTGAAAGGAGAAGACCGCGACCGGACCGCACGGAGGCCAGAAGAGCCGTTCGGGTTTCTCCCTGGAGTATTTCCGGCGGTGCCGCACCGTCTGAATCGCAGTGACACCAGAACGCATCGAAGCGCTCGAGGATCGTCGGTTCAGCGGCTATCTCCGCAAAGCTGAGCCGGGATGATTCAAACGTCGCCTCGCGCGAAAGCCACTCCCATGCCGCCCACTCCTCCCCGGTGCGACGAGAGTCACCCCTGTCGATATATCCTATCTTCAGCATGGAGGGCTTTCCCGCTCGGATTTCCCACAAAATAGCAGGAGGAATATCCAATATCCAGAGACAGGAAAGGCCGGCGCTCCATAGAGCACCGGCCTTTCGCAGGGCTGCGGAGCAGCGCCGATGAGTGCCCGCTCAATCGATGGTCTGCATCTCTTCCCGGATGTTGATGTTCCGCTTCTTGAGTGCCTGCATCATCTTATCGTACGTCGGTCCGATGAATGCATCCTCCGGAGCCACGATGCCCTTCTCGCTGATGTCTCCCGAGGCGATCAACATGGCCGAGATGCCCGAGGGAAAGCCCGTGACGCGGGCCATGGAGGAGATGTTGTTCTGCTTGTCGGCTTCATCCCACATGAAGTACTCGATCTTCGTCTTCCGGCCGTTCTTGGTGCCGATGACGGTGTTGTACATCACGCACACGTCGGTCTCTCCCTTGTTGGGACGGAGCCGCGGCTCGATCATGGAGAGGAGGAATTCGCGCGGCACGATTTTCTTTCCGTTGAAGATCACGGGATCGAGGTTCAGCAGTCCGATCTCCTTCAGCGTATCCACGCCTTCGAAGTGGCCCGGCCATCGTATGGTCTTCTCCGCGAAGTCTTTGAGCTGGGGACGGGTGTAGATGAAGCTCGGCATGCCCGGCGTCACCGCGCAGGTCAGTTCCTCGTCCACGCCGAACTGCTGGAACCGGAACCGCTCGCGATCCGTCAGCGCATCGACCTCGACCACCTTGCCGTCCTTGCGCACATAGAGTTTCACCATGTACTCCCGCAGCACGTGCCAGAAGGCCCAGGTGATCATGTATCGAAGGGGATGACGTCTGGCGGCCTCCTTTGACGGGATTCCCCCCACCCGGGCAATCGCCGACTCGGTCACATCCAGCTTCCGGATCGCCTCTCCCACGGTGATATTGCTCAACCCCGGTGCGAAGCCGATGCCATCCAGCAGGGTTGCGCCGTTCTTCTTCGCGGTCTCGTGCAGCCAGTCGCCATACTTGTTCAACGTCATTCCTTTCGGAAGCTTCAGGCCTTCCAGCTCATAGGCATCCGGACGGAGGTGATACTCTTCGAGCATATCCACCGTGCTGAAGCCGGCCTCGGCAGCCGCGTGGAACACGGCGTAGCTCGTGCGGCGGTCGGGAAGCGCATTTACCCCGACGTCGTACTTCGCCATGATCTTCTGCGTCTGCTTCTTGTCGGTGATGTCGAGCGAATGGACAACGATCTTCTTGCTCTTCACCCACTTCCTGACGTCATCCAGCGCCTTGCGCCGCCGGCCGACGAGACCGATCGACTCCACGGCATCCTCTTTTGCGAGGTCCCATGCCACTGCCGATCCGATTTTTCCTGTTCCACCGAAGATGAGGATCTTCATAGAGGTTTCCTTGAACGTGTTGGTGAGATGATAGGAGACAAGTGGTTCTTTCTATTTCTTCTTCAGGTTCACCGTCTCATGCAGTTCCTGCAGAGTCTTGGTCATGTACCACCAGCCGTTCTTGAAGGTGGAGTAGTCGGGACCGCCCATCGCCGCCCCATAGCGGGTGGAGGTGGCATAGAAGAGCCACTGTTCCACCCACTTCTGTTCCAGTCGTTCATCGAACGGATTCTTCGGATCGGCCATCTTGCCGTCCCACGCCTTCTGCATGATCTTTGTGGCTTCCAGCACCATCCTGTCGGTCTCGACATTCGTCGTGTCGAGCTGAGCAAGGAAGTCCTTCGCGAACGATGTGCCGTGACATCCCGTACAAACAGATGTCATCGCCTTCCGGCGCTGGAGCTGAGTTTCTTCGTCGATGAGGTACGGCGAAGCAGGAATGCCCGTGAATGTCGTCGGAAGGGGAAGACCATCGGCATTCCGGATGGTGTAGGTTGAACCGATTCTGGGCTGGGCGTGTGAGGTGATGAGTCCGAAGATCCGCACCCAGAGCCGCGAGCCGAAGTCGTGACTCCGCTCCGCGATCACCTTCTGCTCGTCATTCACCAGCAGACTGTTGTGGCACGTTGCGCAGGTGGGAGCTGTCATGTCTTTCCCCACCGTCCACGGTACGGCATTCCACTCCATGGACGCGTGCTTCGAGAAGAAGATGTTGCCGTGCTTGCTCTCGCTGTACACTTCCCATGCGGGCAGATCGGGATGCAGGTGGCACTGCGCGCAGGTGTACGGCTTCCGGGCGATCTCGATAGAGAAACTGTGCCGCGGATGACAGGCCGTGCACGCGCCAAGACTGCCGTCCGGGTTCCTGCGGCCCACACCGTGGTTCGGCCAGTTGGTGAGGCGGGGAACTTCAAGTTCCCCCAGCTCAGTGTCGATGGTCTTGGTGCCGGCAACCGTGACTGCCGTACCGTGACAGCCGAAGCAGGTCTTGTTCTCCGTCGTCGGCGACGGATCGAAGAGGTGCAGGGCTCCGCCTCTGAGCTCTTTCAAGCCAGTCGCCGTCTTCACGAGTCCGTGGTAGACGGGATTCAGCTTGAGGTTGTCGATGGCCTGCTCTTTCTTGCTGCCGGTGAACTGCCGAACTTCCAGCGGGTGACACACCCGGCAATCGAGCGGGGAGACGACGACGTTGATCCGGAATCCGAAGTGCTCGAAGTTGTCCTGATGGGCGGAGGGATTCAGCGCGTGACATTCATAGCATCCAACTGCGACTCCGGAAAGCTCGTCGGGTACGCTCTCTGCGGAGACGCGGCGTTCAAGGGCCGGTTTCCCGAGAGCCGCTGCCGCCGTCATGGATGCGTGACGGCTGTTCAGCCAATCGGCCACAATGCCGGGGGTGCTGGATCGGTGACAGTCGATACACGCTTCCGTCTCGGAACTCCGCAACGCCGAGGGAGCGACCTGCCCCCAGACAAGCGCGGAGCAGCAACCGGTAAGAGCCAGGATACCCAGGGTCTTCCTGAACATGGCGGAATCTCCCTACTCAAGAAAAGGTCGCGGGGGATCTGCGAGGGACAGCGAATCCGTCAGGATTGAGCAAAAATCAGGCCACCAAGATACCCTTCTGCCAGTGTAGGAATGCGGCAGAATAGGCCTCAGGTTCACCGAAATGGAAGGAATTTACCACGAATGGGAAAGCGCTCGTTGAACGACACCCCCCTAGATTTGCAACTCGATGCCGCGACCGACCGTGCCGATGGCACAGTGCTTTCCATCGAGTCGTATCTCAAACATCTTCTTCCTGATGGAGACATCGATGCGCCTCCCTCTGACGGTCACGTTTTTGATGGAGGCATGATCAAGACCGAAGGGGAACGGGTCGATGAGCACGGCAGACTCGGAGGGACGGACACCGCACACGTACTTGATCAGCAGATCGACGATCCAGGAATGCTGGTAGTCGTCAATGCCCCGGTACAGACTTGGCGTTCCCGTAAACGGATTGTAGTGCTCGAAGGCGTTGGGCCGCTCTGGATCGCCGTCGAAGAACATCATGCGGACGTACTTCGTGATGAACTCGGCCGCCTTCTTCCGCAGAAAAGCATCGTTGAAACGGACGGCGCACGCGGCGATCGCCTCAGCGACATGGCTGTTGGTCATCGGCCACACGCGGCCGTTCCAGGGACAATTCATCCTCTTCCCTTTCCAGATCGGCTCGGCGCTGAACGTCGGGTCATCAGCGCTCGTCGAGGGGACGGGGAACGGAGTCCAGAATTCCTTCGGATTGAAGAGATGCCGTTTCAGTCCCGGGAGATGTGATTCGTCGACGATGTCGGTGAAGTACGGATAGAAGCACACCGCCGCCTTCACCCCTGTCCGTTCGCCGGTGACCGGATTGACGTCGAAGAACATTTCCTCAATGGGATCCCACATTCTCGTCCGGACCGCTTCCCGGATGCGATCCGCTTCCAGGTTCCACAGCTCAGCTTCGTCGTGTCTCCCGAGCTTCTCCGCCGCACGGCTCAGCTCCCGTTTCAGTTCATAGATGTATACCGTCGCATCCACCCCCTTCAGACGGAAGACTTCACCCCAGTTTTCCCTGTCGGCGTTCGGATCCACGGCGAGATACCGGCTCATGTACTCCTGTCCGGTCTCGTAGTGGTTCCGGACATCGAATAATCCGCTTGCTTCCGGGTCACGTGTCCGGTCGAAGTACGCGGCGTATCGTCGGAGTCCCTCATAAGCTCCTTCATTGAACTCCGGTGATGGATGTACCAGATCGAGGGACCGCAGGGCCCTTCCCCACGCGGCGTGGTAGAACGGCTCCACGGTCTTTCCGGCCACATTCCACGCCCGGTAGTGGAACGGATCGATGTAGCCCCGGAAACTCCCATCCTCCCGCTGGTTGTGCAGAAAGGTCAGAAGAGTCCCGCGCGCCAGCTCGGGCTCGTGCATCCAGCGGTTCTCCAGCATATGGCAGGGCGCGCTGTAGGCGATCGGCGCCCGGAAGTATCCGATGCCTTCGCAGACAGCGGGATGCTCGTAGTTGCCGTCGTTCCCGTAGATCGTGTTCAGGCGAAGACCGTACCAGCGGTACCAGTAGGCATGCGTCAGGAACGGATCACTGCACAAGAACTCCGGAACAGAAGCGAAGTGATCCCGCCACTGCACGCGGCTCAGCTCCAGTGGTTCTCTCCGGCGGAGAGCGGCGTGGAGATTCAGCTTGGCCTCTGCGGCCGACGGGGCCAGCGCCATGCCGAAGCTGAGCGACGCTTCGCTCATCGGTCTGATCCGCAGGCGGACATGGATGGCCAGGAAGAGAACGCCCCCGGGGCCGACGCCGTTCAGGGAGATGCGGTCGGGGAGTCGTCCATGCCGGAACGATTCCCGGAACGGACTCAGTTCCCACTGCGGAGGCGGGAGCATCCCCTCGCTGAGAGAAGCTGCAAACGACCGAACCGGCCGGTTCGCTCCGAACGCCACGCCGCAGGCAAGATCCGGCCGTCCGGGAGGTTGGAAATGCCGAAGGAAGGAGAAGTTCCCCTGGGCTTGCGTGAATTCCTCAACCCACGCCGATTGGTGATCGGGGGCATGCTCAAGCGCCGACCAGGCCACGATGTTGAGGATGCGCGGCTTCCGCGTGGAATTGCGGAGGCGGATCGTTGCAACCGCGACGTCGTTCGGAAGAACGGATCGCTCCTCCGAGACCGCGACACCGACCGAGGGCGAGTCGGTTCTGTACCGGAGCGTCAGGGCTGACGGATCCCATGATCTGCGGACACAGGCGAGAGGGATTTCGTTCCCGCCGTTATCCACCAGAGTCCACGTGAAGAGTGGTCGAAGATCGTAATTGTAGTACGAGGCCTCATCCCAGAAACCCGGACGTTCCGTGAATCGTGGAAACCGCGGCGCGTACTGCAGGCGGTTGCCGCCGCCGAGGTACCACTTGTCGGGGCGGCGGAGGAGCGTCATTGGATCGACTTGTTTCACGAACAATCGCATTGGTGAGGGGTTGCCCAGACGTTGAGCAATGATACGAGTGAACTGCGGCGCTTTGCGGTTTGAGGAACTACCTTCTGACGCATCTCAACTCCGTTCTTTCGGAGCCCGAAGCGAGTGCGGGGAAGGATTTTCCTGACCGCCCACGGCAGGACTGGTCTGTCGGTCTCCCGGAGCGGGCAGGCCGACACCACACCGCCAACCGACAGACCGTATCTACTCCGCCAGCAGCACCATCTCTTTCCTGACAAATTCTTCGGGCTGTCCCGGCGGAAAGGATATAACGAGCGCCGATCCCGTCAATCGAGCACCTTCCACGGATTTCAACAGATCAGCATTCATAACGCCCAGTTCGTACGTGCTTCCCGCCAGTCCCTCGACAACGACGCGCATGCGTCGTCCTTCCACAGAGGTGCGGATGATCTTCAATGCCTGATTGGAGTCTCCCGTCTTCGCCGGAAGACCCGGGGGGAGCAGCTCCACGGCCGGTGCAAAGTCGATTTCAACGATACACGACGAATCCAGAGGAACGTCAACCGACGGAATGAGCGCTTGCGTGGAAGGAACCTGTGCGTGGGCGGTCTGCCTCCCGTTGATGCGCACAGCCCCGACCGAACTCTGAACCGGCAGGTGAGGCGTGAACTTCAGAGCACAGCCGCCGGCCCGTGCGGGGAACACGCCGAGGACAATCCGTTCCCGTTCCCGTGAGTACTTCAGGTCGATGCGTGCACTCCCGACGGTGATGTTCTCAACGCTCACTTCCTTCCAGTCGGCCGGAAACTGAGGAGCAAAGGTGACTTCCCCCACAAGTGC
>CAYXMK010000085.1:0-9779 GCA_964465905.1 uncultured Ignavibacteriaceae bacterium | reverse complement strand
GGAAGATGATCTGCTCCTTGATGCCGAGCGAGTAGTTGCCGCGCCCGTCGAACGACTTGTCGGACACGCCCCGAAAGTCCCGCACCCGGGGAAGCGCCACGCTGATGAGCCGGTCGAGGAACTCGTACATGCGGGCCCTCCGCAGCGTGACGCGGCATCCGATGGGCATGTTTTCGCGCAGCTTGAAGTTGGAGATGGACCGGCGGGAGCGTGTGATCGCCACTTTCTGGCCGGTGATGAGCTCCAGTTCCTTCGCCGCGTTTTCCAGCAGCTTGGGATCCTGGGTTGCTCCCCCGACACCGATGTTGATGGCGATCTTCTCCAGCTTCGGCACCTGCATCACCGACGTGTACTGGAACTTCTTCATGAGCGCGGCCACCATCTCGTTCTTGTACTGAACGAACAGACGCGGCGGAGGCGCCGGCACACTCGGGGCTGCGGGCTTCTTCTTGCCGCCCTCACCCTTCGAAGTTCCCTTATCCTTCTTCTCTTTGTTTTCCTTAGCCATAGACCTGTCCTCAGAACATCTCACGGCACAGACGGCAGACCCGCATGCTCTTCTTCTTGCCGCTGGTGGGATCCGTCACGTGCGCCGAACCGATGCGCGTGGGCTTGCTGCACTTCGGGCACACCACCATCACGTTCGAGGCGTGAATGGGGGCCTCTTTCTGAACAATCCCTCCCTGCGGGTTCTTCTGCGACGCCCGGGAATGCCGCTTGATGATATTCACGTTCTCGATGATCACCCGATCCCGCGCCGGGAACACCTTCAGGACCTTTCCCTGCTTGCCGAGGAAGTTGCCGGCAACCACGAGCACCGTATCGTTCTTGTGAACATGCATGACCGACATCATTCCTTTCCTAGAGGACTTCGGGAGCGAGGGAGACGATCTTCATGTACTGACGCTCGCGCAACTCACGGGCCACCGGCCCGAAGATGCGGGTCCCCCGCGGCTCCCCCTGATTGTTCAGCAGCACCGCCGCGTTTTCGTCAAAGCGGATGAAGGAGCCGTCGGGACGGTGAATTTCCTTCTTGGTCCGGACAACCACGGCCCGAGAGACATCCCCCTTCTTGACCGGAGCGCCGGGAATCGCGCTCTTCACGGCCACCACGATGAGGTCTCCGACGGTGGCGTACCGCTTGTCGTGACCGCCGAGCACACGAATGCAGCGGATCTTCTTCGCGCCGGAGTTATCGGCCACAACGAGATTGGTTTCTTCCTGGATCATGATCTGCTCCTTCGGCCGGGCATCCTACTGCGCGTGCCTGACGATTTCCACCAGACGCCAGCGCTTGCGTGCACTCAGCGGACGCGTCTCCATGATGCGCACAAGATCTCCGACCTTCGCTTCCTGCTTCTCATCGTGAGCCATCAGGGTCGATGTCTTGCGGAAATACTTCTTGTAGATCGGATGGGCCACCTTCCGTTCGATGGCGACCACGATGCTCTTCTGCATCTTGTTGCTGAGTACTCTTCCGACCCGCGTCTTCCGCTGGCCGCGATTGGATGCCGTTGGTGTCTGTGCAGTGCTCATGGGTTCTTCCTTAGCTCTCCCGACCGGCGTCCGCGGAGGGCCGAACGGCGGACCGCAGCTGTCGCTCGCGGAGAATGGTCCTCATCCGGGCAATATCCCGCCGGATCTGCCGGAGACGCATCGGATTCTCCAATTGACGCAGGACCTTCTGGAACCGAAGGTTTGCAAGACTCTCTTCCTCCTCCTGGATCCGCTTCTGCAGTTCCACGTCGGAGAGTTCCCGTAGCTCAAACGCTTTCATGCCGTAGCTTCCTTGTGCTCCTTACGATGCGTCGAGATCCGTGCGGGCAACGAATCTGGTTCGGATCGGGAGTTTGTGGGATGCGAGCGTCAGGGCTTCTCTGGCCACATCTCTCGTCACTCCCCCGAGCTCGAACAGCACGCGCCCGGGCTTCACCACCGCCACCCAGAACTCCGGTGCTCCCTTCCCGCTTCCCATCCTCGTCTCGGCCGGCTTCTTCGTCACCGGCTTGTCCGGGAAGATCCGGATCCACACCTTTCCCTCACGCTTCATCATTCTCGTCAGCGCCACCCGCGAGGCCTCGATCTGCCGTTGGGTGATCCAGCCGGGCTGCAGGGCCTTCAGACCATAATCTCCGAACGCAACGCGGGCTCCCCGCGTCGCCTTTCCCTTCATGCGCCCCCGCTGTGTTTTGCGGTACTTGACCCTCTTCGGCATTAACATGACGTCAACGTCTCCTCGTTAGCGGCCTGGTGTCCCGATCACCTCGCCCTTGCAGATCCACACCTTTACGCCGATGGCTCCGTAAATGGTGCGCGCTGTGGACGTGGCGTAGTCGATATCGGCCCGGATCGTCTGCAGCGGGATCCGTCCTTCTTTGTACTGCTCCGTGCGGGCGATTTCCGCGCCCCCCAGGCGGCCCGCACACATGACGCGCACACCCTCCGCGCCCATGCGAATCGATTGGGTGATGGACTGCTTCATGGCACGACGGAAGGAAATGCGCCCCTCCAGCTGTGAAGCAATCGTCTCCGACACGAGGTAGGCATCCAGCTCAGGCCGTTTGATCTCGTGGATGAGGATCTTCACATCCTTCGATGTGATCTTCTTGAGTTCCTCTTCCAGCTGGGCAATCTCCTTGCCGCTCTTCCCGATCACGATGCCGGGACGCGACGTGTGAATCGTCACCACCGCCCGCTTCGGCGTCCGTTCGATGATGATGCGGGAGATTCCTGCCTTTTTGAGGCGGTTGCGGATGTAGTTCCGCACCATCAGATCTTCCTGGAGCTTGGACGCGAAGCTCTTCTCATCGTACCAGTTGGAATCCCAGCTCCGCGTAACACCGAGCCGAAAGCCGAGGGGGTTCGTTTTCTGACCCAAGAGGAGTCCTCCTCATCAACGTTTGGTGACGGTTTTCTTTGCTCTTGCCGCTTTTGCCTGTTTGGGTTTGGCGGCGACCTCTTCTCGCGTACTCGGTTTGGGGGCGGGCTTCGCTTTTGCTTTTGCCGGTGCCCGCTGGGCCACCACGATCGTCACGTGGTTCGAGCGTTTGCGCACGCGATAGGCCCGGCCCATCGGAGCGGGAAGTACCCGCTTCGCGGTCGGACCGACATCGACGAAGACATCCTTGACGTACACGCTTGCGGTATCGACCTTGCCCGACTCATCCTTGTTCTGAAGGTTGGAGATCGCCGACCGCAGGACCTTCTCCACCGTCCGGGCGGCATGCTTCGGCAAGAAGTGAAGGATGGAGAGAGCTTCCTCGACTCCTCGCCCGCGGATGAGGTCCACGACCAGCCGCATCTTGCGGGGCGACGTACCGATGTACCGATTGATCGCTCGTGCTTCCATAGACGTGTGCTCGCTCTATCCCTGCTGTTACGCAGGCGACGTGGTTTTCTCCGATTTGAGTCCGGGGTGTCCGCGAAAGATGCGCGTCGGGGCGAACTCGCCCAGCTTGTGCCCGACCATCGCTTCCGTCACATAGACAGGGATGAACTTGTTCCCGTTGTGGACGGCGAAGGTATGGCCCACGAACTCAGGGATCACGGTGCAGGAACGCGCCCACGTCTTGATCACCTTCTTCTGATTCGCCTTGTTGAGAGCCTCCACCTTCTGGGAGAGCTTCTCATCGATGTAAGGACCTTTCTTGAGGGAGCGACTCATAGGGCAACCGTCTTGTTCATGATCGTTCTGTGTGGCACCGACATTGTGCGCCGCTACTTCCGGCGTTTGATGATATCTTTGGAGGAGTGCTTGCGCACCTTGCGGGTCTTGAGTCCCTTGGCGTACTGACCCCACGGAGACTCCGGATGCTGCCACCCGCCGCCGCTCTTCGAGCGTCCCTCACCCCCTCCGTTCGGATGGTCCACGGGATTCATGGCCATGCCCCGCGTCTGCGGCCGGATGCCGAGCCAGCGGGAACGCCCGGCCTTGCCATAGCTCAGGTTCTCATGGTCCGCGTTCCCGACGACGCCGATGGTGGCATAGCAGTCGGCGCGCACCTTGCGGACTTCCCCCGACGGGAGCTTCAGAGTGGCATACTCCCCTTCTTTGGCCATGAGCTGGAGGGAGTTCCCGGCACTGCGGCCAAGCTGACCACCGCGACCCGGCTTCAACTCCACGTTGTGCACGAAGGCCCCGACCGGCACGTTCCGCAGAGGGAGGGCATTGCCGATTTCGATGTCAACGCTCTCCCCCGCTGTCACCGTCGAACCCACCTTGATACCCTCAGGAGCCAGAATATACCTTCGCTCTCCGTCCGCGTACTGCAGGAGCGCAATACGGCAGGACCGGTTCGGGTCGTACTCGATGGCAGTAACCTTCGCTGCCACGTCCCGCCGGTCCCTCCGGAAGTCGATGACGCGGTACCGGCGCTTGTGTCCTCCCCCGCGGTGACGGGACGTGATGCGGCCCATGTTGTTCCGCCCCCCCGATTTCTTGAGCGGCCGTACGAGCGATTCCTCCGGCCTGGACTTCGTCACTTCTTCAAACGTCGAGACGGAGAAGAACCGGGTTCCCGGAGTACGCGGTTTCAGATTTCGGATGGCCATGACGCCTCGTTCCTTCGCTTACACGTTCTCAACGAGATCGATCGTATCCCCTTCCTTCAGGGTGACGATCACCTTCTTCCAGCCACGGGTCCGACCGGGGAACCGGCCACCCCGCGTCAGCTGGGTCTTCTTCTTTCCCTTCACGTTCTGCGTGCGAACGCTCGTGACCGTGACGTTGAATTTCTTCTGCACCGCCCGGGCGACGTCGACCTTGTTCGCGTCGGGATCAACCTCGAACGCGTACTGGCGCTTGTCCTTCAGATCAGTGATCTTCTCTGTCAGGATGGGTCTGCGGATGATTCCGATCATGCTCCGGCCTCACTGCTTGAACGAATTCTGGAGAACTCCGACGGCGCTCTTCTGGATCATCAGCACCTGGTTGTTCAGGATGTCCACGGTGGACGCCTTGTCCGCTTCCCGGATGATGAGGGAGGCGATATTTCGACCTGAGCGCTGGAGATTCCGGTCCGTCTGCGCCGTCAGCAGCAGTGTCTTCTTGCCCTGCAGCGAGAACGCCTTCAGGATGGCGGCCACCTCACGTGTTTTGGCCGCATCGACCGAGAAATCCTCGACCACGACGATGCTGGCATCCTGGGCCTTGTACGTGAGGGCCGATTTCCGCGCCAGCGTGCGCACCTTCGACGGGATCTTGACGACGTAGTCGTGCGGCATCGGACCGAAGATGGAACCTCCCCCGATCCAGAGGGGGGAGCGTGAAGTGCCTGCCCGGGCACGCCCTGTCTTCTTCTGCCGGTACGGCTTCTTCCCGCCGCCCCGCACTTCGCCGCGCGACTTCACCTTGTGCGTCCCCTGCCGCTGATTCGCCTGAATGGAACGGACGCTCATGTAGATGGCGTGGTCGCTTGGCTTGATGCCGAAGATGGCGGGATCGAGCGTGATCTTCTCGCCGCTCGGCTTCCCGTCCGTACGATAGACATCGACCTGCATGCAACAACTCCTTCCGTCACCGCTGCTTGGTAATCTCGACGTAGCCGTTGATGGCGCCGGGCACGGATCCCTTCACAATCATCAGGTTCGACTCGGGAATCACCTTGACGACCTTCAGGTTCCTGACGGTCACGCGCGTGAAACCCATGCGTCCGGCCATGCGCATTCCCTTGAACACGCGCGAGGGAAACGAACTCGACCCGATGGAGCCGGGGGCCCGGACGCGATCGGACTGACCATGGGTGATCATGCCGACGCCGCCGAAGTGGTGGCGCTTCACGACGCCCTGGAACCCGCGTCCCTTGGACCGGCCCGTGACGTTGACAAGGTCTCCCTGGTGGAAGAGATCGACCCGGACTTCCGCTCCCTCCTTGAGGTCGGGATTCGCGAAATCCCGGAACTCGCGGATCAGTCGCAACCCTTTCACACGCGCTCGGGAGAGATGGCCCCGCTGCGGCTTGTTGAGCCGGGTGTCCTTCACCTCGTCAAAACCCAGCTGGACCGCGTTGTAGCCGTCCCGGGCTTTCGTCTTCACCTGCGTCACATAGCAGGGGCCCGCTTCGATGATCGTGCAGGGGATCGCCTGCCCCGATTCGTCGAAGACGCTCGTCATGCCAATCTTCTTGCCGAGTATACCGCTCACGTCGTTGTTCCTCCCTAAACACAGTCCTGCGCTCGCAGTCGCCCCGGACCTGCCGATGCCGGCGCGGGCAGGGGCGGCGCTGCGGTGGGAACGCTGCGTCCAGACCTAGACCTTGATCTCGACGTCCACTCCCGCCGGCAGTTCCAGCTTCATCAGGGAATCCACCGTCTTGCTCGTAGAATTCAGGATATCGATGAGCCGCTTGTGCGCGCGGGTTTCGAACTGCTCCCTCGACTTCTTATCCACGTGCGGGGAACGGTTGACCGTGTAGACCGACCGCTTCGTCGGCAGCGGAATGGGACCCGAGACCACAGCACCGGTGGAACGCACGGTCTTGATGATCTTTTCCGCCGACTTGTCGATCAGGTTGTGATCGTACGATTTCAGTTTGATGCGTATCTTCTGACCAGGCACGGGAACTCTCCCTTGGACCACAGCGTGGAAACGGCTGCGGTCCCGATCGTGCCCCGACCGGGACCGCAGAGGATTACTCGAGGATCTTCGTCACGACGCCCGAGCCCACCGTGCGTCCACCTTCGCGGATCGCAAAGCGCAGCTTCTCTTCCATGGCGATCGTGGAGATCAGTTCGATCTCCATGTTGTCGACGTTGTCGCCGGGCATCACCATCTCGACGCCGGCCGGCAGCGTGATCACTCCCGTCACGTCGGTGGTGCGGAAATAGAACTGCGGTCGGTAGCCGTTGAGGAACGGCGTGTGGCGGCCACCTTCTTCCTTCTTCAGCACATAGACCTGCGCCGTAAATTTCCGGTGGGGGGTAATAGAGCCGGGCTTCGCAATGACCATCCCGCGCTCCAGTTCCGTCTTCTCCACGCCGCGCAGGAGGAGACCCGCGTTGTCGCCGGCCACCACCTCATCCAGTTCCTTGCGGAACATTTCGGCGCCGGTGATGACCGTCTTCTTGTGCGCGCCCAGTCCGATCACTTCCACTTCATCCCCCACCTTGGCACGTCCGCGCTCGACACGGCCTGTGCCGACGGTCCCGCGGCCGGTAATGGAGAACACATCTTCCACCGGCATGAGGAACGGCTTGTCCGCTTCGCGCTGGGGAAGAGGGAAGTACTCGTCAACGGCGTTCATCAGATCCATGATGCACTTGAACGCCGGGTCGTCTACCTTGGAATCCGGGGCCAGTGCACGCTCCATGGCCTTCAGCGCAGAACCGCGGATAATCGGAATCTCGTCGCCCGGGAACTCATACTTCTTGAGGAGGTCCCGCAGCTCGAGTTCGACCAGATCCAGCAGTTCGGGATCGTCCACGGCGTCCACCTTGTTCATGAACACGACGATCCTCGGCACACCGACCTGGCGGGCGAGCAGGATGTGCTCGCGGGTCTGCGGCATCGGTCCGTCCGTGGCGGCCACGACGAGGATTGCGCCGTCCATCTGTGCCGCGCCGGTGATCATGTTCTTCACGTAGTCAGCGTGACCGGGGCAGTCCACGTGGGCATAGTGCCGCTTCTCGGTGGAATACTCCACGTGAGCTGTGGCAATCGTGATGCCGCGGGCGCGCTCTTCGGGCGCGTTGTCGATGGAGTCGAACGTCCGGATCTGCGACAACCCCTTCTTCGCCAGTACCATCGTGATGGCGGCCGTGAGGGTCGTCTTCCCGTGATCGACGTGGCCGATCGTGCCGACATTGATATGCGGCTTGCTGCGATCGAATTTTTCCTTTGCCATTGGACGGATCTCCTTTTGTTTGGGACCGGTTTCAGTTCAGCGCGATACTCGTGGCATCAGGCGGGGACAGAATCCTTGCCCCGCACCCGCTCAATGATCTGATCGGAGACGGACTTCGGCGCCTGATCGTAGTGCGAGAATTGCATGGTGTAGAGCGCGCGGCCCTGCGTCATGGAGCGCAGCTGCGTGGCATAGCCGAACATCTCTGCCAAGGGAACCTGCGCCTTCACCACCTGGGCGTCCTTGCGCGGGTTCATGCCTTCAATCCTCCCCCGGCGGCTGTTCAGATCCCCCATCACGTCCCCGAGGTAGTCCTCGGGCGTGACCACTTCGACGGCCATGACGGGTTCGAGCAAAACAGGTCCCGCCTTGCGGGCCGCCTCCTTGAAGGCCATCGAACCGGCAATCTTGAACGCCATCTCGGACGAGTCGACGGGATGGAACGAGCCGTCGAACAGCCGCACGCGCACGTCCTCCACGGGATAGCCCGCCAGGACGCCGTTCCGCATCGCCTCGGCGATGCCGGCTTCGACCGGCTTGATGTACTCTTTGGGCACCACGCCCCCCACGATATCGTTCTCGAATTCGAAACCCTGCCCCTTGCCGGCCGGCTCCACCTCGATCACCACGTGGCCGTACTGCCCGCGCCCGCCGCTCTGACGGACGAACTTCCCTTCGGCCGTCACCTTCTTCGTAATGGTTTCTTTGTAGGCCACCTGCGGTTTTCCCACATTGGCTTCCACCTTGAATTCCCGCTTCATCCGATCAACAATGATCTCCAGATGAAGCTCTCCCATCCCGCTGATGATCGTCTGGCCGGTTTCCTGATTCGACGAAACGCGAAACGTGGGATCTTCTTCCGAGAGGCGCTGGAGCGCCTCTCCCAGTTTTTCCTGATCTGCCTTCGTCTTCGGCTCGATGGCCACGTCGATGACCGGCTCGGGGAAGACCATTTTCTCGAGAATGATCGGATCCGACTCGTCCGTCAGTGTATCACCGGTCCGTGTGTGCTTCAGACCGATCGCCGCGACAATGTCGCCGGCATACACCTGCTCCACCTCTTCACGATGGTTGGCGTGCATGAGCAGAAGACGCGCCACCCGTTCCTTCCGGTCAGCGGAAGCGTTGTAGACGTACGAGCCCGACGTCAGCGTCCCGGCATAGACCCGGAAGTACGTCAGCCGCCCGACGAACGGGTCGCTCATGACCTTGAAGGCCAGAGCGGTGAATTTCTCCTTTTCAGAGACCTTCCGGACGACATCGTCGTGCCGGTGCGGGTGGTGACCATGCACCTCCCCTCCCCCGATGTCGAGCGGAGAAGGCAGGTAGTCGATGATGCCGTCCAGGAGAAGCTGGACCCCCTTGTTCTTGAACGACGAGCCGCACAGGACGGGGATGATGCTCACCTTCAGCACGGCTCGGCGGAGCACGTTCCGGATTTCGTCCGGTTCGATCGGCCGGCCGCTGAGGTACTTCTCCAGCAGCGTGTCGTCCTCGTCAGCCACCGCCTCCAGCATCTTGATGCGATACTCGTTCGCCTTGGCCTTGAGAGACTCGGGAATATCGATGTCCCGCCAGTCCGTTCCCTGGCTCCCTTCGCTGTACATGCGCGCCTTCATCGTGATGAGGTCGATCACCCCGGCGAAGAGCTCGCCTTCGCCGACCGGGAGCTGTACAGGGACGGCATTCGCCGCCAGCCGCGCCTTCATCATCTCCACGACACCCAGGAAGTCCGCTCCGGCACGGTCCATTTTGTTGACAAACGCGATCCTCGGCACGCCGTACTTGTCCGCCTGTCGCCACACGGTCTCGGATTGAGGTTCAACACCCCCCACCGAGCAGAAGAGAGCAACTGCCCCGTCCAGCACGCGAAGGGAGCGCTCGACCTCGATCGTGAAATCAACGTGGCCCGGCGTATCGATGATGTTGACGCGGCAA
>CAYXMK010000084.1:0-9859 GCA_964465905.1 uncultured Ignavibacteriaceae bacterium | reverse complement strand
CTCCCGTCAGCAGACTCTGGTCGCGATAGACGTAGACGGAGAGACTCCGGTTGGATTCCGACCAGGTCTTCGTGAGCGTCGCGTTCGAGATGATGTTCTGCCGGAGGATGTCCTGCAGGTTCGTGCTGTAGCTGCGGTAGTAGTTGCCGCTCGAGAAGGTGAAGTTGACATTCAGGTTGGTGGATGGATCGAATTGCTGGTTGTGCGTCCACTGCACATTGTAGTCACGCGATTCCGTCCGGTCAGGGTCCCGCTCTTCTCCCTCGTACCGCTGAGAAATGTTCCCGGCCAGCGAGCCGGTGAACGCGTACCGGAGCTTGTACCGCATGAACGCGTGCCCCGCCCATCCTCCGCGGGTGTACCAGTCGGCGGTCGAGGCCAGATCCATGTAGTCGTTGATCGCCCAATAGTAGCCGAAGTGGGTCAGGTACCGTCCGAAGCGGCCGTCTTCGCCGAATGCGGGAGCGATGATGCCGGATCGTCGGCCGGAACGGTTCGGAAAAACACCGAAGGGGAGAGCAAAAACAGGTACGTCGGCGATGTAGAAGTACACCGGCTCGGCGATGACCACTTCGCGCAGAATGACCTTCATGCGCGGGCTCATGAAGTAGAAGTGCGGTGTGTCGGCATCGCACGTCGTGTATCGTCCGTACTCGACGAACAGAACGTCTTTGTCCACCTTCTTGATTTGCTCGCCGTAGTAGTAGCCGGCCTCGATTTCCGTATCGGCCAGTGTGATTCTCCCCTTCTTGCTTCGGAAGTTGTAGCTGACCGCCGAACCGTGGTACTCTTCTCCCCCATCCTTCAGCAGTGGACGGCCGAGCTCCCGGACACCGGTGGTGTCCGAGCTGTCCTTCACGCCCTCTGCAGTCAGCGTGGCAGTGTCCCAGTTGACAGCGATCCGCGCCGCCTTGAGAGCAAGGGTGCGGTACTCGAGGTTCCCGTCGCCGTACAGGCGCATGAGGCGCGTGCGGGTCGAGTATTCGACGGAATCTTTTGCAGAATAGACGACGACGGTATCGACGCCCGAAGGGGACGGAGGCCGCACGGTGTCGGCCGGAGCAGCAGGAAGGGCCTGGCGGAGCGCGAGCGCAGGATCCGGCAGCAGAAGACCGGCAACCAGCAGAAACGAACTGCAGCATGTCAACCGGAGGTGGGCCAAACGGAACCAATCTCCTGTGGAGGAAGAAGCGGCGCGACTCAGAGCACCAACCCGGCGGCTCCCAGCATACCGGCGTTGTTGCCGAGCTTCGCCGGAATGACCTGAATCTCCGGACGGAGGGGTTTGAGGACGTGTGCCCTGACGGAATCCTCAATGGCTTTCAGCACAAAAGGCCCGGCTGCAGAAACGCCGCCGCCGATGATGCTGACGCGCAAATCCATGACATTCATGACAGCCCCGAGGGCTACACCGAGCAGCGTGCCGGCTTCCCGCAGGATTTCCTGAGCGACCGGATCTCCCTGCTCGGCCGCCTGTGAAATATACAGCGGCTCGAGTCTCGTAAGGTCGCCGCCAACCAGTGCCAGGATCTTCGATTCCGGATGGCCGGCCAGCCGCTCCGCGGTTCGCTGAGACAGGTAGCGTTGCCCCACGTACGCCTCCACACAACCGCGGCTGCCGCAGTTGCAGAGGGGACCGGCATGGTCGATGGAGACATGTCCGATCTCGCCCGCTCCGCCGCTCGGCCCGCGGTAGATCTTCCGGTCAAGGATGATACCGCCGCCAACGCCGGTTCCCCAGATCACAAACAGGAAGTTATCATGATGGACGCCGGCCCCGAAGCGAGACTCTGCAATCGCTGCCGCGTTCGCATCGTTCTCGATCGCCACAGTCATACCGAACATCGTCCCGATTTCTTTACCAAGCGGAACAGCATCCCAATCCACGAAATTCGGCGGTGCCTTCACGATGCCGTGGTGATCCACCACACCCGGTGCCCCGATGCCGATGCCGACAATTCTTCTCCCCGCCGCGTTCTGCAGGACATCGCGCACGGAGAGACCGATCTGACGGATGGTAGCGGCAGGACCCTCCAGCGCCCCCGCCGGGAACTTGTTCTGGTACAGGATGGACCCCGAAGCAGTAACCAGCCCCGTCTTCACGGTCGTGGCGCCGAGGTCGACACCGATGGCACATGTCTCGTGGATCGTCATCATGATGCTGAAGGTACTGAAAACCTATCGTCGTTTCCACCACAGGATGGCGGTTGTGGCATGAGGACGGGTCTTCTCCACGAGCGCCCGCCTCTCGTCGACCGTCAGGGGCCGAAAAGACGCTGCCACCGAGGCGTTCTGCCGCACTTCCTCGCGCGAACCCATGCCGACGACAGCCGTACCGACCGGCAGCGACAGCGCGTAGCGCAGACTCTCAGCGGCATAACGCGTCATGCTCCCCCCCGCAAGAACCTTCATGGCAATGACACCGAAACCGCGTTCCCGCGAGAGAGGGAACAGGGCCTCGCCGAAGTCAGAGATCAGAGCATCCATGGAGCTGAGCGGAACAAGTGCCGTGGCAAACGGAAACCGGCGGAACGCCTCCACCAGCACTTCGGGCCGGGTGTGTCCCGTGATACCGATATGCCGGCAGAGTCCCTCCTCCTGTGCCCGCAGCACTGCCGCAAGAGCCCCATCCCGCGCAGTCACGCGATCCAGTTCTTCCATACGGTTCACGGCATGAATCTGAAGAAGGTCGACGAACGACGTCTGCAGACGATCAAGACTCCGATTGATCTCACGCCAGGACGCCTCAACATCCCTCTCCAGTGTTTTGGTGGCCAGAACGACTTCGGCGCGCCGGCGCTTCATCACCGCGCCCACCTTCTGCTCGGCATCACCGTAGGTACTGGCACAGTCAATGTAGTTGATCCCCGCATCGAGACACGCCTCCACGATCTCCGCACCCTCCGAGACCGAATACCTGCCGGAGCCGATGGCCACACACCCGAGACCCAGGATACTGACGCTCAGTCCCGTGGATCCGAGCAGCCTCCGAGGAAGCTCACGGCCGGGCGGCGACCCCTGCAGCAGCGAGGAGCTGAGGCCAACCCCCACCGCCGTCGCCCCGAGACCCGTCTCGCGCAGAAAGGTACGTCTCGTGATCCGTCTGGTCATAGTTGCTCTTCCCGGCCGGATGCGGAAGCCGTGGTACGCTCATCGACGAGTCGGCGGATCACACGGATGTGGTCCGGACCCGTGCCGCAACATCCGCCGATGATATTCACGCCGATGTCGAGCAGTCGCCGGACTTTCGGGATGATGGACTCCGGAGTCTCGGGATACACGGAAGCACCGTCCACCCACTCAGGGATGCCGGCGTTCGCCTGGGCCAGGAGCGGGAGCGACGTGCCGGGCCTCATTTCGGCCATAATGGCGATCATGTCGTCGAAGCCGCGGCCGCAGTTGGCGCCGAGCACACTCGCCCCAGCGTCGGTCAGTCGACGGAGCGCCGTTGCCGTATCGATTCCCCACATCGTTCGGAGCCCGACCTTGCTCTGCTCGAAGGTCATGGTTGCGCTGACCGGCAGGCCCGTTCGCTCACGCGCCGCCCGCACAGCGATCTCCGCCTCCTCAACAGCCATCATCGTCTCGACGAAAATGACATCCACTCCCCCCTCCGCGAGCGCCTCTGCCTGCTCGGCAAAGATGTCGTAGAGCTCTCCCGCCGTGCGCGGACCCAGCGGCTCCAGGAGATCTCCCGACGGACCTACGGACCCCGCGACGAATCTCCCCGGCGGACAAACGACTCGTGCCAGCTCCGCCGACCGCCGGCAGAGCTCCTTCACTCTCATCTCCATTCCATGGAGGGCCAACCGCGACCGGTTCCCGCCAAAGGTGTTGGTTTCGACGATATCCGCCCCCGCGGCGAAGTAGTCACGGTAGATCTCCTGAATCAGATCAGGCCGAGTGGCGTTGAACTCCTCCGGACACGCACCTGTCGGCATGCCCCGTTTCTGCAACTCGGTCCCCATCGCCCCGTCCGCCACGAACACGCGCCCGGACGCCAGCATGTCCACAAATCCCGTACTGATCGTCATGGTGATGTTCTCCCGGAAGAAGCGTGATCCCCGAGCAAGGCCCTGGCCTTCTCAACGGCTTCTGCAGCGTTTCTGGCATACGCATCGGCACCGATCTTCTCGGCGAACGCCTGCGAGAGTGGCGCTCCACCCACCATCGTTTTGACGCCCACACCCTCTGACTTGAGGCGGTCGACAACCGTCTTCATGTAGCCCATCGTGGTCGTGAGGAGCGCGGACATTCCCAGGATGTCGGCCCGCTCTCTGCGGGCCGCGTCCACGAATTTCTCCACACGCGTATCGATGCCCAGATCAACGACGCGAAAGCCCGCACCGCGCAGCATCATCGCGACGATATTCTTCCCGATGTCGTGAATGTCCCCCTTCACTGTGCCGATGACGAAAGTTCCGATTTCCTTCGCTCTGGAGGCAGCAAGAAGAGGCTCAAGGATGCTCAGGGAGGCCTTCATTGCGCGCGCAGAGATCAGCACCTCAGGAACGAAGATGAGATTGTCCCGAAACCGAACGCCGACGACATCCATGCCCGGCACCAGCCCTCGGTCCAGCACATCCTTGGGAGCGACTCCGCGATCCAGCAATTCTCTGGTGAAGCGTTCGCACTCCTCGTTCCTGCCGTCGATGACAGCCTGGGAAAGAGCACGGAGGATCTCTTCCATCGTGATCAAAACTCCTTCGGGCGAGAGAGAAAACGCCGGACGCTGAAGACTCCCGTCAGGGACTTCTGAGGTATGAGGAAGCTGGTGTCCGACACGTGCACACCGATCTCATGCCCCTGCAGCACTGCAACCAACTGCTGTTGTTCTTCGATGGCCCAGTGCGCGTACCCCGGGGCATAGCGCCCGCCGAGATCATATCCCATGGCAACACACCGATCCAGCGCATCCTCTTTCAGCATCGCCAGCACCCCTTCGGTCAGCGCGGAAGCCACTCCGTCCAGGAAGTACGCCCCTGCTGGATCCTCCCGGGACCACTGCGCCAGTGTCCGGTCGATCTCCTCCCCGAGGGTGAGCAGAAACAGTACTCCATAATCCGAACGGCTGAGAAGATTCGCCACGCCTTTGCCCCTGAACCGAATGCCGCCATCGAAACGGACCTCCGGAGGATCCTGTGTGACATGATCGACACGAGAGATTCTGTACCGGTATCGAGGAGCGATCTCCTGGCGGTGTTCGCGGTACAATCTGAGCACAAGTTCACTCATCTGCGCGAACTTGTCGGAATCGTTTCGAATCTTCAGGAACCGGTACGCTACGGCCGGATCGAACGGCACTTCTTCCGGTCTGAGCACCCGCGTCACCATCGGTTAGGCGCCAATCTTGAATTGCATCGCATCCACGAAGACGTCCTGAAACTCCGGCTTCCCCGAAATCTCGACGTAGCCGACCTTCTGTGCAAGGGATTCCGCCTTCCGCCGCGCATCGGCGGAGAGAAGCACCGCTTCGGCTCCCGACAGAGCGGCATTCCCCACGAAGCGGATCCGTTCGGCCGGGATGTCCGGTATCAAACCCACGGCGACCGCGTCCTGGCCACGCACATGGTTGCCGAATGCGCCGGCAACATGCACGGCAGCGATGTCGCCTGGCTCAACCTTCAGTTCCCTCATGAGCATGTGGATACCGGCTGCAATGGCTCCCTTGGCAAGTTGAACCTCACGAATGTCTTTCTGCGTCAGGGTCAGCATTTCCCCCCCCTCGAGCCGAGTGACGCAGATGTCGTACGCCCCGCTTTCGAGGGGGATCAGGCGATCCCTCAAACCGGCAGGCACGGAGGGGTCAAGTTCCGTCGGACTGAGGATGCGTCCCGACCGGCTGATGATGCCGGCCCGGAGAAACTCACTTACGAGGTCGAGGAGTCCCGATCCGCAGATGCCGATCGGCCGGACGTTGCCGATGGTGCGCACTTCCAGCTCGCCGTTCAGGATTCCCGCCCGTTCAATCGCACCCCGTGCCGCGCGCATGCCCCACGTGATGGTGGCCCCTTCCCAGGCAGGTCCTGCAGGAGATGAGCCGCACACCATCCGGCGCCGGGATCCGAGGACCATTTCACCTTTGGTTCCGATATCGACAACGAGCTGCACATCGTCCTGCTCGTCGAGATTCAGGACCGTCAGCACAGAGGTGATGTCGCTTCCGACAAAGGAAGCAAGATTCGGGAGCACAAAGAGGAGTCCGTCGGGATGAATCGAGATGCCGAGATCCCTCGCCGCAACTGTTGCCGGTCCCTGAAATGCAGGTGTGTAGGGCATCATGGCAACGGTACGGGGATCAATGCCCAGGAGGATGTGCTGCATCACGGTATTGCCGACAGCCGTGAGCTTGTAGATGGAATCCCCCGGGACACCGGCGCTGTGACACGCCTCGGTGATCAGTTCGTTAATCTGCCGAACGAGCAGCCTCCGAAGGAGTTCCAGACCCCCGGCATGTTCCATGGTGTAGTGGATGCGTCCCACGACATCCGCTCCGTACGGCCGCTGAGCGTTGAGCGCAGACGCCACTGCCAGAGCATGGCCTGTTCTCAGGTCCACGAGCTTGACGACAACTGTTGTCGTGCCGATATCGATCGCCGCGCCGAGGAAGACACCGCTCGTGTCGCCTCCCTCGATGGTGACAAGCTCGTCGCCCTCAACGGTGGCAGTGATGTGGAAATCATGACTGCGCAGCAGCCCTGGCAGTGCCCGCGCCGCAGGAAGGTGCGTCGTGTGCTTCAGGCCGAGATGCCGCAGGAGCTGTTCGTAATCGAAGTACTTCTCTCCAAGCTGAGGTTCGGGAAGATGGAGGGAAATCTTGCGGATATCCGGCGCGAGCGGGAATCTCCCTTTCTGTCCTTCCGAGAGAATCTGCACGCTCCGCACCAGCGACTCTTCGGGGATAACGCAGACGCTGTCGCCCACCAACCGCGCCTGACATGAAAGCCGTACGCCTTTGGCGAGTTCCTGCGGCGTCAGGAGCTCCAGCTCCACGCCGGAAGGCGCGCTGACCCCGCCATGAACCTGCACCTTACACTTGGCACAGCTGCCGATTCCCGCGCACGTGGATTCAATGACGATCCCCAGTTCCAGGGCTGCATCGCGGACATTGATGCCTTCCTCGAAGGTGGCCGACTGATGGGAGGGGAGGAATGTGAGTCGATGATCAGCCATGGGGCTCTGCGGAGGGGCCGGATGGTGCCGCTGGCCGGACGGTCATTCGTGCTTCCGGTGCGGGCTCAGTCGATCTTCGAGCGCTGTCACCCGCTCGCAAAGCTGGCGGATCGTCTTCTGCTGTTCGACGGCGATGGACATGATGATGCTCTCGAAGGGGACGGTCCGCATAGCGTAGAAGTTCTCCGCCAGATGGTATCGGGCGGCCCGGAAGAGGTCATCGAACGCCTCCTGGTCTTCGTGACGGAGTGCGCGCCGGAACTTGGACCATCCAGCCAGCTCCTGATCGAGGATGTTCGTGAAGGTCGGTACGGTTCTGCCCATGGCTTCATCCTCCTGCCTGTCCGATCAGCGGTTGCCCCGCCGGGACGCGGTCACACTCGAGATACAGTTGTGCTGACCGGCTGTTTTCTGTTTCCAGCCGGTACACCCGATCCATTCCTTTCTTCAGACGATCCAGCAGACGGTTCCGTGCCTCAGGAAGCACACGCCAGTCGGTGCTCACCAGCAGAACCGAGACGCCTTCGTTCCTCAGCCGACTCAGGGACTCCAGCACGCGCTCCAGGATCAAGCGCACATCCCGCAGCGGCGCCTGTTCGTCGTAGAAGGTATCCAGGAGACCGTAGATGAGGACCGTGCGGGCGCCGGTCCGACGCAGAAAGGCAGGAAGCCGTTCGGTGATCGCCGCTTCGACCTGATAGCACGTGAAGCCGCGCGAGATGAAGAGCCGTCGCAGCAGTTGTTCCGGATCGAGGTTCCGTTCCTGTGCGAAGCGCACGACGGCGTGGATGTCGAAGCGGTTCGCGCCATCCACCAGCGCGACGGTCCCACCGTCTCCCAGAACACGAGCGCCGATCCGGTGTGAGAGCCGGAAGACCGCCGAATCGCCGTAGAGGAGGTACACCTTGCCCCGCGGAGCGGCAAACGATCTCAGCAGGCCGTGGGAGAGCGCTGCCGGTTGCGAAGTTCGGCCGGTCCTCTCCACCGACACTCTCGCCGTCGTTCTCTTCTGCTTAGTACCGTCCATACGTTTCCGCAAGGGATGCCAGCAATTCAATGTTCTCCGGCGGCGTATGCGGAGCAACGGAACACGCCGAGCTGAGGATGTACCCGCCCCCCGGCTTCCCGACCTCGATTCTCCACAGCACGTCCTTCTTCACCGCCTCCTGATCACCGCTCAGGAGAGTATGAACCGGGTCGATATTGCCCTTGATGAAGGTCTTGCCGGCCAGGATCTTCTTGGCTTCCACCAGATCGACCGTCCCCAGCGGCGGCGGATCCAGCGTGTCGATCCCCTGCGTGCCGGTCGCCATCATGAGATCCAGCCGGTCGCCGATGCGTCCGCACGTGTGGGTGTACACCGGCACGTCCGACGTCTGCCGGATCCCCTCAATCACCTTCTTCTCGTACGGAAGGACAAACTCCCCGTAATGCTCCCGCGAAATCAGTCCCGCCCCGGCAAATGCCGACGAGATCAGAACTGCATCCACGCCGCACGCGGCCTGTTGCCGGCCGAGCGTTATGGCTCCTTCCGCCAGCCGTTCGAGACACGCCTTCGCCTTGCCCGGGTCGTCCAGAATCGCCATCAGCGCGTGCTCGTAGTTCAGCAGTTCGAGGAACTGGGACCAGGGAGAGAAGATCTCCGAGTGCACCGAAAGCCGGTCGCCCACCGCCGCACGAACCTTGCGGATCGTCTCGAGATGGAACGGCGGGAAGAAATCGTTGAAGGGGCGAGGATCGGCATCAAAACCCCACGTGAAGGGATACGTAATGTCCGTGACGTCCCACGGCTCGATGTAGAAGAGATGCTCCGGATCGATCTCCTGGAAGGTCGGGAAGTACCGCGTGCCGTCGGGCTGGTAGTAGTGCGGATTGTCGTCGTCCGGGATCACCGTGAAGCACCCGTTCTTCCACCGGACGATCGTTGCGCCTTCCTCCCGCTCCAGCCGATTGATGAAACTCTCCGTCGCGGGGTCGCGTCCCGGCAGATTGATCAGAATACCGTCAAAGCGGTAGCGTTCCGCCAGACGGACCAGCGCCTCCGCGAAACCGTCGGACGAGAACCAGATGTCCGTCGGTTGCACACCGGAGCGGAGGAAATAATGACCGATCGACAGCTGGCACATGACCGGCACCCGATCCGGTTCCTGCAGGCGCATGGCCGCGGCGATCCGTTCCCGTCCGTTCATGGTTCCCTCAGGTCGACCGTTTTCGCCGCTTCCACAGAGCCATCAGCCGCGCCTTGAGATCCTTTTCCCTCCCCATCTCCGACGGCTCGTAGTAGATCTTGTTCTTGAGGTTGTCCGGCAGGTACTGCTGTTCCACAAAGTGCCCGTCGTAGTCGTGGCTGTAGCGGTAGTCCCGGGCGTACCCCAGATCCTCCATCAGCTTCGTCGGAGCGTTGCGCAGGTGGAGAGGGACCGGCAGGTTGGGGAGATTCCGGACATCGTGCAGTGCGTTCTCGATGGCCAGGTAGGACGCGTTGCTCTTCGGGGCGGCCGCAAGGTAGACGGCCGTTTGCGCCAGGATGATGCGCGCCTCGGGCATGCCGACGTAGTCGATGGCGGTGAAACAGGATGTGGCCAGCGTGAGAGCGTACGGATCGGCGTTCCCGATATCTTCCGACGCCAGCACCACCATGCGCCGGGCGATGAATTTCGGATCTTCGCCGCCGTCGAGCATCCGC
>CAYXMK010000083.1:0-9863 GCA_964465905.1 uncultured Ignavibacteriaceae bacterium | reverse complement strand
GCCAGGGACCTTCTTCGTAGATGCGGTCGAGACTGAACGTCTCGTCGGCCTTTGTTCCCGAGTGAAAATAGTCGATCCTCATGGTTTGGGGAGAGAAGAAGCGTTCGTACGTCTGCGCCCCGGCCGGGGGGACGGCGATCAGAAGGCAGAGTGCGGTGATGAACGTGCGCATGGCAGGTGTTCTCCCGTGTTCTGAAGTTGGCGTGTGCCGCTCAAAAGTAGAGAACGCTCGGTAGATTAGCAAGTTGAGGAAGTGAGCGGTCAGGCAGGCCAGATTCTTCGTGGCTGGAGGGGGGCCGCACCGTATTGTCTCAAGCGGGCCGCCCCTGCGGTGCCTCTGCTGTGAATCTGTGTTGATCCGCCGCGAGGTTTTGACTTTTGCCGTATTTCTTCCTTAATTTGACGCTGCGTTCCATGAATGGGGATCATTCCCTTCTCCAGCGTCACGCCTGCGCTGCCGTCCGACTTTCCCAGGGGGGCCAAGAGGTAACGATGGCTGATGTTCTCCAAGCGTTGCGAGCGTTGCACTTCGGTCGTGTCGATGCCGAGACGGACTACCGGCTTGAGACATGCTTCGTGGGGACTGAAATGCTCCGTCAGGCGCTTCAGCCGCAACACTCGCTCTTCGTCGGCGCCAAGGGATCGGGCAAGAGTGCCCTCTTCAAGCTTCTCTGTAACAACCTCGCCGCCTGGAAGCCGCTGATGCCGAAGGGGTATGAGGTGATCTACAGGATTCCTGCCACCGGTCTGCAGAGCGAACGTTACCTCTCGGGTGTCGAACTGGCGGAACTCAGTCCGACCACGGTCAACGACTTCCGGGACTTCTGGCTGCTCTATGTAGGTCTCAAGACTGCCACGACGCTCGTCGAAGATCCGAAGATGCAGGAGATCGTGTCGCGGAGCGCGAATCCGAAGGTGAAGAGCCACTACGCGCAGCTGGTGCGGGTTGTTCGCCAGTTGGGTCTCATTGACGTGACGGATATCGTCGAGCGCCTGAAGCAGCGGCTCGGTGATATCCTCGAAGGGGAGTCCGCACCTCCTCCGGCGCCGCAGGCAGAAGTCGGCAAGCTGCTGGCGGTGACCTTCCGGAACAAAACCGGCATCGCGATCATTCGGCTCCTGGACATCATCGACGCGCTGCTCCACGATACTCAGTGCATGGCGTGGGTGCTCTTCGACAAACTGGATCTTCTGTATTTTGACAATCCGGATCGCCTCAAGACGGCTGTGACCGGCCTCGTCCAGCTTCTGGTGGAATACAGTGATCGCTTCCGGAATATGCACTTCAAGGTGTTCCTCCGGAGAGATCTGTACCGGCAGCTGCGCATCGTGAACAAATCGCATCTTGTCAGTTACATGCACGACATGCGGTGGCGGGGCCCGTGGCTGATCAAGCTTATTGTTGCGCGAGCAGTTTCCGAGCAGGCGGTGAGCGCGTACTGCGAGGCGAAGCTTGGAGAACCGGTGAACGTGGCATCGGTCATCAACGGTACCGACGAGTATGTACGTCGGGTCTTCTATGTGATCTTCGAGCCGCGGATGGAGCGAAGCCGGGCAGGGGCGGGGAAATTCACCACGCACGAGTGGATCCTCCGACGCCTGGTGGACGGCCTCGGCATGCGATTCCCGCGCGAGATCATTCACCTTGCCAACCTTGCCAGCGCACAGCAGCGGGAGTTCGCGCGCAGCGGCGCGCGGCCTCCGGAGGGATTCCTCGTCAGCGCCAAAGCTCTCCGGGAAGCATTTGAAGAGGTGTCGGCGTACCGGTGCGAGACCTATCTGCTCTCGGAGTTTCCGGATCTGCTGGGGCACTTCGACGCGTTGCGGGGAAAGAAGACATCGTCGTTCCGTCGGGAAGAGCTGGCGGAGCTGTTTGCGGACCGCCGGCCGGCGGGGGAGGAGGCCATCCGGGTGCTGCACGACATCGGGCTTCTGAGTCCGGTAGGGGGAAATGTGGATGCGGCAGACCGGTTCTCGATTCCGCTTCTCTATCGGAGCGGACTCGGGATCGGATCGCGCAGAGATCGCGCCGAGGCGCAGGGTGAACAGGAGAAGTCGCAGAACGGGAAGCCCGACATGCAAAGGAACCGAACGCCGGAACATCCGCAACTTCCCTTTGCAGAATCGCAGGAAGGTGCCCAACTCTCGCCGCAGGAGGAGGAAGCAAATATCCCGTCGAGTCACTACAGACTTGCTCACAGCTCCGGGAGCTGACGGAGGGCTCGGCAGCCCGAACGGGCCGTGATGCCGATTCACGCAGACGACTGGAAGGAAACCTCATGGACGCAGCATCGCAGATACGAGTGCTTGTGGTTGACGACGATGAATCGTTCCGGATGAGCATGGAAATTGCCCTCCGTGTGGCAGAGCGCTACATCGTCGAAATGTGCACATCGGGACAGGAAGCGATCCTGGCCCTCAGCGATCGGAAGTTCGACGTCGTACTGCTCGACTACAAGATGCCGGAGGTGACGGGGCTTGACGTGCTGAGCTGGATCCACGAACACCGCGTGGAAGTCCCGGTGATCATGCTGACGGCGGCGGGTTCGGAGGAAGTGGCCGTCGAGGCGATGAAACTGGGGGCGTATGATTATCTCTCGAAAGAGCATATCGACATTGACCGGCTTCCCCTGGTGATCAACAGTGTGCGGGAGCGATTCCTCTACCGCATGGAGATCATCCGCCGCGAACGGGAGGAATCGTTTGAACGCGAGCGGCAGAAGGAGATTGCCGCACTTCAGACATTCCAGAACACGGTCAACTCGATCGGGCATTTTGTGACCCATGGACTCGACCGCCTGACCGATCGACTCAGCAAATACAAAGCTGACGTGGAACCCCTCGTCTCGGTCGACGGGCGCAGGCGGCTGGACGAGATTTTCGCGTCGTTGAGGGAGGAGCTGGAAGTGATCTCCTCCGGGTTGAGGTCGATGATGGACCTCTCCGCACTCGTGCACCAGAAACTGGAGAGCATTCAGCGAGGGCACGAGGGAGAAATGAATCGCCGGGAGGAAGAGAGCAAAGCCGGTGGCCGGCAGTGAGCCGGTGACGGGTGGTGCAGAGCCGCATCACGCCGACCGGTGGCATGAGTCCCTTCCGAACATCCCCTCTTCCATTCTTCTGCTCGCCCTTCCATCCGCGGATGTCTTCCGTCTCAGGGTCATGGCAGCGTAGCCATTCTGCACGAGGCATGGATCGGATCCGAGTCTCTCAAGATGTGCCGAGAGCCGGAACCATCGGCAGTCACGATCAGCTGTGAGCCGCGCCAGCGAAACGATTCGTCTCCGACTCCCCGCCAGGTTGAACTTCGGACGGGAAATTGGTATGTTGAAAAGGTTCATTGCCGAAGTGGCGGAACTGGTAGACCTGCCTGCCGGTAGGCAGGCGCGCTGGACTCAACTTTCCCGGTGGATGAAGCGATCTGGTATGTGTACGCTATTGCGAGTGAAGTCCGGAACTACATCTATGTCGGACTGACCTCGGATGTTGAGAGAAGGGTTAGTCAGCACAACGGAGGAAGAGAAAGGACCACACGGGCATATCGCCCGTTCAGAGTGATCTTGGTCGAGGAGTACAGCAGCCGCACAGCGGCGAGAGCTAGGGAAAAGGAGCTCAAATCGGGATGGGGGAAGGAATTTCTCAAGAAACGGTCAGCTACTCGTGAGAGAGGTTGAACGCCTACTCGGAGACCGGGGGGCAAGGTGACCTCAATCCGGAATTCTCCATCGCCGAAGTGGCGGAACTGGTAGACGCGCTGGACTCAAAATCCAGTACGGCTTAACCCCGTGTGTGGGTTCGAGTCCCACCTTCGGCACGAAATCTGTCGAGTCACTCTTCTCATACTCTGACCCGTGGAGGAACCCGATCGCATCAGGGTTACAGTGTGTCACCATCTTCCATTCCTGATGAGTCCTCCACGATTCTGCACAGTTCTGCTGCTGCTCCTGAGTCTTTCCTCCATCGGCCGATCACAGCCGGATTCCCTGCGGCGTCCGGTAGCTCCCGGCTACCAGCGTGAAACGTTTCGCCTGCTCCCCTCAGATTCCGTCATCCGCCTTTCCAGCGGATTCGTCATTGAGGGAACCGAATCTGTCCTGCTCGATTCCTCTCGGCTGGAGAAAGACGTGCAGTTCAGCGTCGACGCGGTGACGGGGATCCTGCGGCTCCTGCCTGCCGCCCGCGCCGGCATCGGAGATACCACGATCCGCCTCCTCGTTGTCGAGTACCGCCGGCTTCCCCCTGGAATCAAGCGCGAGTACTCGCTGTATCGCCTGGAAGGTACTGCCGATTCAGCAGGCCGCGTCCGGCAGACCCTCCGTCCGTCCGCTCCTCCCTTCAGTCTGGGAAGCGTCTTCGGCCCCGGATTGACGAAGAGCGGCTCGATCCTCCGCGGCGTGACGGTGGGGTCGAACCGCGATCTATCGCTGAATTCCGGTTTTCGCCTCCAGCTCTCGGGACCCATCGCTGAGAATGTCGAGGTTGTTGCCGCGCTCAGCGATGAGAGTTCCCCGATTCAGCCGGAAGGAACAACACAGACCCTCCAGGAATTGGACAAGGTCTTCGTCCAGATCCAGAGTCCGCAGTACGGCGCGACGCTGGGGGATTTCAACCTGGAGATCGACCAGAAGGTCGGGGGGGAATTCGGAAGAATCTTCAGAAAACTGCAGGGAGCGCAGGGTCGTGCCCGCTGGGGTGATCCGGGGTCCGCACCGCACCGCGCCGGCATCGAACTCACGGCCGGTTCTCCGCGGGGGAAGTTTGCCTCGAACATCTTTCAGGGAAGAGAGGGGAGCCAGGGACCGTACCAACTCACCGGTGAACGCGGAGAGCGCCGGATTCTCGTCATCGCCGGCACAGAGCGAGTCTTCCTGAACGGCGAGTCCATGACACGAGGAGAGACGAACGACTACGTGATCGACTACGCCAGCGCTGAAATCACCTTCAGCAGCAGACGGCTCATCACCAGCGCCTCCCGCATCACCGTCGATTTCGAATACACAGATCGGAACTACGAACGGAGCATTCTCGCCGCCAGTTCATCAGCGTCCCTCTTTCGCAGCCGGTTGCAGGTGAATACCGTGCTCTTCCAGGAAGGGGACGATCCGGGCGCGGCGATCGACGCAGAGATGAACGATACGACGCGGGCCATTCTGCAGCGGGCAGGTGGGGACCCTTTCGCAGCCGTCGTTCCGGGAGCCCGATTCGTGGGTCGCGATGCCGAGACCGGGGTCGGCCTCGGACAGTACGCGGTGACGGATACCTCCGTGAACGGCAGGATCTACCCCGTGTATCGGTACGCACCCGGGAGTGCCGACGCAGTCTACAGCATCAGTTTCTCCATCGTGGACCGGATGCCCCCGGATTCGATGGGATACCGGCGTGTTCGGCTTGGCCACTTCGAAGCAGTCGGTGTCGGCCAGGGAAACTATCTGCCGGTTCGATTCCTGCCGTTGCCGCAGCTCCGCAGACTGGCCGCCGTGAACGCTCAGGCGGACGTTACGGAAGAACTGCAGGTCGCGGGTGAGCTGGCCGTGAGTGATCTGGACGCCAATCGCGTGTCGGCGCAGGATGATGAGGGCAGCGCAGGATCTGCCTTCCGGCTCGCGGCCCGCTACCGTCCGCGCCGCCTCAGTCTTGCAGGTCTCGACCTCGGCTCGCTCGAGCTTGCCGTCTCGGAGCGCCGGATCGATCGTCGCTTCAACGGGATGGATCGGGTCAACGAAGTGGAATTCGACCGGAAGTGGAACGAGCTACCCGTGAGCGGCCGACAGGACGAAGAAATCCGGGAGGGATCCATCCGCTATGCCCCCCTGCAATCCCTGACGGTCGGCGGATCGTACGGTCTGCGCTCTCTGGAGGGCGCACAGCGGTCGGAACGGATCGAGGGAAACCTGACGCTGCAGGACTCGACGCTGGCGCAGGTTTCGTACCGCGTGGAGCACATCGCTTCGAGGAGTCAATCAGACCAGCTTGCCTCAGACTGGACCCGCCAATTTGGAACAGCGCACATGAGCATCGGGGTCCTCACGCCGACTGCACGACTGGAAGCGGAAGACAGAAGCTCGTGGAGAGCGCCGGATTCACTGCTGGATCGGGGCGTGCGTTTTGTGGAAATCGAGCCGGGGCTCAAGATCTCGGGCGTGGGGCCATGGGAGGCAACTGCCGGCTACGCTCTTCGAGCAGAAGACAGCACCGTTGCCGGAAGATTCGCTCAGGCCTCCCGGGCGGGCACCCAGCGCTATGCGTTGGGGCTGAGAGACTGGAACGACCTCTCCTGGTCACTGGCTGTGCAGATTCGCGACCTCGACTACACGGCGGCTTTTGAAGAGCGCGGAAACGCGGACGCCCAGACCGTCCTGGCTCGGTCGGAGACGCGCTTCACGCCCCTGCGCCGAGGCGTGCAGACGGATCTGTTCTACGAGCTGGCCAGCGAACGCTCGGCCCGGCTCGAACGCGTGTTCGTCCGCGTTCCGGCAGGGACCGGCAGCTACCGGTACCGGGGAGACCTCAACGGGAACGGCATGGCGGATGAAGAGGAATTTGAGCTGACCCGTTTCGACGGCGACTTCAGTGTCGTGCAGATCGCAGGAGAAGAACTCGTCCCCGTGGTACAGGTGAAGGCCAGCCTGCGCCTGCGGCTGCAACCGTCCCGCTTCCTTCCCGCCGAGGAGAGTTTCGCGGCATCGATCCTGCGGCGCTTGACGACGGAGACGTTTGCGCGGGTGGATGAACGGAGCACCGACACAGACGTGAAGAACGTTTCGATGCTCCGGCTCGGCACGTTTCAGAATCCGGCCACAACCATCTCCGGAGCGACCTGGTTCCGGCAGGACATGAGCGTAGACGAGCAGAGTCCAACGTTCTCGCTCCGCCTTCGGCATGAACAGCGTCGGGGATTGGTGCAGACGGTTACGACCGTCGAGCGCTCTCTTCTCAGTGAACAGTCCGTGCGCGTTCGTTTTCAGCCCGTTCGGGATATCGGCGGAGTTGCCGACTACGTTCAGCGCAGAGACCGGATGACGCCGGCGTCGCCGACTCCCCGCCAGCGTGATCTGTCGGTGAAAACGCTGTCCGGCGATCTGTTCTATCGTCCTCAGGATCAGGTGGAAGTGGGGCTTCGTCTGGGTACGACGGCCGGAACGGATCGGTTCGGCGGGGAAGATGCGGCCGCTGACGTGAACGATCAGACGCTGCGGCTCGTCTACGCACTGCCCGCGCGAGGCCAGGTGCGACTGGAGCTCACGAGGGAAGAGGTGGTCCTGACGCGTCCGTACCGTGACCCGGAACGGCTGGTGCCGTTTGAGCTGACCGGTGGGAGAATTGTGGGCCAGACCTTCCTCTGGTCGGTTGCTTCTGAGTATAGAATTGACCAACATGTTCAGTTGAGCGTCAGGTACGATGGGCGCAGGGAAGGGAGACGCTCTGCCGTCCATACAGCCCGTGCTGAGGTGAGGGCTGCTTTCTAATGATTCTCGTGCACGCGGGCCGTTCCGCTGATGTTCCAATCAGCAGGGCTCAACGGGGCACTTCAACGCTGCAAAGGGATTCAGACAACCGGGGAGGTCATGACCACGCCGCGTCAACGCCGCCGCTCGGATCAGGAGAAGGGCCAACTCTCCTGGTGCTCTATTCCTTCGCCCATCGGCCCTCTCGTGGTTGTGTCATCCGTCCGCGGGTTGTCCCGTATCGTGGTGGGAGGAGAGCCGTCGGGATCTCTGGAGCGCTGGGCCGCACTGCATTTCCCGGGTGCGGAGCTGGTAGAGTCTGCATCCCGGAACCAGATGTACATCGGAGAGTTGAACAGGTACTTCGACCGGACACTGGAACGATTTGAATCTCCTCTCGATCTCAAGGGAAGCGACTTCCAGCTCCTGGTGTGGACGGAACTTCGGAAGATTCCGTACGGCAGTACCGTCACCTACGGGGAGCTTGCGCGCCGGATCGGCTTGCCGCAGGCCCAGCAGGCCGTCGGACGCGCCAACGCAACAAATCCCGTTCCCATCGTTGTGCCGTGCCATCGCGTGCTCGGTAGCAGAAATCGCCTCGAGGGATTTGCCGCCGGCGTCGCGGTGAAAGAATATCTCCTCCGCCACGAGGGAGCGCTTCTCCTCTGAGCTCTGCGGCAACTGTGGCGCTGCCCGCCGCTTGCCTGAAGCTGAAAAATTGTTTACCATGCTCAGCCATTCAGCCGGTATCCGCTCGTCTCTACAAATCCGATGTCACTTCTGGACGACTTGAATCCTGCTCAGCGCAAGGCCGTAGAGGCCGTGAACGGTCCGGTCATGATCGTCGCCGGAGCCGGGAGCGGAAAAACGCGCGTGCTGACCTATCGCGTCGCCCACCTGCTGCAGTGCGGTGTGCCCCCGAGCGCCATTCTCGCCCTTACGTTTACGAACAAAGCGGCGAACGAAATGAAGGGGCGCATCGTTCAGCTCGTCGGCGCGCAGGCGGAGCAGGTGTGGATGGGCACCTTCCATTCGATGTTCGCTCGCATTCTCCGCCGCGAATGCGAACACCTCGGCTACACACGCTCCTTCACGATCTACGACCAGGATGATTCGCTCAACGTCGTCAAGGAGTGCATGAGCGAACTGGAGATCTCCCAGCAGCTGCTGAGTCCCCAGACCGTCCGTTCCCGCATCTCCGCGGCGAAGAACCAGATGATCGGTCCGACCGCGTATCTGAACTCCGCTGTCGAGCTTTCCGAAGAGAAGGTGGCCCGCACGTACGTCCTCTACCAGAAGAAGCTTGAGCGGAGCAACGCAATGGACTTCGACGATCTCCTCCTCAAGCCTATCGAGCTGTTCCAGCGCAAGACGGATCTCCTGAAGAAGTACCAGCACCGATTCCGCTTCATCCTGGTGGACGAGTTCCAGGATACGAATCGGGCGCAGTACGTCGTCACTCGGCAACTGGGAGGAGGGACGCGGAACATCTGTGTCGTCGGCGACGATGCTCAGAGCATCTATGCCTTCCGGGGAGCGGACATCCGCAACATCCTCGACTTCCAGAAGGACTATCCCGAATGTGCAGTGTTCCGACTGGAGCAGAATTACCGGTCGACGAAGAGCATTCTGACGGTTGCCGATCATCTGATCAGGTTCAACGTCGACCAGCTGCCGAAGAATCTCTGGACGGCCAATCCCGAAGGAGATACGGTCGCGCACCTCGTCTGCGCGGATGACCGGGACGAGGGACGCCAGGTGGTGCAGGCGATCGAGCACGAAGTGCGGTCGAACGGTCTGAACCTGCGCGACGTGGCGGTGCTGTATCGGACGAATGCACAGTCACGGGCTCTTGAGGACGAATTGCGTCGGAGCGCGCTGCCGTACGTGATTGTCGGCGGCATCCGCTTCTACGAACGAAAGGAAATCAAGGACATCCTCGCCTACCTTCGACTCCTCGTCAATCCGCGGGACGACGAGAGCTTTCGCAGGGTCGTGAATGTGCCCCCCCGGGGCATCGGGGGAGTGACTCTGAACGCCTTCGCGGAGGACGCGCGGCGCAGAAACCGGTGCCTCCTCGAGAATCTCGACCACCTTCAGCAGATCGAGGCCATCGGTGACCGGGGGAAGAAAGGACTGTCGCAGTTCGGCAGTCTGATGCTCAAGTACCGGGGGCTGAGGAACAAGATGTCCACCGGTGAGCTTGCGAGGGCACTGGTCGATGAGCTCGGTTTCCTCCGGCAGTTCAAGGAGGAAGGGACGGTCGAGTCCATGGGGCGGTGGGAGAACGTGCAGGAACTTCTCTCGGCGATCTCCGAGTTCAGCGACACAAAGCCCGACGCGACGCTCGAGAGTTTCCTGGAGGAAGTCGCGCTTGTCTCTGACATCGACACGTGGGACGGCACCCAGAATGCCGTT
>CAYXMK010000082.1:0-9863 GCA_964465905.1 uncultured Ignavibacteriaceae bacterium | reverse complement strand
CTCCCGCGTATCACCACCGTACCGCTGATCCCGCCCTACAACGGCGGGATTCGCAAAACGTCTGCAACTCGCTTCGCTCGTTGGACGTTTTGGAACATTCTACCACTGAATTACTCCCGCGTATCACCACCGTACCGCTGATCCCGCCCTACAACGGCGGGATTCGCACCATCACCGCCGCTCACCCACACCGGCGCGGGTGATGCTGGAAGAAGTACCATCCCTCGGGGCGGCTTGACCAATATAGAAAATGATCCCCCTCTGTTCAAGCCCAACACTACGGACAGCCCCACCGTGCACGCAAAGCTACTCGCTGATTCTCTTCAGTCGTGCCGGTGCCAGGAATGCTCGTGGCTCCTCTGCGTACGCAACGACGAACTCCTGCAGCTCTGCGGTGGGGGCAGTAAGGACGATTTCTCCGTCCACTCGCTCATACCCGATCTTCAGCAACCCTCTCTCTGCCAGATCCTGCAGCCACTCCTGGTCGAGCATAGCCATCTCCACTTCTCCCTCCTTCAGGACGACTTTCCAGATCGTGTGAACCGGCAGCATGTGCACCATACACAGATTAGTGCTCACATCGAGCCGGCTCGGAAACAGATCGAGAAACAGATGTTCCCGGAGCTGTACGAGATGAGCGTCGAAGAACGCTGTGTCATTCTTCAGGAGCCGACGCGAAGTGCCCGAAGGACCTGAACCCCCCTCCACGTACCGAAGCTGATACGATTTCTCGCTCCCTTGCCGGAACGTCCACGTGCTGCTCTCTCCTTGCTCGCTCCAGACCCCCACCAGTTCGGGTCGAAAGACAAGGTCACGCTCCGTGTAGAGCCTGTGGAGGGATCGAACACAGCCGAAGAGAAGGAGCAGAAGCAGGAGCGGAATCGGGAGATGTTTCCACGTCATCGGGTGATCCTCCATGTCATTCCGCAGGAGTGCCAGGGTCAACCGGGGGCCAGCCGACCACCTCACTGAATAGTACGAAATCGCCTGACAAGAAACCTGCGGACGCCCGGGGACCGCGCTGGGGTATCCGATCCTTCCGCTCTTTGCCGGATTCGCCATTGTTTTTGCTCAGTTTCGCCCCTCCCATTCTTGTTCCCCGGCCGCAACTTCCGGCTCCTGGCCGTCGTAACCTGAGGATGAAACAACGAGCGCCGCAGTTCCCGTCAACGCTCTCCGCCCCACAACGCTCCACTTCGGCATGAGCACGCCGCAACTCCATGCGAGACACCAGCAGATTCGTGCGGTCGTCATCGACGACGAGCCGCTGGCGCGCACCGGCTTGATCCGCCTCCTTCAGGAGGAGCCGGATATCACCATCGTCGGTGAAGGCCGCAACGGCCAGGAAGCGTTGGAGCTGATTCGCTCATTCCGACCGGATCTCATCTTCCTCGATATCCAGATGCCCGAGATGGACGGTTTTGAAGTTGTTGATTCTCTCGAACACGAGAATCGGCCGGTCATCATCTTCGTCACAGCCTACGACGAGTATGCCATCCGTGCCTTCGAGATCCACGCCCTGGACTATCTGCTGAAGCCGTATTCCGCCGAGCGGTTCAAGCGCGCCGTCGAACACGCACGGCAGCAACTGGATACCCGAAACGGTGATGTGCAGCTGGGCGAGATGCTGGCGTACGTTCAGAAGGGACAGCGCATGCTGGAACATCTTGTCGAGGGACTCCCCGGCATCGCGGATCAGCGATACCTCGAGCGGCTCGTGATCAAGTCCACGGGACGTATCCAGTTTCTGAGAGTCGAGGATGTCGACTGGATCGAAGCGGACGCGGACTACGTGCGTCTGCATGCCCATGGCAAGCAGCACCTTGTCCGGGCGAAGATCGGAGAACTCGAGCAGCGGCTCGACCCCCGGCTCTTCCTGCGGATCCACCGTTCCACCATTGTCCAGCTTGACCGCGTGAAGGAGCTCCGCCCTCTCTTCCACGGCGACTTCCTCGTCGTCCTGCATGACAACACCGAGCTGACCCTCAGTCGGAGCTATCGCGGGCGGCTGTCGCAGTTTCTGGACCGGCCGATCTGAATCTCCCGCCTCCGTCTCCTTTCCTCCCCAATGCCTGTACAGCCCCCCTACAGCGGCATCAGAAGATCAACGGCGAGTCGCCACTCCTCCTCGTGCTCTCATAGAAACCGATCGTGTAGCCCAGATCACCGGCAAATGAGACTTCGCCGAGGAGCGGATGCCAGCGGAGGGAAGAGCCGGGAGGGGAGGGATGCTCAAGGAACCAGTTCCGCGCATCAACCGGACCCGGTCGGAATACCACGGCGCTCTCGGCCGGAAACTCCAGAAACGCAGCGCTTGTCCCTCGCTCGCCGGAGAGTTTGTCGAAGGCCCGATCGGCGGCAAGCATGCCGGCAAGCGGATCCGACGGTGCTCGAAGTTGCCCCGTAACCACGGAGGCAAGCGCCGCAATTGCAGCCATAAAGGATCTCATGAGACTCTCAGGGATTCTGCATCACCGACGGGGCGTTATCGCTCCTCCCCGACAGCCGTCCACTGCGTTCCGCAGAGGGGCGCGTACGCGCATCCCGGACAGGAGCGCTTCAGATCAGCGGGCGGCCTGAACGGAACACCTATGTCACGTATCTCGCGAGCGAGACCGAGGATTACCGGCTCAATAAGGTGATATGCTTCGGCAGCCGTGCGCGACTCGTCTCCCAGACCCTGCTCGATCTTCTCACTCAGTTCCGTGGTTCCGAGAAACAGATAGCAGGGCTGAATCTTGTCGAGAGGTGCACCAAGACCTTCGGCGCAGAGCATCATGTAGAGAGGGAGCTGGAGAGATCCGATGGCTCCTTCCCACGAGTCGCGGTCGGCAGGGTCGAGATTTCTGAAATTGATGCGGACGCGCGTTGCATCCGAACCCGTCTTGTAGTCGAGGATGGCGATCGTCTCCCCGCGGCGTTCAATGCGGTCGATGCGCCCCTCAAACCCGATCCCCTGCCTCACCGCTGAAAAACTCTGCTCCAGGCCGATGATGTCGATGGGCACCCTCTTCAGCAACGGCCGCTGGTACTGCTCCAGGAAGTTCTCGAGCTGCCGCTGGACCTGCATCTGTATGAGATACGCACTCCCCGATACGTCCCCTGCAAAGGACTCCTGAAACGATCGTTCCACAACGCTCCTGAGTCTCTCCGACGTCAGGTGCTCCGGCAGCAGACGCTTCCCCGCGGCCTCTGCGAAGTACGTCGTGAGGATTCCGTGCACCAGCGTCCCCACGTGCAGCGCGCCGAGCTCGTCGCTGACCTCCTCCCGCTCCTTCAGCCGCAGGACATAGCGGTAGTAGAAGCGGAGCCCGCAGGCGAGGTAGCAGTCGAGCGAAGAAGCACTGAATTCCAGATTGTCGAGATAGGCCTGAAGAGAAGGATCCTTGGGAACAGGACTTGGACAGGGATTTGTCAGCCGGACCCTGTACCGGACCTTCTGCACGAAGCCGTCGGAACCCACCTCGCGTTTCTGCTGCTCCATGCGCCAGATCAGCCGTTCGAGGAACCGACTCTTCTCCTTTCGCCCGTTCTCCGTGTAGAAGAGATGGACTTCTCGGGCACCGTGACGGAGGAGATCAAAATGGTACTCGGTCATTGCTTCCCGTGTCCGATACGTTTCCAGACCGAGGCTCTCGCGCAGCTTCTGGGGAAGGAGCATGGTTTCTGCCGACGAACCGGGAAGTATATCATCACTCGCTTCCAGCACAAAGACACGTTCGAACGAAAGGTTGCGGGTTTCGAGCAGACCCAGCACCTGGATCCCCCCCAGCGGCGTTCCCGGAAACGCCACCTCGGTTCTGCCCACGTAGTCGGTGAGGAGGCGTTCATACGATCGGATGTCCTCAAACCGGCTCTGCGCCAGAAGAGATGACCGGAGCGTCAGGAAAGTCTCCATGAGGCTCCTGGCGTAGGGATGGAAATTGGGATGAAGATGTGCCGTGCTGGCCCCGGCGATGTAGCGCAGGACCGCCATGCACTTGTCGGCGAAATCCTGGAACGACGTGATCTCAAGAAACTGCCGAATGGTATGATCGTGGATCCGCCGGAGGTGATCCCGCAGTGCGGTCCAGGGGATATCCGCATCCTCCCGCTCGAGTCCCCCCAGCGCCCTCTCCAGCAGTCCCTGCATCCCTTCGAGTTCCTCAAGACTGATGAATTGGCGGAGGTTCTTGCGCGTCAGCTCAGTCTCCAGAGCATGAAAGAGAACCCGCGTGACCTCGCTCCGATTGCCAAGGCGAATGTTCTTCGTGTAGGGATGGAGGACGAAGTCCATATAATCGGACACCCGGAGCTTTCCGCCGCGGGCCGAAACTCCCAGACGCACGAGCGCGAGGAGGAAGCTGTACACCGGCGTTCGGGAGAGGGGGTAACGCATGGAGATGTTGTAGGACTGTTCAGGAAGCAGGGCGAGTCCCTGATGCAGGAGCGGAAACAACGCGCCGGGAGAAAGGAGCACAATGGCCGTCCGCTCATCCGGCGGGATGCCCGCATCGACGGCGTCCCGCAGGAGACGGGTCAGAGCAAGGACCTGACCGTGCGTCTCGGAGGCCTGGTACAGGGCATACTTCGAAAGCGGATCCGGTGGAGGCGGCAGCTCCTCCCCTTCGATGCCGAGCTCCTGGAGCTGCGCATGCAGATTCTTCCCCTGCTGGAAGATAAGTCGCACGTTCTCCCGGTCCATCAGCCCGCGCACGATCCGCCGGTTGACAGGACTCAGACCATAGAGGCCGGCCAGGACGACGGTCTGGAAATCTGACAGATCCGCGTCGGCAATCCGATCGGCGATCAGACGGTTTTGTGCAGCGGGCGTCGCGCGGCCGTCTCGGGCCAGCTGCGCGTAGAACTCCTCGTAGTACTGTGCCACGGCATGGAGGTTTCCATAGGTGATGCCGCCGACGCGCTCCCGGATTTCACCGGCACTGAGATCGGCGGCGTGAAGCTCTTCAAGCTCCCCGAAGAGCTTCAACCCGAGCGGCAGGAAGCGGTCAAGGGACCGGAAGTGATCTCCCCCAAACCGCACACCGATCCGTTGATGGACGCTGAAGAGAACATGGACGGCATCAATGGGCGTGAGCACCGGCGTGAGAACCTTCAGGCGTTCCTCGCAGAGGAATCTCATGAAGAGTTCCCAGGAGAAGATCCTGGGGGGACGAAGAGCGGTTCCTTCGCGGCTCGCGAGGTGTTTTCGGAGAAAATGCGCAGGACGCCTGCCGTGGAACACGACCAGCGAGTCACTCCAGTCCCGATCTTGCCCCTTGAGCGCCTCAGCGACGGCGGCAATGAGACTTTCGGCAGGCGGTATGATTCTGACGTCCGGCATGCTGTGCCTATGAATTCCACGGGTCCTCGTCCCAGGGCACGACGGTATTCTCCGCCCCAACCTCTTTCAGGAGGAGGCGGTCGACAAATGCCAGGGTGCCCCGGATCGACTTCCCGGGGAAGAGATCCTGAAGGATGTGCATGTACGTCACAACCTGCGCCTGATATCCCGGCGCGTCGTCTCCGGTCTTGTAGTCGATAACCGTCACGGTCTCTGTGTCGACCACGACGCGGTCCATCCGGAAGAGCCGGCCAGAACGGTCGACGAATTCCTGCTCGTTCATGACCTGCCGACCCTCCTTCCGGGAGAAGAACTCCCGAACGGGGGCCAGACCGAGGAACTTCTGCAGGGTCCCGGCGATGCTCTCCGGATCGCAGCCGGGCGCTTCCCCTGACCGCATCTTGCACACATCCACCGCCTCTTTCACCTGCCGGAGCAGATCAACATCGAGGAACTCTATCCGCGCCAGCACCTCATGCACGAACTCACCGCGTGCGGTCTCTTCAGGCGCCAGCATCGTTCGGATCTCACTCTTCATCGGAAGCGACGTGTGATCGTGAAGGAGCGGCGCATGCCGTTCCTCCGTCGCCCGCGCCTTCTGGACCCCGGGCCTGACGTCCGTGGGTTCGTAGCCGGAGCGGGGAAGGAACTTCGAAAGCTCTGCCTTCGGACCCTCGACACAGAGAACATACATCTCTTCCTGCGCCCGGGTGAAGAGAACATACAACTGATTGAGAAGGTCGGCTTCCTCCCTCTGCACCTTCTCTCTGTAGAGCTCGGCCAGCCCTTCAACGTTCTCCGCCTGTTTCGTGAGGTGCAGGAGCTCGACGCCGCCCGATGTCTCCGCCACGTAGAGGGGATCCGTCGGACGAGCCGAATCGTAGAGGAGCGCCACAACGACACGGAAACCCAGCCCCTTCGCCTTGTGCGTCGTCATGATCTGAACGGCATTCGCATCAACGGGCACATCGATGTCCCAGCTCCCGTCGTCGGAGCTTTCGCCGGAAGACTGGAGGAATTCCTTCAGACTGTTGCTTCCTCCCTCTTCCATATTTCTCACCACCTCAAGGAACTTGACGAGAGCTGCTTCCTCTTCGGGGAGCGTGTCAAACACGGTGAAAACCTTGAAGATCTCCGCCGTCAGGTCATAGAGCGAAAGGTACCCCACCAGGGCAAACAGTCGCTGAAAGTACCGTTCCCAGATCTGCGGATACGTGTCCCGGAAGAGCCGATAGGCGGGAGCTGGAGAGGATCGGATGTCACTCCATTGCCGGACGAAGCCCCGCAGTTCTCCGGCGGCCACGACGATGCCTGCCCGCTCAAGAGCCCTTCCGAGAATGTCACCCAGAAGGAACGTGACAAAGGCCAGATCGTCGACAGGAGAGTCAAGGAAACGGAGCAGCGACAGCAGTTCCGAGGTGACCTTGCGCGTGCGGATGTCGAGACTGCTGTGGGAGATGAACTCAATCCCCTGTTCGTTCAGCCAGCTGCTCACCTCCACAACATGTTGGTTCTTCGGCGTCAGGACGGCGATCTCCCTCAGAGCATACCCGCGGGATCGGCAATCGGCGATAATCTTGAGAAGAAGTTCCTTCTCGGGCGGTACCACTGCGTCGGCATCGCGGGGGACGAAATGGACCTCAACATGCCCTTTCCCCTTCAGGTGCGGAGGAACATCCTGGACGAAATGAGCGAGTCCGCTGATCATGTGTCCTTCGTGCTTCGATACCGCGGGAACGATCTTCTGGAACACTTCCCTGCTGAACGCAACTATCTTCTCGCCGCTGCGGTAGTTCCATTTCAGCTCCCGGACGTCTGGAGGTGCCATTGGAAACACCGATCGCGTTTGCAGCTTCTGCATGATCCTCCAGTCGGCCCCCCGGAACATGTAGATCGACTGCTTCGTGTCTCCGACGACGAAGAGACTGCCGCGCTCGGCAAGGGCATTCTCAATCAGCGGTTCGAGACTGCGCCATTGAATCGGAGCCGTATCCTGGAACTCATCGATCAGGAAGTGACGGAGGTCCTCGCCCAGGCGGTAGTAGACTTCCGGCACAACGTCACGTTGCACATAGCGGGCGAGACCCCGCGAGATCTCTGCGATGTCAACCACACCGCGCTCCTGGCGCACGGCCAGGAGATGTTGTTCGAGATGCGAGAACGCCGCGGCGTACGACTGGTAATGCTGCAGCGCTGCAAGCCGGAGGAGCTTCGCCTGCAGTTTCCAGATCCTCTTCACGATCTTCCGAGTCGCCTTCTCCGCCCGGTCCCGGACTTCGGAGGAGAGGCCGGAGACCTTGAAGGGGACCTCTGCAACGGTGACCGTTCCCAGAGCCTGCAGATCCATCGAGCGCGCAGCTTCAACGGCTTTGTCGAGATACTTCGGCACAAGTCTCATGCGCAGGATGGATGCTTCGAGGCTGAGGATCTCCGCAGCAACCTGCTGCGCTGCCTGCCGGATGGCACGAGTGTGGTCCTGCAGGCGGACGGGCGAAGCGTACTGCATGATCCGCCCGTAGATACCCCTCACGGTCGTGTAGAGATCCTCGTAAGGGTTCCAGATGAACTTCCTGCTTCCGCTGCGCGTCGACAACGCAAGCATCGTCAAGTCTTCAAAGAGCGCCGCCGACGCCGAACCGGGAGTCACATCGCGCGCCATGTTCTCGAAGGCCTCGCGCAGGAGTTGATCACTGGAGAGGACGATTTCGAAATCCGGGGTCAACCCGAACTCGAGCGCCGATGCCCTGAACACCTTCGCGAGGAAGCTGTCGATGGTCTGGATGTGAACATCGGAATATTCCTCCAGCAACTGATCGACCAGGAAGGCGGCGTGCTGCTTCAGCTCTTCCTCCCCGTAGGAGAGGAGTGAAGAGAGGTCTGTGAGCTGATCCCTCTGTCCAAGAGAAACCCTCTTCAGCGTCTCAAGGACTCGATGCTTCATCTCCAGCGCCGCGTTATTCGTGAAGGTGATCGCCAGGATGTTTCTGAGACCATTCGAGGGAAGAGAAGGGGAGAGAAGGAACTGCACCATTCGACGCGTCAGCTCCGTGGTTTTCCCTGAGCCGGCGGATGCCGACACGATGATACGCCGCGGAAGATTCCGGGCAAACTCGTCGTCGTTTTCGAGAACGGTGGTCATTCAAGTGGCCGGTACCACTGAGAAATGTAGGGAAATATTGGAAATGGGGAAGGGAAATTCGACTCCTGTCACCGGATTTCCTCCTTGCAGAACATTCCGCACAATCGGTTCGACTGCGTCAGCATCTCAGCCGAAGCCGTAGGACGCCTCAACCGATCGACGATTCCATGTTCGCCGTTCACATGCCGGTTCTCGCCTCTCATTAACCATCTTCCTCACACCGGAAGACTCCCCCGCGCGCATCCGGGAGATGCGGATGATTGCATGAGATCGCTCCAAGGCCAGCCAAGCCCTTTTGCTGTTTCGACAATTCTGCTATATTCGGATATGAATGCCGCGCCTGCATGAACGGACGGGGAACACCACCATGATCAAGCTCTGCGACATCGACCACACCGCGAAGGAGAAGCTCCCGCCGGCCTTTCCGGACAAATCGGGAATTGGCGTACACTACATCGACGCCTTCATCAAGCCGATGAACAGGAACCTTGAGGACGGGACCCGGGTCACCTGCAAACGACGAGGGCTCAAGATCACGCTCTCCGTCGGAACCAGGAAGGGGGAAGGCCTCATGCGCAGACTCGATGTGAGCGGAGATCCCGTGGTGATGCTCAGAGCCGCGCTGCAGGAGGCCGCGAAAGCCGCGGGGGTGGAGTTGACGATCAGCGATTCAGAGATCTTCGTCGGAGTCTGAGGAACTCTCGTCGAACCGGGTCAGGTCTCAGCGTTTTCCCCGCTTGTCCAGATACTCATCACCGCTTCTGCCTGTCGAAAGCCGGCCGTCTCCCGGCTCTCTCCCTCAGCAGCCCTGCCCTGCTCCAGGGCATGTCGCAGCATCCCCACCATTCGATGATCCGGTGGCAACGGTCCGCGCGCCGACTCGGGATTGACGATCGGGAAATCGAGTCCTGCTTCCACGGCAATCGTGAGGTACGCCTGTTCCAGCTCATGGCGCACATGCTTCGGCGTACCCCAGGCAAAATTGGAGAGCCCCACCGTGATGTGCACCCCCTGCAGATCGGCATCCTGACGGATCAGTCGCATCGCATCCAGGCCGATGTTGATCAATCCGTAGGTGTCCGCTCCGACAGGCGCCAGTCCGGGATCGATGATAATCTGGTCATTGGCTCGTCCGGCCTTCGTTGCCAGCAGCTCCACGAAGCGCTTCGCCGTTTGATGCACATCCCCGGCATCCAGACACTGTGCCACTCCCCCCTCGACAAACCGCTCGGAAGCCATGACGATGACCATGGTATCATATTCAGCGACGAGCTCGATCATTTCCTCAAGCCGCTCGCGTGACGCCGCGATGGAATCCACAATGGGGCGGCCGCTTCGGGCACGATCGTAGCAGCCGAGGGCAACTCTGTGATAGTCAAGCGAAGGGTTATCAAAGCAGAG
>CAYXMK010000081.1:0-9905 GCA_964465905.1 uncultured Ignavibacteriaceae bacterium | reverse complement strand
GGTTTGGGCCGGGACGACCGGCGAGCAAGTTCGTACAAGAACAAACCCCTCCCCCGCTGCGCGGAAGAGGGGTCCTTGGGCCGGGCCTGCGCGGCTCAGGCGATCCAGCGGCATTCAGCTCTGTCGGTTTTCCGCTCCCTCCGCCTCCGCTTCAATGTTCCCACTCCAGAGATACTTCTGCGTCTCCCGAACGATGACTCCGTTGAGCAAGAGCAGCGAGATCAGATTGGGGACGGCCATCAGGCCGTTGGTGATGTCGGCAAATGTCCAGACCGCCGGCACTGACAGCACCGAACCCGCCAGGACGAAGAACACCCAGACCCATCGGTACGGCACGACGACGTTCGCGCCGAACAGATACTCCGCCGCCTTCTCGCCGTAGTACGACCATCCAAGGATCGTCGAAAAGACGAAGGTGAGCAAACCTACCGTGAGCACAATCGGTCCTATGTACGGTATATCCGAAAACGCTGCCTTCGTCATCGACGCGCCGTTCAATCCCTTCATCCATTCTCCCGAATTCACCAGTACCAATCCCGTCATGGCACACACCACCACCGTATCCCAGAACGTACCCGTGGAGGAGACGAGGGCCTGTCGGACAGGATTCTTCGTCTGCGCCGCCGCCGCGACGATCGGCGCGCTGCCGAGCCCCGATTCATTCGAGAAGAGTCCCCGTGCAATGCCATAGCGGACAGCATCACGCACGGTTGCGCCGAGAAATCCCCCGACTGCCGCATGGCCGGAGAACGCGCTCTGGAATATCAGGGTCAGCGTCGCCGGAAGTCTCTCCGCTCCGAGAATGAGGATGAGAAGACATCCTCCAAAGTACGTGATCGCCATGAACGGAATCAGGGCTTCACACACCCGAGCGATCGACTTGATGCCGCCGATGATCACAACAGCCGTAAGCACCGCCAGCAGCGTTCCCGTGATCCAGGGGGAGACGGAAAACGTTTCTTGAACCATCGCAGCGATGGAGTTCGACTGCACCATGTTCCCGATGCCGAACGCCGTCACGGCCGTCAGCGCCGCGAAGATGATCCCAAGCCATCTGGCCTTCAGGCCCCGTTCCAGCACGTACATCGGTCCACCTGCCATCAAGCCGTTGGGTCCGACAATGCGGAACTTCACGGACAGGAGCGCTTCACCGTACTTGGTCGCAATCCCGAACACTCCGGTCAGCCACATCCACAACACCGCCCCCGGACCTCCGGCGGCAACGGCCGTCGCGACACCGACGATATTGCCCGTGCCGATGGTCGCCGCAAGCGCGGTCGTCAGCGCTCCGAACTGGCTCACATCGCCTGCCCCCTCACGCGACCGCTTCAGGGAGATCCGGATGGCCTTCCCGATGAACCGCTGGATGAAACGGAGCCGAACGGTCAGGAAGAGATGGGTACCGAAGAGCAGGACGAGAAGCGGAATCCCCCAGACGAAGTCCGAAAGACCCTGCAGGAACGACTCGAGTGTGGTCATGACGGGAAGAGTAGAGTGGAAAGTGACGGAAGACTGATGGAGTGTTCAACCATCGGAGGATCGGAGAATCGGAGTTTCGGAGTACTGGGATAATGCAATGGCAACATACCGGAAGTCGTCGGCGTATCCAGGCATCGAGAGTCTGGAATCATGAACATGCCGAGAAACAGACGGCCGGAATGAGAGAAGGCTGCGCGGAAGCGTCCATCAGACAAACGAAAAGAAGAAGGCGCAGAGAAAACCTGCAATCGTCGCCAGACCGACCGTCGGGCCGCCGTCCTCGTAGGCCTCAGGCATCATGACCGAGGAGACCATCGCGAGGATACCTCCTCCCGCAACTGCCCCCACCAGCGTGAGGGCCTGTACGGGAGCATGGGCAAGATAGGCATTGCCCAGGGCCGCGGCAATTCCGCCCGCCACGACCAAGAATCCCCACAATCCGACGATCTTCCATCGTGCAAATCCTGCCTGCTTCATGGCCGAAGCACTTGCGATGGCTTCCGGGAGATTAGACAGGAAGACAGCCGCCAGAAACGTAAAGCGAAAGGAGTCAAGACTTGTGAAGCTCGATCCGATGACGATCGACTCGGGGATGCCGTCGAGCATGGCGCCCATGAAGATTGCGAAAGGCGCACTGGCGGAGGCATGCTTCTTCAGCATCTCCAGCTCCTCGCTCCTGCTTAGGTTGCGGATATTGGCCAACGCCACTTCCTTCCACCGCTGCAATTCGCGCCCTTCGCCCGCCGATTCCACGTTCTGAAGAAGGCGTTCGGAACTGAGGCGTTCTACCGCTTTGCGAAGACTGGTTGACCGGTCGATGAGCTCATCGAAGTGCACCTTGTCGATCCGGAGAAGCGAAGAGTCCTCCACGGCAACAGCCGACGCCGTCCGCGGTTCACCCGTCACCAGCGCCATCTCGCCGAAGGAATCGCCGGCCTTCAGCTGTGCCAGCACGCGACGTTCTTTGGAGTCATCGTTGGTGCAGATGTCCACCCGGCCGTCGTCAACGAAGTACAGTGCGTCCCCTTTTTCTCCTTGCCGAAAGATCAACTCGCCGGCCTTCACCGATCGCGGTTCGACGCAGAGCAGTACCTCTTCCATATCTTCGGGGGGCAGCGATCGCACGAGGTCGATGCTCGACAACCGATTGAGCAGTGCCGCCGAGGTCTCGCGTTTCTTGTTGAGAGCATAGAGCTTCGAGAGTGCCGGGTGACGCAACGCGGCACCCCGTTCTTCCAGAAACCGATTGGCGAAGTAGTAGAGACTCCCGCCGGCGGCAAATCCTCCCGCCACCCAGAACCAGCTCTCGACGCCGGTCATGTGCGCGTGATGGATCAGACGCTCCGCACCTTCATAGGCCAGCTCCAGCGCAAGGGCCTGGATCAACGCCCCCGTTCCAAACGCCATGATGACGGCATTCGTTCGATGGGAGATGCCCGAAACAAGACTGATGAATGTTCCGATCAGCAGCGAGAGCATCGCCGCGATCGCCAGGAGCGCGGCCTGGAAGACGGTCGGGATCGACATGCCCTGGAAGATAGAGGTGAGGGGTCCCCCGTGAGGATCAAACGTAGCCCTAAAGATAACAAATGCGCGGTCAGCCGCAAGTACCAGGGGGCGTCAGGTGCCTCCCGGCCGGAGTCACGAACTGCTCAATGCTCAAAACCCTCGTACTTCTTCTCTCCCGCCGTGACGGGGATCGGCAGGCGGTTCTGCTGCGGCGGGAGTGGACAGGTTGCGAACTCCGTGAACGCACACGGGGGATTGTACGCCTTGTTGAAATCGATCACGGTCATGCTGTCGGGACCGGGGGGTTCCGCGTACACGAACCTGCCTCCGCCATAGGTCTCAGGGCCGTTTGTCTCGTCGCCAAACACGATGAACAGTTGCCTGGATCCTGCCTCCGCGATCGGATCCAGCCGGAACTCTGCACCACCGACCGAGAAGACCAACGCCCCCGGGCAGGGCTCTTCGTCCACCGTGCCGATGATGTTCGGCACGCTGATGGTGCGGGGCGGGTTGTACGGGACGAGGCGTGCGGGGATGCGCCATGATGAATCGATGGGATACCGCTCGATGCCTTTGAATGCCGCGATTCGGGGATTCTCCGCATCCCTGAGACGGATGGCGAACCTCTCACCTCGCTTGATCACAAACCAGCTCAGGGAGCCGTGCCGGAGAATTGTCGGACTGCCGTCAGCATCGGTCCTGAGTACTGCTTCACTGATCCGGACGGAATCCTGCCATACCTCCGCCCCCGGCTCGATCCGCACCGTCACAACTCCGGACTTCAGGCGGAATGATCCGAGAACAGCCGCAGCGCGATCTCGCGGAAACACAAGGTCATTCGTATCCGCGGAGCCAAAAGTGTTCTCCCCTTCCTTCAGCCAGTACAACCCGGCCAGACTCAACCAGCTCGTCGGAGACGTGAGCGAGGCGATGCGCCGCTCATGCCATGCTCTCATCGCAGACTCGTACGGCGTCTGCGCATCCTGAGACCGTCCTGGCCACGGGAACAGCCCTGTGAACAGAAGCGGAAGAAGAAGAGCTCTCGTGCAATGTACCTTCATGTTTCCTCGTCGTTCCAGTGTAAGGTTCTTGGAGAATCTACCGCTTCTCCCGCCGAGAATCAACGGAAAGCACGCTCACGGTCCACAGCATTCCGCCCCGGCGTTTGGTTCTGTTGCCAATTCTCCGTATCTTAGATGTGCCTCCGTGATCATTCGACACCGAGGCATTTCTTTTTTTCTCAACCCGGAATCCGAAGATGTTTGTTCCCGAGCGCATTCGCAACATCGCTATCATTGCCCACGTGGACCACGGCAAAACCACCCTCGTGGACCACATGCTCCGGCAGACCGGCACGTTTCGCGCCAACCAGGAGGTCGGTACCCGCGTCATGGATTCCAATGCTCTGGAGCGCGAACGCGGCATCACCATCCTCGCCAAGAATACTTCTGTACTCTACAAGGATCCCGCGAGCGGCCTCGTCACCAAAATCAACATCGTGGACACTCCGGGACACTCAGATTTCTCGGGCGAGGTGGAACGCACCCTGAAGATGGTCGACGGCGTTCTGCTCCTCGTGGACGCCGCCGAGGGTCCGCTCCCCGGCACGAAGTTCGTACTCAAGAAATCGCTCGACCTCAATCTTCATCCCATCGTCGTCATCAACAAGATCGACAGGAAAGACGCGCGCCCCCACGAGGTGCTGGACGAAGTGTTCGAGCTCTTCCTCTCCCTTGGAGCCCACGACCATCAGCTCGACTTCCCCACCATCTACTGCATCGCCAAACAGGGCATCGCCAAGCACGAGCTGGAGCAGGAGGGCACCGACCTCCAGCCCCTCTTCCAGTCAATTCTCAACAAGGTCCCTCCCCCCTCGGGCGATCCCCACCAGCCGTTCCAGCTCCTGGTCACGACGATCGACTACGACGACTACCTCGGCCGTCTCGGCATCGGGCGGGTAAACCGGGGTAGCATCCGCATCGGCTCTCCCATGAAGGTTGTCCACCGCGACGGCTCCGTCGAAGACGCCCGGGTAACAAAGATTTACGTCTTCCAGGGACTGAAGCGCATTCAGGTGGAGGAGGCCGGCACTGGAGACATCGTGGCCCTGGCTGGGATGGAGGATGTCGATATCGGTGAAACGATTGCTGATGCAGCTGACGCCAGGCCGCTCCCCTTCGTGGCCATCGAAGAGCCGACGCTCTCCATGAACTTCCTCGTCAACAACTCTCCGTTTGCCGGACAGGAGGGGAAGTACGTAACGACGCGCCACCTTGGGGAACGGCTGGCGCGTGAGCTCCGCTCGAACGTGAGTCTGAGAGTAGAATTGACAGACTCGCCGGACGTGTTCAAGGTCAGCGGACGCGGCGAACTCCACCTGGGGATCCTGATCGAGACAATGCGGCGCGAGGGATATGAGTTCCAGGTGTCGAGGCCGGAAGTCATCACGAAACTCATTGACGACGTTCTCTGTGAGCCGATGGAACACGTCATCATCGACGTGCCGGACGAGTTCGTCGGTGCAGTCATCGAGAATCTCGGTCAGCGCCGCGGCGAATTGAAGAACATGATCCAGAACCAGGGGAATACGAGGATCGAGTTTATCGTGCCTGCGCGGGGATTGATCGGCTTCCGATCGGAGTTCATGACGCAGACGAAGGGAACCGGTATTCTCCATCACAATTTCCACAGCTACGAGGCCCATCGGGGCGAGATCCCGCACCGGACACGCGGAGCCATCGTAGTGCTGGAGGACGGGATCGCAGTCGCTTACGCCATGTGGAAGCTTCAGGAACGCTGCACCTTCTTCATCGAGCCCGGCACACGGGTGTACGCCGGCATGATCGCGGGGGAGAATTCGCGGGAAGAAGACATGGTTGTCAACGTCTGCAAGACGAAGCAGTTGACGAACATCCGGGCTTCCGGCTCCGACGAAGCGATCCGGCTCGAACCTCCCCGGAGACTTTCTTTGGAACAGGCCATCGAATGGATCGGGGAAGACGAATACGTCGAGTGTACGCCGAAATCCATCCGGCTTCGCAAGAGATACCTGAGCCACAGCGAGCGGATGCACAAGGCAAAACAGAAGGCAAGCGCCCACTGACCCGCAAAGGACGACCCCGGGGTTGTTGGTTCAAGGTCTGCTGTACGGAAGCTCTTTCAGGATCGCCGCGCTGGACTCGGGTGAGAGATCCCGCTGCGGCTCGGCAAGCATCTCATATCCCACCATGAATTTCCTAACGCTTGCCGATCGCAGAAGCGGAGGGAAGAAATGCATATGGAGATGCCACTCGGGGTGAGGTCTTCCGTCGCAGGGGGCCTGATGAAGACCAGCTGAATACGGGAATGGCGTGGCAAACAGGCGGTCATACTTGCGCGTCAGGATGCTCATCGCTCGAGAGAAATCCTCGACTTCTGAGTTCTTCAACTGAAGAAGGTCGGGGACCCTCCTCTTCGGGACGATCATCGTCTCGTACGGCCATACAGCCCAGTACGGTACCAGGATGACAAACGAATCGTTTTCGTAGACAATTCTCTCTTTGAGTCGCAGTTCCAGTCTCACATAGTCACCCAGCAGGCCTCTTCGTTCTTTCCCGTAGTACCTTCGGAATTGCCGGAGTTCCTTCGCCGGCTCGTTGGGAATACTCCCCTGGGCCCAGATTTGGCAGTGAGGATGCGGATTGCTGGTACCCATCATCAGGCCCTTGTTCTCGAAGATTTGTATGTAGTTGATTTGCGGATGAGCGCTCAACCACTCGCATTCCCGCTGCCAGGTGCGCACAACCTCTGAGATTTCCCCAACGCTCATTTCGGCAAGAGTCAGATCGTGCCTGGGAGAAAAGACCACCACCCTGCAGATCCCCGGCTCCCCCCTTGCCACGAGAAGCCGACCCTGTTCTTTTGCCCGCTCAGGCGTATCGGCGAGTAGTGCGGAGAAGTCGTTCGTGAACACAAAGGTGCGGCTGAAGCGCGGATTCCTCTCTCCCCCGGCACGTCGGTTGCCGGGACAGAGATAGCATTGGGGATCGTAGGCGGGTCTTCTCCGTCCCGCTGGCTCGGTGACTTCCCCCTGCCAGGGGCGCTGGGTTCGATGGGGCGAGACCAGAAGCCACTCCCCCGTGAGAATGTTCTTTCTCCGATGCGGATGTTTTGCAAGATCAAGATCGCGCGGCTTCATGAGTCGAAAGAATTTCTGTTCCAGAGGCGACCGAGGTCACGTAGCGTTTTGGGCTGTTGCCGAACTTCCTTCGGTACTGTTCCTGCACGAACCCGCTGATCTCCGCGGTTGCCTCTCGCCTCACAAGGTTGATCGTGCAACCGCCGAATCCAGCTCCCATCATGCGCGCTCCGTACACACCGTCCATGTTCCGCACCAGGTCCACGAGGTGGTCAAGCTCCGGGCAGCTCACCTCATAGTCACGGCTCAGGCCGTCGTGAGTCTCGAACATGCACTGTCCGAACTCGTCCAGATCATTCCGTTCGAGCGCCCGGCAACCCCTGAGCAAACGCTCGATCTCTCCCACGACGTAGGCGCAGCGCCGATACGTCGTCGCGCTCATGTCGCTTCTTGCCTCGGCCAACATGGCCGGCGTCACATCGCGCAGATGGGTCACCGATGGATGTCTCTTCCGGATGGCGGCGACGCCTTCGCTGCATTCCTCTCGTCGTCTGTTATACTCCGAGGATGCCAGGGAGTGCGAACGACCCGTGTCGAACAGCACGATGTCGACGGGGTACTCGAAGGAGTACGTCGTGTGCTCAAGGGACCGGCAGTCGATACGAAGCACTCTATCCCGCCGGCCGAAGATGTTGACGTACTGATCCATGATGCCGCAGCGCACGCCGACGAATTCGTTCTCTGCCCTCTGCGCAAGCTTCACGAGGGAAAGGTTGTCGATCCCGGCTTCAAAGATGATATTCAGGGCCACTGCCAGACCCGCTTCGAGCGCCGCGGAGGAAGACAATCCTGCCCCGATGGGGATATCCCCGCCGAAAACGCAGTTGAAGCCACCGATCGGGCATCCCCTTTTGACGAACTGATCGACAACACCCATGAGATAGTTCGGCCAGTGTTGCGGAGACGGCTGCAGAGCATCCAGCGAAAACTTAAATGTCTCCCCGAGATCACTCGCCGTCACATGGCAGTGCCGGTCGGATCGGGCAGAAATTGCGAAAAAGATCGCCTTGTCGATCGCGGCCGGAAGAACGAAGCCCTCGTTGTAGTCAGTGTGCTCGCCGATGAGATTCACTCTGCCCGGTGAGCGGACGAGGACCGGTTCTTCCCGAAAGAGGGTTCTGAATTTTCCTTCGATGCTCGCCGGGATGCTCATGGCGCACTCACGCAACTTCCTTCAAGTTCTTCAGATCCAGCGCAGTCGCCGCCAGAATCCTTTTACCCTACCACACGCCGGGAAGGAGTCGAGAGCCGACGTGGCCGGCGTATTCCGCATACCCCTCAAGCTTCTCCTTCAACGTCCTATCCTCGAGTGCTGTCCTGACGACGAGAAGGATACTTGTCAGGGCCGCCGGGACGAGTGCCCAGAGGGAGCCCAGAAGAAACGGCGTTGAAAGCTGGCTCAGGATCATGCCAAGATATCCCGGATGACGCACGTAGCGATAAGGTCCGCCCCGGGCGACGGAATGACCTCGTTCGTACTGGATCCGGACCGCAGTGGAGAAGTAGGCGTTCGAGACCATTGACCAGCTCACCAGGGCGTTTCCGAGCAAGAAGACAACGAGCCCCATGAGATGCATCCAGACGGTCAGGACCGGAGACCAGCCAAACCGGACATCCAGCCCGGCAACAGGATAGACGGCGAACCAGGGTAGGATCATGCAGGCGCTGATCACCCTGTCCCATCGCTCAACATTTTCCTTACGTCGGCCGCGCTCGGCAATAAGCTCCGGCGGAAAGATGAACGCATTCACCACTATGACAGCCACAGAGGCGATGATCAGGAGCCACGCGTAGAGCCAGTCGATCGTGCCGGCTGACGCAAAGAGCGCGATTGCGACGAAGAGAATCGAACCCGCAACTTGGGCGAAGCGCTTCAGGATATTACCCCGCGCCTCCCGTGGATCTTCTCCCTGTTTCTGCACGGTTGTCATGAGAGTCGTGCCCGGTGGTGACGTCGCTGACCGACGGGTATTTCAACGAGCCCGTACAATCCTCCCCGCTGACGTGTGCAGTCCCCGCGACTCAGCTTGGCGGGCATTGCACGAACTGCTCTTCACGAGATCATCCTGTCTTTGCGAGGAGTCCCGTCTCTCAGGGACGACGAAGTGCCTTTGTGTGCGATCCCGCTCCGCGGGACAATCTGACAGAATGGCTCGCAAAGACGCGGCTCCGTCATTCCACGAGTTCGTCAAAGAGATCTTTCCACTCAGGATTCATCTTGTTCACCAGCTCAATCTTCTTCCGCCGCGATCCGGACTTGATCTGCTTTTCCCGCTGAATCGCCTCTTGCGGGCTGCCAAACGACTCGTAGTAGACCAGCTTGTTGACGTTGTACCGACTGGTGAATCCCTGGGACTGTTTCTCTTTGTGCTGCAGAACGCGTCCGGACAGTTGGCTTGTGACTCCCGTATAGAGAACGCGATTGTATTTGTTGGTCAGGATGTAAACACAATACGATTTCCTCACCTCCCCACTCCTCCTCGTTGGATCAGATTGCCTGCCCGCCGGAGACGTTTCCCAACCGCAGGCGGGCGTCGCTCCTCAAGCAGAACACGTCAAGTCCCCCGCAAATACGCAGCACCTGTCTTTGCGAGGCCCGCCGATTTCTGGCGGGCCGAAGCAATCTGATAACAAAGCCTGATCTATGCCTACGTATGGCACGCGCTCTCATCAGATCGCTTCGCTCTACCAATGCAATGCCTGGAGTCGCTCGCAAGGACGCGGTACCTGTCTTTGCGAG
>CAYXMK010000080.1:6623-9942 GCA_964465905.1 uncultured Ignavibacteriaceae bacterium | reverse complement strand
GGCCGGGGTCGCCGATGAGGGCGTCTGCCTGCTCGAATACACCGACCGGCAGATGCTGGAACGCAATTTCGAAACGATGCGGCATCGATTCAGTTGCGCCGTTGTCCCCGGCGAACACCCGCTGCTCGACCGATTGCGGGCGGAGTTAGGGGAGTACTTCGCGGGCCGGCGCCGCGAGTTCACGCTTCCGCTGAATTCCCGCGCGATCGGCCCGTGACAGCTGCTGCAGGTCTGAACGATGTTCGACTTGTGCACGGACGAGAGAGGGGAAGAACCCTTCTTCATGTCGTGACTGCCTTGACAGTCAACGCATGCCGCGGCCGTCCCCCTTCCTGCCAGCAGTGCGGCTCCATGCACGCTGCCTTCATACGCTCGGATGAACCCGGCACTCGTCGATGTGCGCGCTCGGACGTCGGGATTGTCCAGATGACAGGAGAGACAGAGTTGCTCCTGGATGCGCTTCACCGCGGCCGTGTCGGATTGCACCGTGAGACGCGGAAGCTGCTTGCGATGGCAGGAAAGACAGTCAGGGGCCCCTTTCACATCCGCCGCAAGCGCCTGTCCGTGATCCGACGCGGCGAACGGCTCGCTGATGTCACCATGGCAGGCCCCGCACGACTCCACCTGCTGCTTCCCCTTGTAGGGAAAGCCGGGGCGATCCTTCGCCACGACCTCGTGTGTTCCGTGGCAGTCTTTGCACGAGACATCCGGCGAGGAGTCGTCACCGCGGGCTTTTGCCATCTGCGGATGAAAGCGGTGCTGCATTGGCGCGCTGCGGTGGCAGGAGAGACAATTGACAGGAGTGATGGTCTCCTTGTGCGGCATTTCCTCCGCGCTGAACCCGATATGGCAGGCAACACAGACGAGCTTGGCGTGGGGGGATTTCTTCAGCACTCTGTCGTCGGTATACAAAGAGACTTCCCGTCCCGCCCGCTCCGTCGTCAACGACGGATCACTGTGGCAGGCAAGACAGTCTTCTCTGGATTGCGCCGCTGCCTTCCCCGCGGGGAGAACAGCCAGGAGCAAGAAAACCACCAGGGAGTATTTTGCCGCTACGGACGCCAACACCTGACCTTCCGTATGGAGATCTCTTCTTAAACTGCGATGTCGCTCGTTCAGGTCAATAAGCATGCCAAAAAGCCCGTCATTCTGCACAACTGATTCAGCGGAGCAAGCGGACATCCCAGGCGTGAACGTCCCTCGCCATTCCAAGATCTGAGAATGCGAAATCCCCCCTTTCCACAAGTGGGAAGGAAGATGTCAACAGCCGCGCCTGGGAAAAAGGCCCAACGGGAAGGGAGAGAGCTCGAGAGGCGGACGGAGGGTGGACTCAGGATTCGGCCTCGGCAGTGCTCGTTCGCCGAAGGACGTTCTTGACTGCCTGGCGGAGTTCTTCGACGCGCAACGGTTTGAACAGCACGACGTCGGAGATTTCCTGGATTGTGCGCTCGAGCTCGGGATTGTGCTGCCGGTAGACGTGCAACGTGATCGTCGGTATCCGCCGCTTCAGGCCACTCAGGATGTCCAGCATCCTCCGGGTGTCGCTCGGGAACGAATACAGGTCCATCAGCAGCAGCTCCGGCGCCGTTTCTTCGATGGTCACCAGGAGGTTCTCCAGTCTCGTCTCCCGCACAATGCGGAACCTCCGCTCCAGCAGAAGAGACAGACTCGTGGCAAGATCCTCGTCCGGACTGAAGACCAGGATCGTCGTACGAAGATCCGATTCTGAATTCACCGACATGATTGCCGATTCCCCGCACGCCTGATGATTTCGCTGGATCCGCCGCAGGCGCGCTGCTCATTCCCCACAAGGAGCATGCCACGAGGCGGCAAAAGGCAGGGGCGTCAAAACTGTCCCCTTTGCGCTCTCCCGATCCCGCCGCTGGGAATTCCGTCCTGTTGAATTTCGCAATCCCCCACCAACAAAAAGCCCACAAGCCGGCCTCCCTGTGCAGACACTGAAAGGCGGAGGAACCGGCTTGTGGGAAGATCATCTCAACCGTCGACCCGGCTGAGATCCAACAACGGACTGCCTGTTACTTCAGCAGGACCATCTTTCGCGTCGACACAAAGTCGCCTGCCTGCAGCCGGTAGAGATACACGCCGCTGGAGACAGACAACCCTGCATCGGTCATGCCGTTCCACGTGACCCGGTAGTTCCCGACCGGGAAGCTGCCGTTCACGACCGTCGCAACCAGTTCGCCGGAGAGACTGTAGACCGAGAGGCGAACGTTGCTCTCCTTCGCGAGAGCGAAGCGGATCTCCGTGCTCGGGTTGAACGGATTGGGATAGTTCTGCTTCAGCGCGAACTCCGTCGGGATACCGCCGGTCTCCTGGACGCTCGTCACCAGCACCTGCGCGAAGAGACCAGGATTCCCGCTCTTGTCGACCGCATTGACCTTGTAGTAGTAGTCTGCCCCGTAGGTCACGCTGTTGTCCAGGTAGGCAGGCGTCGCCACTGTGGCAATCAGGTTCGCCGGACCCGGCACGAAATCCGCCGTCGTCGAGCGGTAGACCTTGAACTCGACCACATCGGCGTTCGCCGGATCGTCCAGCATCTTCCACTTCAAATCCACGCCGGCCGGTGCATAGGTCACCTGGAAGCCGGTGGGTGCCAGCGGAGCGATGTTGTCGATCGAGTAGCCGCTATCGATCGGAGACTGGTACACGACAAGGTTGTCCGCACTGTAGCCGGCAACGAAGAACTTCGTGTACTTGATCCCCTCCGCCGTCGAATCTGCAATCGTCGGCGCAACATAGGCATACTGCGACAGCCCGGTGGCGGGAACGGTCGCGACAAACGACCAGACGTAGCCCGCCACTGAGACCGTAGAGCCGACCGACGCAGTGCGCAACATGTCGGTGTACGAGCCGGCTGACGCCGTGGTGCCGACGATCAGATCCTGTCTCCACACTCCGTAGTTCACAACCTTGCCGTAGCTGGCCCCCTCCGCCGGGAACTTGTTCCACACCACCTGCACCATGCGTCCCTGATCGTTCGGGACATCCTTGATGGAGGTGATGCTGGCCGCGCCGGCTCCGAGTTTCAACTGCTCGATCGAGGACTTGAGCAATCCCTCGGCATACTTGAAGTTGTGGGTGCCGTAGCTGCCGTCCTGCTTCACGAAGTAGTAGTTGTATGCCCCCGCCTTCTGGATCTGCGTCAGCGAGGCCGTTGTATGCACGAGCGGCAAGCCTGTCGTTGCGCTCTTTGGGAGATAGTTCGCCAGCGTATCGAGCAACGCAACGGTCTTCTCCTTTGTAAGGTGCACGAAGTTAATGGAGACCTGGCCATGACACGAACGGCAGCCGACGTCGT
>CAYXMK010000080.1:0-6613 GCA_964465905.1 uncultured Ignavibacteriaceae bacterium | reverse complement strand
ACGTCGTTCAGGATGTCGTCCGACTCGTTCTCCGGGGTATCGGCATTCCACACCACTGCAAACGTGTGACCGCCCACTTTGTTGAGAAGCGTGTCCGGCTTGACATAGGTCGGGTCGAACGTCGGGGTCTGAGCCATGTGGCAAACAGCGCACTTCTCTTCAATTTCCTCATGCGAAGAGTTCTCATACACGTAGCCCGGTAGTTCCCAGCCGGAGTAGTTGCCGATGATCGTGCTGCTCGACAGGAGGCTCGGACCGAACGGCTGGGCCAGCGCGCCGTCGATCATCGAGGCCTGGTGCGAGTAGTGCAATCCGCGCGGCGGTCCGCTGATCCTGTTCTGGTGGCACGCCGTGCATGCCTCCGCCACCGACTTGCGGCGGAGCTGGTAGATGTTCGTGTTGTCGTGCGGGTCATGGCAAGTCTGGCAGGTGACGCCGACCGGATCAGCATAGGTTCCGGCCGTTCCGCCGTTGATCGTCATATCGACAAAGCCATTCCCCGTGTGGCACTGCGAACAGCCGCTCCGGTTCATGTACTGAAAGTTGCTCCCCTCATCGAACGAGTTGGCATGTCCTGAAGCATCCCATGAGTAACCCTTGGGGTGCCGGTCAGACGAGAAATGGCACGGAGCGCAGACATCAGACGACATGGAACCGCTCATCATGCTCTTGTCGAACGATGTCGTGTGCAGACTGAATGGACCGTGGCAGTTCTCGCACTGGATCCCCGAGAGCTGCATCAGCGCAGGGTACTTGGCGACCAGGGAATCATACACGCCCGGACCATTCGGCGTGGTGGGGTAGAACCATTGCTTGTACGTGGTGTCCTGAGCTGCCACATCGTCCCAGCCGCCGTTGACCGCCGTCGCCGATTTGTTGTAACCGATGGCATGGCATGACATGCAGTCAGTGCCGTAGACGTTGACGCCAAAATGTCCGCCTACCTCCCCAAGCCGGTTCTTCACTGCTGTTGCGTGCTTGGTCTTCTGCCAGTCAGCAAATAGCTCGGCGACTTTTCCGGTTGTGCCGTGACACGGAGAACAAGTTGAAGGAGTCGAGTTCTCAGCCAAGCTGATCCCCGCCCCGACGAAGTTGCCCGCCGTGATCGTTGCTGTCGCGTTCGCTGTTCCCAGCGCCGTCGTCGCCGTCATGTTCACGGTGTAGACGCCAACCGTGTCGGGCTTGAAGTACACTACCAGTCCGTCCGATGCCGTCGCTGCCGTATCATCGATCACTACCGGTCCCTTCGGACCCGACACCGTCCAGGTGGCACTGGTGACCACGAGTGTGGTGTCATACTGATTGACGGTCGTGTCTGAAAAAGCAAACGGCTTCAGCACCACGCGCGCGCCGACGCCGACGTTCTTAATGCCGTAGGTGGACTCTCCTGCATTTGCCGCCTTGAACTTGTCCGGCACGCCAACCACAACGATCTTGGCCGACACCACGCGACCCTGAGCAGACGCGGAACCCGTCAAGCCGACCATCAGGAACGCGATGCAGACTGAGACTACCAACAAACCGAAACCGAATCGTCTCATGTGCACCTCCTTGCGCTTTTGAGTTTTTTGGATTTCCAACCCCTCAATCTCCCCTCCGATGACCGAACGCCAAAGAGAAGCGAATTCCTTCCAAGAGAACACGCCACCCTTCCCCAAGCACGTCCCGAAAGTGGAAAGGGGGATGCTCGGGACAACAGTTCGGTGCGTCAAGAACCGTACCGCTGAAATACTCCCCATTGTTCAGAACCACAACGATGAATTGTTCAACACACACCCCGGATCCACCCATTTCAAGCCATTTTTTCGTGCCGTCTTACCCATGGTACGCCCAGGTCACGCAACTTCTCGACCATGGGAATTCAGGCAGAGCACCGATTCCAACAATCGGAACAAGCCACCCCTCCCAGAAAACAACGAGGCGGCCCTTCGGACCGCCTCCCGGTGCACGACTCCTGCGGAAACCGCTACCCTCTCTGCAACTCACGAAAAGAAGTCGATTCCCTCAAATTCACTGTCGGGAATCTCCGGCGGAAAGGCATCGAAGTTCTTCGGGCCGTTGTCGCCGTCCACAAAATGCAGCGCACTTCCCCGAACTTGCTTCGTCTGCCTCGCCAACAGCACGGCTCCCGTGGCGATCAGCGCCACCAACCCAAGAAGCCAGATTTGTTTTTTCACCTTACACCTGTCAGAATAGAACCTCAGTGATGCACGGCGCGTTCATCCATCCCCGTCATTCCGCCCGACTGGAACGCCCTGCCCTCGTCCTCCGTCGAAAGATCCGAAATCTTCCGGTACAGGGACGAAAGGCTGATGCCAAGCAGTTTCGCAACGACCCTCTTGTCGTCGCCATGCTGCCGCAACGCCTCATGGATGACCTGCCGTTCAAAGCTCCGCACGGAGTCCTTCAGCGGACGAGCCTGAACGCCGGCATCCATCGTAGCATGGTAGTCACTCATCAATTCACTCCTGGGCAGATCGTTTTGGGAATTTCGCCCGATTGACCGATGGTATGATGCGGTGGGTTTGAGTTCGCACACCGGCCCGCCCAAGCTTCGGGCCGATGCACACTTCAGTGACGCAATCAACATGCCATCTGAAGTTTCCCGAAACCAACGGAAGAAAGCCCCCGCCTGCCCGAAATTCGCCACACCCAGTGCGCGAATCACTCCTGCTTACTCAATCATGGGAATTGAAATCGAAGACGTTCCCAAATCTTGGAAGGGATGGAAACTGGCGAACAGAGTCCTCTTCCGGAGGGGAAAGCCGTTGGTTTGGGGAACTGCAGTGCAGGCACAACGGACAAAGAGGATTCCCCGACAGCATCTACCGTGTCGGGATGCCCAGTTCGTCCATCTTGCGGTAGAGGGAAGATAGACTGATGGACAGCGCCTGCGCAGCGCTCTCCTTGTTTCCCCCTTTCTGTCCGAGGATTTCCGAGATGTAACGCCGCTCGAAGTCCTTTACCGCCTCGCGCAGACTCTGGTCTTTCTTCGGCAGTTCGAACGAGAGCGTCGCCCCCGCCGGCCGGGCATGTTCGGGAAGATGTTCCAGGGTGATCATGTCGCCGTCACAGAAGATCACCGCGCGCTCCACGATATTCTCCAGCTCGCGCACCTCCCCCTTCCATGAATGCCGGATGAGGGCCTGCATCGCCTCGTTGGAGAAACCCTTGATCGGCCTCCCCATCTGCTTCCGGTAGATGTCGAGGAAATGCTGAGCCAGGAGGGGAACATCATCGGGACGGTCGGAAAGGGACGGAAGGTGAATCTCAACCACGTTGAGACGGTAGAACAAGTCCTCCCGGAACTTCCCTTTCTCCATCTCCTCCCGCAGGTCGCGGTTGGTGGCGGCGATGATGCGCACATCGATCTTGATGGCGTCCGTCATGCCCACGGGGGTGATCTCCCGCTGTTCGATGGTGCGCAGGAGTTTCACCTGCAGATGCAGGGGGATTTCACTGACCTCGTCGAGGAACACCGTCCCCCCTTCCGCCACCTTGAACAGCCCTTCCTTGTCCGACGTGGCCCCGGTGAAAGATCCCTTCTTGTGGCCGAACAGCTCGCTCTCGAACAGGGTGTCCACGATCGCCCCACAGTTGATCGGCATGAACCGCTTGTTCTTCCGGTGACTGTTGGCGTGGATGGCACGAGCCACCAGCTCTTTGCCCGAACCGCTCTTGCCGGTGATGAGCACCGTGCCATCGCTCACCGCCACCCGCTGGATTACCTGGAACACCCGCTTCATGCTCTCGCTCTGCCCGATGATCTTGTCGAAGCTGTAGCTCTGGTTCAGCTCCTGCCGCAGGAGGGTGATCTCCTTGGCAAGGGAGCGGTGATCGAGCAGCTTCCGCACCCGGTGCAGCATCTCGTCGAAGTCGACGGGCTTGAGGACGTAGTCGTACGCCCCCTTCCGGAGGGCCGTGATGGCGGTCTCGAGGGACCCGAAGGCCGTCACGATGATGACGAACGTCTCCGGCGTCCGCTCGGCGATCCGTTCGAGCAGGTTGACGCCGCGCATCTCCGGCATCTCGATATCCGTAATCACCACGTCGAAGGGGCGAGCTTCCTGTTTCTCCAGCGCCTCGCGCCCGTTCGATGCCTCTTCCACTTCGTACCCCTCCTTTCGGAGCACAAAGCTCAGCGACTCACGGATGATCTGTTCATCGTCCACGACGAGGATGCGTTGCGCCATTGGCGATCACACGAAGATTGTGTTGGAAGAAGACAGCAGGCCGCCGTCAAAGCCGGCGGTGGCTGCACGAGAACGGCACTGCTTCAATGGATCTTGACCGGCAGCACCACAGTGAAGGTGCTCCCTTTCCCCGGCGTGCTGTCGAGAAGAATGTCGCCGTCAAAGCTCTTGACGATGCCATAACTGATCCAGAGTCCGAGCCCCGAGCCGCGGCCCACTTCCTTCGTCGTGAAGAACGGTTCGAAGATTTTTTCCCGATCCTCCGGCGGGATGCCTCGCCCGGTGTCAGAGATCGCGATGTGAACGTGGTTCCCGCGGACAGCGGATTCCACCGTGATCGTACCCGATCGTCCCTCCACCGCATCCACGGCGTTCATGAGGATGTTGATGAAGACCTGAGACATCTGATCGGCCACCACCTCCAGCGCGGGCAGATGCTCGTCCAGGTTCACGATGAACTCCACATCGTGCACCTTCTTGCCGTACTGCACGATGCTGAGGGCCTCGCGCACGAGCTGGTTCAGATCGGTCGGGCGCACCACGTACGTCGAGGGCCGCGAGAAGTCCACAAGGTCGCGGATGATCCTCGCGATCCGGTTGATCTGGTTCTTGATGAGATCCAGCTTCTCACGGGTGAAGTCATCGTTGGTGGTGCGGAGAATCACCTGCACGAGCGACGAGATCGACGTCAGCGGGTTCCCGACTTCGTGCGCAATGCCGGCCGCCAGCGTGCCGATGCTTTCCATTTTCTGGGAACGGATCAGTTCCCGCTGGAGCAGTTTCTGCTCGGTGATGTCCCGGTGGGCTCCGAGGAAGCCGACGACTTCCCCGTCTTCGTTTTCAATCGGCGAAATGACCAGCTCGCTGTGGAACGGCGATCCGTCCTTCCGAGTGTTCTCGACCTCCCCCACCCATACCTTTCCGCTCCGGATCTCGTCCCACACGTTCTTCCAGAACTGGCGGGAGTGCTTGCCGCTGTTCAGGATGCGCGGGTTCTGCCCGATCAGCTCCTCCTTTGTATATCCGGTGATCTGCTCGAACGCCGGATTCACGTATACCATGACGCCGCTGGCGTCGGTGATCTGGATCGGATTGATGGTGTAGTGGATGACGTTGGAGAACTGGAGGTACTCGAGTTCCTTCTTCTTCTGCTCCGTGATATCGCGGGCGATGATGAACCGGCTGGTCTTCCCGTTCTCCTGCACGACCCTGAGATCCATCTTCACGTCGATGAACGAGCCGTCCTGTTTCCGGAAGCGGGTCTGGATGTTCGGCACGGATTCCTGCCGCTCGAGATACTGCGCGCATCCTTCCCACTGCTCCGGCGGCACAAGGTCGCGGAGCGTCTTCTCCATCCTGCCCGAGCCGTCGTAGCCCATCAGGTCCCTGACGGCGCGGTTGCATTCCACGATCCTGTTCCCGGAATCGAGAACGAAGACCATTTCAGGAATGAAGTCGAGAGCTTTGATGTATGTGGTGTCGCGGGGAGATTTCATCGGCCCTGATGCACATCTAAGGTACGGTACCGGGGGATGAGTCTCAAGTGTCACCAGAACCGAGACGGTTCGAATCGGACAGAACCTCGGGAGGGATGACAAAAACAAATCCGGCCGTCCCGAGGACAGCCGGATGCAGGAAGGCGAGAAGGTCTTACAGGGTCCGCCGGATCATTCTGTCGGAAGCGGCCCGGCGTAGTTAGGAGGACGGACATTGGTGTACGTGAACGATGACAGGGCCCACGTCTTGGCCGCCACTCTCGTGGCCGTGACCCTGTACACGACGGAATCAGCAACACCGATAAGGCTCTTAGAGACGATCGTCCCTTTGTCGTCGGCGATACGCTCGATCCGATACTCGGCCGTGCCTCCGAGCAACGCCACCGACACCGGTCCAATAACCGGCATGCTGGACTCCAGCTTTGCTCTCCCCTGCAGATTGGAATTGAAAGCAATGCCTGCACCCGCTTTGGCAATCGACTCCGCGTTGACATACGCCAATCGCATCACTCCGATGCGCGCATGCAGCTTGTCGGTCTGATTGAAGCTTGCCGTGTACGCCCCGAAAATGACCGACAAGAGCGCTACAAATATGGCTCTTGAGTTCCCCATGGTGTTTTCCCCCCCTTACAGATTCTTTGGGAACAGGTGCATCTCCCAAAGCTGACGCGGATAGATCCTTTCGTTTTCAGGATTCCGGTAGGACGTCGGGATATCGCTCTTCATCCTCACAGTCAATTTGAGTGACTTCGCCCGACCTACGACCGTCGTCGTGGAGCCGGTGCTGTCGTACATCGCCACCTTGAACGAATCCACTCCCCTTCCCACTTCCTTGAAATCCCACCCCCCAACAGCTCGCCACATGATTCTCGCGGGAGAATCGTAGTAATACCTCACGTCCTCCGCTGCACCGTTGTCGTCGAG
>CAYXMK010000079.1:0-10008 GCA_964465905.1 uncultured Ignavibacteriaceae bacterium | reverse complement strand
ACGTCTACGTTGCCACAGTCGCCATGGGAGCCAACGACATGCAGACGGTGCGGGCATTCCTGGAAGCCGAGGCCTACGACGGACCTTCCCTGATCATTGCCTACTCGCACTGCATCGCCCACGGCATCAACATGACGCGGGGAATGTACAATCAGAAGATGGCGGTGGAGACCGGCTATTGGCCACTCTTCCGCTACAACCCGTTGCTGGTCCGGGAGGGGAAGAATCCGCTGAAACTGGATTCCAAGGAACCCAGGGCGGCCCTGCGGGAATTCCTGACCCTCGAGACGCGCTTCAAGATGCTCGAGAAGAGTCATCCAGAACGGGCGAAGTATCTGCAGGGTCTTGCACAGAGCGATGTGCGCGAGCGGTGGAAGATGTACGAATACCTGTCGCACAGCGGAGACGGAAAGAACGAGGCAACGCCGGCCGGTGGGTGATCGTTCATGCCGCCCGCGCACGTCGCCGCACAGTGATTCAGCGAACCGAAGAATCGAGAACGCGAGGACTTCGTTATGGACCTGACCACCACGTACCTGGGCATGAAGCTGAAGAATCCCCTTGTCCCCTCGGCAAGCCCGCTGTCGAGATCGCTCGACATGATGAAGCGGCTGGAAGATGCGGGAGCGGCGGCCGTCGTCATGTACTCCCTCTTCGAAGAGCAGGTCACGCACGAAGCGGATGAGCTTGACCACTACCTTCGCTACGGCACCGAAAGCTACGCGGAAGCGCTCAGCTACTTCCCCGCAGCGCAGGAGTACAACCTTGGTCCCGATGAATACGTCAACCACGTGCGGAAGGCGAAAGAGCAGCTCGGCATCCCGGTCATCGGCAGTCTCAACGGCATCTCGGTGGGGGGATGGATCAACTACGCGAAGCACATCGCGCAGGCGGGAGCCGATGCGTTGGAGCTGAACGTGTACTACATCCCGACGGATCCTCAGCTGGCCGGCGGCGACGTGGAGAGCCGGTACCTCGAAGTGCTGCACGCCGTCAAGAGCGCGGTGAGTATTCCGGTCGCCGTGAAGCTCAGCCCCTTCTTCAGTTCGCTGGCGAATGTCGCCGCGCGGCTCGTCACTGCAGGAGCGGATGGACTGGTGCTCTTCAACCGGTTCTACCAGCCGGACATCAACTTGACCGAGCTTGAGGTGGTTCCGGGGGTTACGTTGAGCGACTCGACAGCGTCGCGGCTTCCGATGCGGTGGATCGCGATTCTCCACGGGAAGGTCAAAGCCAGTCTCGCTGCCACCAGCGGCATCCATACGGCGGAGGATGTGCTGAAGATGCTGATGGCGGGGGCGGATGTCACGATGATGTGCTCCGCGCTGCTGAAGCAGGGACCCGAGTACATCCGTCAGGTTCTCCTCGACCTCAAGGAGTGGATGCTGGAACGGGAGTATGTCTCCGTGGCGCAGATGAAGGGGAGCATGAGCCAGAAGTCCGTGGCGGATCCGTCCGCCTTTGAGCGCGCAAACTACATGAAGGCGCTGAACAAGTACCAGCTGTTGATTTGACCGGTTCGGAGCGACCGGAAGGAACGTGCGGTGAAACGACGGCGGAAGGTGAAAGATCGGATCGAAGACGTCCTCCGCCTCATGAGCAGTCGGCCTCAGCTTGTGTCGCTCGAGGAGGGGGAAGTCTACGTCTGTTCCGTCTGCAATCTTCCGGTCAAACCCTGTGAATCCCATCCCGCCCAGGTCTGCGCGGCGATGGTGCAGGAAGGAACGGAGCTGCGGTTGCTCCGGGGAGCCGGCCGGGCACAGGAACGGGGAGAGTACGGTGCCTGCCTCGTCTGCGGAAGGCCGTTCACGAGGCGGGAGCGACAGAGTCAGGCCTTGAGAGAAGTATGCCCGTCATGTCAAACGTTCACATCAACGCGACGGCGGAAGTCGCGTCGTCAGGAGTGATACCATGATTCGCCGAGAAGATGCACTAGCGTACCACGCGCAGGGGCGGAGAGGAAAGATCGAGGTCACCACAACGAAGCCCTGCGTGACGCAACGGGATCTCTCGCTGGCCTACACGCCCGGCGTGGCGGAGCCGTGCCGCGAGATCGAGAAGAATCCCGAGGATGCGTATCTCTACACGGCCAAGGGGAACCTCGTTGCCGTTGTCTCCAACGGCACCGCCGTGCTCGGACTGGGGGATATCGGTGCCATTGCGGGCAAGCCCGTCATGGAAGGGAAGGGAGTGCTCTTCAAGCGCTTTGCGGATGTGGACGTGTTTGACATCGAGGTGAACACGCACGATCCCGACGAGGTCATCAAGGTGGTCCAGCTCCTGGAGCCGACGTTCGGCGGCATCAACCTCGAGGACATCAAGGCGCCCGAGTGCTTCTATATCGAGGAAACCCTCAAGAAGACGATGGGTATCCCGGTGTTCCACGACGACCAGCACGGAACGGCGATCATCAGCGGGGCGGGACTGCTGAATGCGCTGGAGATTCAGGGGAAAAAGATCGGCGACGTGATCGTGGTCTTCAGCGGGGCGGGAGCGGCCGGCATCGCCTGCGCCAAGATGTACGAGCGTCTCGGCGTCAAACGCAAGAACATGATCCTCGTCGATACGAAAGGGGTCGTCTACAGGGGCCGCAAGGAAGGGATGAATCCTTACAAGGAGCTGTTCGCTGCCGACACGAACGCGCGTACGCTGGCCGATGCCATGAAGGGCGCCGATGTCTTCTGCGGCGTTTCGGCGAAGGGACTGGTGTCGAAAGAGATGATCCGATCCATGGCAGACAAGCCGATCGTCTTCGCCATGGCAAACCCCGATCCCGAAATCGCGTACGAAGACGCTGTGGCGGCCCGCGACGACATCATCATGGCCACCGGCCGCTCTGACTACCCGAACCAGGTCAATAACGTTCTTGGTTTCCCCTTCATCTTCCGAGGGGCACTTGATGTGCGCGCCTCGGCCATCAACGATGAAATGAAGATCGCCGCGGCCCACGCACTGGCAGACCTGACCCGCGAGGGTGTTCCGGACAGTGTGATCCGTGCCTATGGAGGGAAGAAGATCGAGTTCGGGAAGGAGTACATCATTCCGAAGCCGTTCGATCCTCGCGTGCTCTTGTGGGAGGCCACGGCGGTGGCAAAGGCCGCTATGGAGACGGGTGTCGCCAAGAATCCGATCAAGGACCTTGAGGCCTACCGGGATTCGCTGGAAGCCCGCCTGGGACGGTCACGCGAAATCATGCGCTTCTTCATCCACCGTGCCCAGCACGATCCCCGTCGGATCGTCTTCCCGGAGGGAGAAGAGGAGAAAATCCTCCGCGCTGCCGCCCTCCTCGTGGAAGACCACATTGCCCAACCGATCCTGCTGGGGAGCCGTACAGCCATCACGCAGAAGATTCAGGACCTCGGCATCAACAGCAAAGGATTTGAAATCATCAACCCGTCAAAATCGCTGAAGCTCGATGCGTACATCGCGCGCTACTACGAGATGCGGCAGAGGAAAGGGGTGACGAAGTTCGATGCCGAGCGCGATCTGAGGACTCACAACATTTTTGGCATGATGATGGTGAACAGCGGTGACGCTGACGGGTTGATCTCGGGCCTGACGCAGCACTATCCCGATACGGTGCGGCCCGCCCTCCAGATCATCGGCAAGCAGGAGGGAGTCCGCCGGATTGCGGGTCTCTACATGATGGTGTTCAAGAACCAGACCGTCTTCATTGCGGATGCAACCGTCAACATCGAGCCGACCGCCGAAGATCTTGCGGATATCGCCATCCTGGTCGCGCAGAAGGTCCGGCAACTGGACGTTGAGCCGCGCATCGCCATGCTCTCGTTCAGCAATTTCGGCAGCACACGGCACCCACTCACCGAGAAAGTGCGGGATGCCGTGGCGATGGTGCGGAAGAAGGCGCCCGATCTGACCGTGGACGGAGAAGTGATGGCAGATACGGCTGTGACGCCGGAAATCGTCGAGGAAGTCTATCCGTTCAGTACGCTGCGGGGTGGAGCGAACGTGCTGATCTGCCCCGATCTGACCTCAGCGAACATTGCGTACAAACTGCTGGCACGGCTGGGCGGTGCAACCGCCATTGGTCCTATTCTGCTGGGCATCCGAAAGCCGGTCTATCTCCTCACGCCGGGGAACGACGTCAGTGATATCGTCAACATCGCGGCACTCGCTGTGTTCGAGTCGCAGCACCTGTCGCCGGAGTCGCCTGGCATCGGTCAGAAACTGGGAAAGGCCGTTGAGGTGCAGGAGTGAGGCGGATGAGCTCCTGCGGTCCGTCTCTCTGAAAGGAAGAAGCACATGATTCGAGGAACCATTCGGGTAGCCACCGAGCTGTGCAAGGGATGCGAACTGTGTGTGCAGGCGTGCCCGCAGCACAGCATGGCGATGTCCTCGCAGATCAACAAGAAGGGGTACCGCTACGTCATGCTGGTGCAGGACAATTGCACGGGCTGTCTCAACTGTGCACTGGTGTGTCCCGAGGCGGCGATCACCGTCTACCGGCAGCCGAAACCGTCCAGGCGTCAGGCGGTGGCGGCGGAGAAGGACACGGAGTAACCGGCAACCGATGAATCACCACCCCAGGTGGAAGGAACGACATGGGTGAACGAAGCGGACAACCGACGCTGATGAAGGGGAACGAAGCCCTGGCAGAAGCCGCGCTGCGGGCCGGCATCCAGGCGTACTTCGGCTACCCGATTACACCGCAGTCCGAGATCCTGGAATACCTGACCGCCGAGGCGCCGAAGCGGAATGTTGTCGTCCTGCAAGCGGAAAGCGAGCTGGCGGCGATCAACATGATCTACGGCGCCGCCGGAGCCGGAGCGCGCGTCATGACCAGCTCCTCCAGCCCCGGCATCAGCTTGATGCAGGAGGGGATCTCCTACATGGCCTCAGCCCAGCTTCCGTGTCTCCTCGTAAACGTCAACCGGGGAGGTCCGGGTCTGGGCACGATCCAGCCCGCGCAGGGGGACTACTTCCAGGCGACTAAAGGCGGAGGACACGGCGACTATCGGCTCATCGTGCTCGCTCCCGCCTCGGTGCAGGAAATGGCCGATTTCGTGTTCGAGGGATTCCGGCTGGCGGAGAAGTATCGCAATCCGGCGCTCATTCTGGCCGACGGGGCGCTGGGCCAAATGATGGAGAAAGTCATCCTTCCCCCCGAGGGGTCGCTTCCGCCGTCACCGAAGCCGTGGGCGACGACCGGCAAGACGAAGGACCGGGAGCGCAACATCGTCACGTCGCTCTTCATCGAGCCGGAACGGATGGAACAGATCAACCTGCAGTTGCAGGAGAAGTACCGCCGGTTGCAGGACGAGGTGCGCCACGAGGCATTCATGACCGACGATGCGGAGATACTCCTCGTGGCTTACGGTCTGGCAGCACGGATCTGCCAGAAGACTATGGAACTGGCGAGGGAGAAGGGCATCAAGGTCGGACTCCTTCGCCCCATCACGCTGTACCCCTTCCCGAGCGCGGCTCTCCATTCTCTGGCGGCACGTGTACGATCGATGCTCGTGGTGGAAATGAACGCCGGCCAGATGGTTGAGGATGTGCGGCTGGCGGTGAGCGGCACATGCCCTGTCGGGTTCAAGGGGCGGATGGGAGGGATGATCCCCTCGCCCGAGGAAGTGCTGGAGCGCGTCGAAGCCATGGTGCACCAGGAAGCGCATGTATGAGGGATGAGAGCATGGAGCAGACGAACAGTCTCAATGGTCTGGAGCTTGTGTACGCGAAACCGCCGACGCTGACAGACACGCCGCTGCACTACTGTCCCGGCTGCGGCCACGGCGTGGTGCACAAGATTCTCATGGAGGTGGTGGACGAGCTGGGTGTGCAAGACAGGACGATCGGTGTCGCGCCGGTCGGATGCTCCGTCTTCGCCTACAACTACATGAACATCGATATGCAGGAGGCGGCGCACGGTCGCGCGGCAGCGGTCGCAACGGGCATCAAGCGCGTCCTTCCCGACAAAATTGTCTTTTCCTACCAGGGCGACGGCGACCTGGCTGCGATCGGAACGGGCGAGACCATTCACACCGTCAACCGGGGTGAGAACGTCATCATTGTCTTCATCAACAACGGCATCTACGGGATGACGGGCGGACAGATGGCGCCGACGACGATTCTCGGCATGGTGACCTCGACGACCCCCTTCGGTCGGCAACAGGCCGTCATGGGATATCCCCTCAACATCACGGCACTGGTGGCTCAGCTGCCGGGTGCGTACTACGTGACCCGCCAGGCCGTGCACACCCCGACCGCTGTGCGTAAGGCCAAGAAGGCCATCCGCAATGCCTTCGAGTACCAGGCCCGGAACAAGGGGACGTGCTTCATCGAGATCGTCTCGAACTGCCCCTCCGGCTGGAAGATGACGCCGGTCGAAGCCAACGAATGGATGGAGAAGAACATGTTCCCCCACTATCCGCTGGGGGATCTGAAGGTGCCGCCGCAGAACTGAGAGTGGAGTCTTCCATGCACCAGAGCCAGGAAATCGTCATCGCCGGATTCGGGGGGCAGGGTGTTCTCTCCATGGGCCAGATTCTGGCCTACGCGGCAATGGTGGAAGGGAAAGAAGTGAGCTGGATGCCGTCGTATGGTCCCGAGATGAGGGGAGGGACGGCGAACTGCGTCGTCATTGTTTCGCCGGGCCGCATCAGCTCTCCGATCATCAGCCGATACGATTCCGCGATCGTCCTCAACCAACCGTCGTTCGAGAAGTTTGAGCCGCGGGTGAAGCCGGGGGGATTGCTGCTCTTCGAACAGTCCGCAATTCTGACATCCTCCGCGCGGGAGGATATCGAGGTGCTGGGAATCGCGGCGCTCGATGAAGCTGTGAAGATGGGGAAGCGCCAGGTGGCGAATATGCTAATGCTGGGCGCCTTCCTTGAGCGTCGCCCCGTCATCAAGCCGGAGCACGTCATGGACGCTCTGAAGAAAGTGCTGCCGGAACGTCACCATCATCTGCTTCCCCTGAACGAACAGGCGCTGCAGCTTGGGAGGACTCTGGCGGCGAAGCATGCCGCTTCAGTCGCGCGATAGAAGAGGGTCAACAATGGGAGCAAAGAGAAAGGAACCCGCCATGAAGCTGGAAGACATCCGGTGCGCGCACACGTGCAGGAATGCCTGCGGGCTGCTCAATGAGGCACTGCATGCCGAAACGGCCCAGGTGAGATTCTACGAGCGGGTGATGGCGGAGTGCGATTACCCCGACGTCCAGGCCTTCGTGCGCCAGCTCATGGAAGAGCGCAGCGCCTCGATCCTCCGGATCGTCCAGAAGCTGAACGAGTTGCAGGCCCGCAGTAAGGTGCTCGACGGGGTCATGTCGAGCTTTGATCCCTCGGGGGTGTAACGCGCCTCACGCGGAGGCGCGCCGTTCCCGCAGGCGCTTTCGCGTGTAGGCGATGAGTCCTCCGGCCTCCACAATGGCGCGCCGCGCCGGGGGAAGCTCGTTCACGGCAAACGACTTCCCCGTCGTCGTGTTTCGCACCAGCCCTTCGCCGATCTCCAGTTCATCCCCTACCGATGCCTCGATCTCCGGCGCTTCCACCAGTCGGAGACCGAGATTGATCGAATTCTGCATGAAGATGCGCGCGAATCCCTTCGCCACGATGACGAGGTCGTGACCCTTGAGGGTGGAAACGGCCTGCTCCCTCGACGACCCACAGCCGAAGTTCCGGCCTCCCACGATGACGCTCCCGGCAGGAATTTCCTTCGCCTTCAGCCGCGCATTGAAGTCCTGATGATCCGCAAACGCATACTGCGGCGTCTCGGAGGGGAGCACGGTCGCCATGTACCGGCCGGGATAGATCACGTCCGTGGAAATGTCGTCCCCGACGACAAAAACGACTCGTGCCATTTCACTTCACTCCTTTCCGTGGATCGGTGATGACGCCCGTGATCGCAGAGGCCGCGGCAACGGCGGGAGAGCAGAGGAATACCTCAGAATTTGGATTTCCCATGCGTCCTTTGAAATTGCGGTTCGTCGTCGAGAGTGCCGTCTCGCCGTCTCCCAGTGCTCCCTCATGCACGCCGAGGCAGGGCCCGCAGCCGGGATTCATCACCACGGCGCCAGCTTTCATGAACGTGCCGATGTATCCCTTCGCAAGCGCCTGGGCATAGATCCGTCCGGACGCCGGAAACACAAGCATCCGGGTGTTGCGGGCGACTCTGTGCCCCTTCAGGATGGAGGCCGCGGTGGCGAGATCGTCGAGCCGACCGTTGGTGCAGGAACCGATCACGATCTGGTGGACCTTCGTGCCCGCAACCTCCCTGATCGGCTTCACATTGTCCACGGTGTGCGGACAGGCGATCTGGGGCTCGAGGTTCGCAACATCGATCGCTATGGTCTGCTCGTAGTCAGCGTCCCGGTCAGGTTTCACGGTAGCGACCCGCTTCGTGACTCCGGCCTCCTCACGCAGGTACCGTTTTGTTTCTTCGTCGGCCGGTACAATCCCCGCGGTGGCTCCGGCCTCGACGGACATGTTGCAGATGACCAGTCGGCCGGAGGTCGGCATGGATTTCACGGTCGGGCCGTGGAATTCGATCACTTTGAAGTTCGCTCCCTGCGAACTGATCCGACCGATGAGGTGAAGGATCAGATCTTTCGGTCCGACAAACGGGCGGAACTTCCCCGTGACGACGACCTTGATGGTCGCGGGAACCTCGACATTGAGCACCGTCCCGAGGGCCCAGACACTCGCCATCTCCGTCGCTCCGATGCCGAAGGCGAAGGCACCGAGGGCGCCGTGGCTGGTCGTGTGGGAGTCGGTGCCGACCACGACTGACCCGGGCAGAACGTAGCCGCTCTCGGGCAGAATCTGATGACAGATGCCGCCGACGTCCCCGCGGATGTCGTGGAACTTGCCGATTCCCTGCGCCTCCACAAAGTCGCGGATCTTCTTCTGGTTCGTGGCCGTCTTGGGAGATTCGGCCGGCACACGGTGGTCGAAGATGATGGCGATCCTCGACGGATCCCAGATCTTCGGTTCCAGGCCCGTGCTTTGGTAGATTTCGAGGAACTGGTTGATCACCAGGGCCGCGTTCTCGTGCGACATGGCGAGATCAACGTTCGGCTCTACGACTTCCCCCACCCGAACGGACTCGCGTCCTGAGGCCCGGGCGAGGATCTTTTCGACAACAGTCATTCCCATGACCGACTCCCGTTAGATGACGTGCGCTGTTCGGAGTTCTTCGATCTCCTGTTCGGAGTATCCGACATCCGTGAGCACTTCGACCGTATGCTGGCCAAGTTTCGGAGGAGGCGTTTCCACGTTCCCCGGCGCCTTCGAAAACTTGGCCGTGAGGTTGAACAACTGCAGATCGCCAATCCCTTCGACGGAGACCGTGCCGAAGGTCTGCCGATGTCGGATCTGTTCCTGCTTGAGGGCTGCATCGAGGCTCAGGATCGCCCCGGCAGGGACGTCGTGCTTGTTCAGTTCTTCCACCCAATACGCGGTTTCGTGTTGAACGAGCTGCCTCTCGAGGAGGGGTGTGAGCTCTCTGCGGTTCTTCTTCCTTGTATCGCGTTCCCGAAACCTCGGATCGGTCTTCAGCTCAGGCACGCCGAGGACGTCCGCGACGGCCTCCCATTGTTCCTGTTTGTTCGCCGCGATGTTGATGTGGCCGTCCTTCGTTCGAAAGACGCCCGAGGGGGCAGCGGTGAAATTGTCGTTCCCCATGAGGACCGGCTGCTGTCCGCCGATCATGAGGTTGGCAACGACCCAGCCCATCAACGGCATGATGGAGTCGAGCAGGGCGACGTCGATGAACTGGCCTTCGCCGGTTCGTTCCCGATAGAAGAGCGCGGCCATCACGGCAAACGCCGCATTCAGTCCGCCCACGGTGTCACAGACGGGGAAGCCGGCTCGCAGCGGATTGAGGCGCTCATCACCGTTGATCGACATTTCTCCGCTCAGCCCCTGAATGATCTGGTCGTAGGCGGGTTTGAGGGCGTCGGGTCCCGTCTGTCCGAAGCCGGAGATGGCACAGTAGATCAGGCGCGGCTGGATCGCCGAGAGGACATCGTAGTCGAGGCCGAGGCGT
>CAYXMK010000078.1:0-10013 GCA_964465905.1 uncultured Ignavibacteriaceae bacterium | reverse complement strand
TCTTCTACAAGGACGCCCTCGACAAGCATGCAGCCGTCCTGAAGGAGATCGGTGACCACCTCGTCGACCTCCACGGACAGCACGAACACCAGTCGCTCCTCAGGCCGGAAACACACATCGAACTGCTCGATGATTTCGGTGGACTGGAGGGAATGCTGGAAGAGTACCGGGCATCCTATGCCGCTCTGACGGCTCTGTTCCGGCGACTCGATGCGCTCCGCGAGAAGGAGCGGGAACTCAAAGACCGCCGCCAGCTCTACGAGTTCCAGATCAAGGAAATCGACGCCGTGGATCCGCGGGAGACGGAAGAGGAGGAACTCGAAACCGAGCTGCGGGTCCTGGAGAACGCGGAACTCCTCTTCGACGCTACCGCGCGCATCTACCAGTCGCTCTACGAGGGAGAGCAGTCGGTCTACGACCAGCTGGTGATCGCCCGGAACCAGCTGGAAGACCTCTCCCGTGTGGACCGGTCATTTGATGAAGCGACCCGGGAGGTGGCCTCCGCCGCGACGATCATCGGCGAGGTCACGAAATTCATCCAGAGCTACAATTCCAGGATTGAGTTCAACCCCGAGCGCCTGGAAGCGATCCGGGAACGGCTTGGCCAGTTTGCCCTGCTCAAGAAAAAGTACGGCGGCTCCATCGGAAAGGTGCTGGAACACCGCCGGCGAATCGGGGAGGAGGTCCGGCTGGCAGAGAACTTTGAAGGGGAAATCGAGAAGCTGGAAGAAGAAATCCGCGGCGTGCGCAGGACCTGCTCGCAGAGCGCACAGCGCCTTTCGTCCAAGCGGCGGGAACTGGCGCCGACCATCAGCCGGGGGATTGCGGCGGAGCTTGCGCGACTGGGGATCGCGAATGCCCAGTTCGAGGTGGTGATCGAGAACCGGCGTCTGCAGCAGGACGGCCCGGGGCAGGCGGAACGGCACGTCTACGTCCGTTTGGGGAACGAGGCGTACGAGGCAACTCCGCGCGGCTACGATTTCGTGTCGTTCCACATTTCGACCAATGCGGGTGAACCGCCGCGGCCGCTCGCCAAAGTCGCCTCCGGCGGCGAAATCTCCCGGATCATGCTCGCGCTCAAGTCCGTTCTCGCAAAGTCCGAACGGCTCCCGCTTCTGGTCTTTGACGAGATTGACGTGGGCGTCAGCGGCCGCATTGCGCAGGCCGTCGGCAAGAGTCTGAAGACGCTCTCCCGCTTCCACCAGGTCATTGCGATTACGCATCTGCCCCAAATCGCCGGGCTTGCAGACGCGCACTTTGCCGTACAGAAGCGCGAGCGGGGTGAGCGAACGACCACAACGCTCCGGGCCCTCACGCCGGAAGAGCGTGTTGAGGAGGTCGCGCGGCTCCTCAGCGGCGCCGAGGTGACCGAGGCCGGGCTCGAAGGAGCCCGCGAGCTCATGGGGCTGTCATGATCAACGACCGGGGAAGACGGCGATGATGAGGACGCACACTGTTCGATGGCGGTTTGCTCTTGTGCCGCTGGCACTCCTTGCGGTTACCCTCTATGCTCAGGAAGACGTACTGACGCCCGAGAGGATCCTCTCCATCCGGACCATCACGGACGCCCAGCTTTCTCCCGACGGCTCGACAATAGTCTTTCAGGTCAACCGTCCGCGCACAGAACGCGAAAAGCCCGGAGCGGCAATTCCTGAGCTCTGGATCGTGCCGTCCGCGGGAGGAGAGCCGCGCCGCTTCACGGCGAGTCCGGCAGGCGATCATTCGCCGCGCTGGTCTCCTGACGGCGGGACGATCGCCTTCGTCTCGCGCAGGGAAGACCAGAATTCCTCTCAGCTCTATCTCATACCTTCTGCCGGCGGCGAGGCGCGACAGCTCACGCGTGCAGAAGGAAATGTCGGGATGTTCCGTTGGTCTCCGGACGGCAAGCGCATCGCCTTTCTCATGCGCGATCCCAGGACTGCGGCTGAGCGGGAGGCGGAACAGCGAGGCGAGGACTGGACGATTGCCGATCAGAACTACAAGCATACCCGGCTGTACGTTGTCGATGTGGCAACGGGAGTGACGGTGCGCATCTATGAGGACGACCTGACAGTCTACGAATTTGACTGGTCGCCCGACGGCCATCGGTTCGTGATCGTTGCAGCGCAGACGCCGACCGTTGACGATTCGTACATGCGAAAACGTCTCTATACCGTCCCCGCGTCGGGCGGGTCGCCCGCATTGCTGACGAAGACCGAGGGAAAACTGGGGAACGCCGCATGGTCTCCGGACGGGCGATGGATCGCCTGGAATGGCGCTGTCGCCGAGAACGACCCGTACCAGGGAAGTGTCTTCGTGGTGGAGTCAGCGGGAGGGACACCGAGGAACCTCACGAGGGGGTACCAGGGGACGGCGTCCTGGGTCGGCTGGAGGCCGGGGCGAGGAGCGGAGCTGATCGCACGCGGCATTGAACGGCAATCCACGTTCGTCTCATCTCTGGCGCTGAGCGATGGGAAGCAGACCCCTCTGCTGAAAGGAGACGCGATGGTCTCTTCCGAGCCCTCGTTCTCTTCGGATGGATCGGCGTTTGCGATCGTTGCCAATACGCCGACGCATCCCAATGAAGTCTTCCTGGTCTCCGCGGCTGAAGGAGCGGCGCGGCGGCTGACCGTCTTCAATCCCCAACTGCAGGGTGTGCGTCTCGGCGAACAGCGGGTGGTCCGGTGGAAGAGCACCGACGGGTGGGACATCGAGGGTGTGGTGGTGTTGCCGGTGGGGTATGAGAAGGGGCGCCGGTATCCCACGGTCCTGCAGCCGCATGGCGGACCGGAGGCGGCGGATCTGAACGGATGGATGGCTTCGTACGGGCGATGGGGTCAGATGCTGGCGGGGATGGGGTACGTCACCTTCTACCCGAACTATCGGGGAAGCATCGGACGGGGACCAGAGTTTGCCATGGCCGATCATCGTGATCTGATGGGAAGGGAATTCGACGACATGCTCTCCGGACTCGATGAGCTGATTGCCCAGGGGATCACGGATGGAAGCCGGTTGGGTGTCGGTGGTGGAAGCTATGGCGGCTATGCCGCCGGCTGGGCGGCGACCTACGCCAGCGAACGCTTCAAAGCGGCGGTGGTGTGGATGGGCATCTCCGATTGGATTAGCATGACGGGCACGTCCGATATCTTCTACGAAAATTCCACGGTCCACTGGGACCTTATGCTGTACGAGGGTGAGAACAGCCGTCTGTTCTGGCAACGCTCGCCGGTGGCGCAGATTCAGAGAGCGAAGACTCCCACCCTTATTGTCCACGGAGCCGCGGATCCACGTGTGCCCATCGGGCAGTCGCAGGAGCTCTACACGGCGCTGAAGTGGAAAGGAGTGCCGGTGGAATTCGTGACCTACCCGCGGGCGGGCCACGGCCTCAGCGAACGCGCCCACCAGCTCGATTTCATGAAACGGGTCGCGGGCTGGTTTGAGAACTATCTGAAGCCGTGATTGCAGAAGGCAGCGCTGTCATGAGTCTGACGATCACCAACTCGCTCACCCGCCGCAAGGAAACGTTCACGCCGCTCCATGAGGGGCATGTGGGCATCTACGTCTGCGGCCCCACGGTCTACGGCGATGCCCATATCGGCCACGCCAAGAGCTATGTCTCCTTCGACGTGATCGTGCGCTACCTCCGGTACCTCGGGTACAAGGTGCTCTATGTCCAGAACATCACCGATGTCGGTCACCTTCTTGACGACGGCGAAGACCGCGTGCTGAAGAAGTCGCGGCTCGAGCAGGTTCACCCGATGCAGATTGCCGAGCGATACACGCGCAGCTACTTCGAGGACATGGATGCCATGGGTGTCCTGCGGCCCGATATCTCGCCGCGGGCCACCGGACACATCTCTGAACAGATCGAGATGGTGAAGCGCCTGCTCGATCGCGGCTACGCCTATGAAGTGAATGGATCCGTCTACTTCGATGTGGCGAGGTTCGAGGGGTATGGAAAACTCTCAGGTCGATCTCTTGATGATCTCCTGGAAGGGACGCGCGTCGAAGTCCGATCGGAGAAACGTCATCCGGCGGATTTTGCCCTCTGGAAGCGAGCGGAGCCGGAGCACATCATGCGCTGGCCGAGCCCGTGGGGGGAGGGATTTCCGGGCTGGCATCTGGAATGCTCCGCCATGTCGATGAAGTATTTGGGAGACAGCTTCGACATCCACGGCGGGGGAATGGATAACCAGTTCCCGCATCACGAATGTGAGATCGCCCAGAGTGAAGGAGCGACCGGGAAGCCGTTCGTGAAGTACTGGATTCACAACAACCTGGTCACCGTGGGCGGCCAGAAGATGTCCAAATCGCTCAACAACTTCGTCACGCTCAAGGACGCGTTCCGAAAGTTCCACCCCCTCGTCCTCCGCTTCTTCGTACTCCAGAGTCATTACCGCAGCACGCTGGATTTCAGCGACCAGGCGCTTGCCGGCGCGGCGGTCGGCCTGCAGAAGTTCCACAACACGGTCCGGAATCTCCGACGGGCATTGGGGCATCCGGCCGCCGGAGCTCGCGTCACTGCCGGGCTCTCCGTGGCAACGTACCGTCAGCGGTTTCTGGAGGCCATGGACGACGATTTCAACACCCCTCAGGCGATTGCCGTGCTGTTCCAGCTGGTGCGGGAGCTGAATCAGGTCCTCAACGCCGAACAGCCTCCCGACTCAGAGTATCTCGAGGAAGTGGATCGGTTCTTGCGCGAGGCGGGGGGGACGGTGCTGGGCATCCTCCCCGATGACCTGGAAGAGGAGAAGCATCCTGCAGCAGGGCTTGAGGAGCCCCTCATGCAGGTGCTGATCGAGATCCGGAACGAAGCACGCGCGCAGAAACTCTGGGCACTGGCAGACATGATTCGCGACCGGCTGAAGAGCGTCGGCATCGTGCTGGAGGACAAGCGGGAGGGAACCGTCTGGCGGCGCGACGAGCTGTCGGCGGGCGGGTCCTGATGATGATGGAGTCAACGCAGCGCGGGTCCATGACGGAGACGACCAAGATCATAGCGAATGGCCTCGTCGTGACGTGCGACCGCCACCATCGCGTCGGTCGGCTCAATCTTGTCACGCGCCACGACAGGATCCAGGAAATGGGAGGAGACCTCCGCGCACTCCAGGCCAAATACTCCGACGCGCAGATGATCGATGCCGCAGGCAAACTGGTGTTCCCGGGCTTCATCGACGCGTGGTTTCATGGGATCTCGTTCCTGCTGCAGGTGTGGACGGCGGCTGCACCGCTGTCGCGTTGGATGCGACACCCCTCGGTCCGGAAGCTCCTCGCGTACATCTATCGTGAGGCGACGCGCGAGGAGCTGACGCTGATGTACCGCGCGGCGTATTTTGCCGCGCTCAAATCTGGATACACCTTCCTTGTCGAAGCGGGTTTTGACAATCTGGACACTCCCTTCGTCGCGTCCCGCGACGCACTGAAGAGGAGCGACCTGAAGGGAGTCGTTGTCCTCCGGAACGGTGACCAGATCGAGGAAGCACGGCGCAGTGCGGCATCCAACCTCCGCTTCGCGCTGGCCCTCCCGGCGGAAGAGGAACTGACCGTCTACGGCCTCCAGAGCATCCTGCGCATGGCGCAGGAGTACGACTGGTTGGTCGCGGCGCCCCTTGCCGAACAACGAAAGGGGCACGAGACGCTCAAGAAGAACTTCCACAGCTCCGCCGTCGAAATCCTCAGGAACTTCGGCTTCCTGCAGCACCGCCTGCTTCTTCCTTCCCTCAATTACTTTGAAGAACAGGATCTCGATTCAATCGCCGGTTCGAAGCTCGTCCCCGTCGTGTGCCCGCGCGCCATTCTCACGAAAGGATTGGAAATTCCGCCGCTCGGTGAGTTCATCCGGCGCGCCCTGCCGGTTGCGCTCGGTACCGACTGGGGCACCCCCGATCCGTTTGCGAACCTGCGGGCGATGCGACTCCTCCTCCGGGTCACGGCCGGGGTCCACATCGCAGCCCAGGAACTGCTGGCCATGCAAACGCTGCGGGCCGCTCAGGCGCTCGGTCTGGACAACGAAATCGGATCCCTCGAGGTGGGAAAGAAGGCGGACCTGACCTTCGTGGACGTTGCCGATGTGCGGGTGCACCATCTGGCACGGTTCGACAACGTCGAGCAATCCCTCTCCACACTGCTGGATGAATTGTCGTCCCACCACGTGACCGATGTGATGATCAACGGTGAGTTCTACGTGAGACGCGGAGAAATCATGATGTATGCGGAAGAGGATCTGAGGAGAGAAACGGGCACAATGCTGGACCGGCTTATCGCCGTCGCGGGGATTGCGAAGGAAAAGACCCTGCGCGGCGAAGGAAAGAAGTGGGGTGGTACGATTCTTCCTTTTGTGCCCGACCGCGAAGAGCAACTCGGCGGAACTTCCAGCAGCGGAGAAAACGAAGGAGAGACGACCCGGGAGGATCGCGGACAGGAGCGCGGAACCGGAGACACTCCTCACTCGCCAGAACCTCTTCCCGGAGATCAGCCCGTTGAACTTCCCAAAACCGTCCGACGCGTCTTCGGCGACGATGACGTTTCCTGACGCGGTACTCAACAACAAGGAGGTTGCCGTGAACATCCCTTCTGCGATCGGTGTTGCACTGGTCCTGATGTTGACGCTCTCGCCGTCCGCCCCGGCTCAAGGGTACGCCGGAGATCAGGCAACCGTTGAACCCTCTCTGCTGATCGACAAGCCGACAGCGGGGATGTTGAAGAAAGGAGGCTACGCGATCTGGGGGAATTTCTACCAGCGGGGCGGTGTGCTCGCGGGAGTCGCGGTCGGTCTGTTTGACGTCTTCAGCTTCGGCATCTCGTACGGAGGAACGGATATCGTCGGACCAAACCGGATTGAGATGAACCCACTGCCGGGCGTGAATGTGAAACTGCGTCTGTGGGATGAGGGGGTCATGATGCCCGCTGTGGCCGTCGGCTTCGATTCGCAGGGGAAAGAGCCCTACCTGGACAGCCTTTCGCGCTATACGATCAAGTCCCCCGGATTCTATGCAGCGGCAAGTAAGAACTATGCCATCCTCGGCAATCTCAGCATTCACGGCGGAGTCAACTACTCCCTCGAGCGGGGAGACGGCGACAAAGACCTGAACCTCTTCGTCGGCGTTGAAAAATCGATCGGGAAAACGCTCTCCCTCATCGCAGAATACGACTTCGGCGTCAATGACAACAACGACCGAGCCGTCGGCACCGGCAACGGATACCTCAACGTCGGACTTCGATTCTCCGCAGGAGGAGGACTCGTGCTCGGCTTCGACCTGAAGAACGTGAGTCAGAACCAGAAAGATGTGAAGATCGGCAATAGAGTCCTCCAGATCGACTACGTCGGCTCATTCTGACAAGAGCCCGAATGCCTCGTTCCAACGTCGGCTGAGGATTGGCCGACGGCAACTTGCTTCTCCGTGTCTGCTCTCCGGCGCAACCCGATGGAACTGGGTGTCCTCTTCTGTGAACATCCATGCCCACAGGTCCAAACAGGAGCGCCCATAGGGAACCTTCCTTTCCCCCAAACTCGCTGGAATCATCTCTTTCTCTCATCGCCGAAGAAGAGCCCGGTCTGGCATGCCGTTTGAGCCCTTCTGACAGAAGATTCCCTTGAGAAGGATCTATCCATGAATCGACTTGCCGTTGTCCTGATCCTCGCTCCGGTTTTACTCTCGATCGGCTCCGTGGGCTGCTATACGCGCCTGGCGACCTCTGAGGAAGACCGGGAGATTGTAGAGGCAGACACTTCGCTCGAAGCGGCTGAAGAGGAACGCGAGGAGTCCTCCGCGTGGTCGGACGAGGACTACTGGGATGCGCGGGCGCGCTTCCATCTGGGATTCCATTTCTACTATCCGTGGCCCTCGGCCGTTGTCAGCTACTATGACCCCTGGTACTGGGACTACCATGTCTACAGTCCGTGGTACGGTTGGTGGTGGCCCTCGTATTCCTGGTACTACGGTTCGTACTATGCGCCGTACTACTACCGTCCGTACTACTACTACGGCGCCGGGTACTATCCGTACTTCCAGCCGGTGATCTACTACTACCCCGGCTATGCGGTTGCCGGTCGCTCTGGGATACGCAACTCCGGCATTCGGAGAACAGACGGTGAACGAGGAATCAGCACCGGTCGTACGGGCTCAGAAGCAGGTCGGTTCACTGCTCCGCCGGCGGGCTCGTCGTCCAGCCGGTCGGTGACTGCGCCGCGCTCCCGGGCGGGAACGTCGGAGAGTCGCGACGTGCGGACCGATACACGCCGGACGGCTCCTTCAGGGCGAGGGGATCGTGCTGTAGCGCCCTCGCAGGAACGGAAGAGAGAACAGCCGGCAACTCGATCGGCTCCCGGCTCAACGACGCCGCGCAGGGAATCGACAACTCCTCCTTCTCGGGTACCCGAACGGCGCCCATCAGGAGAGTCACGCTCGCGGGAACAGTCGTCGGGCTCCTCGGCTCCGGCACCGTCGTATCGGCCGGCACCGAGCGCTCCGCCGTCCGGCGGCACCCGGTCTGCTCCCCCTTCGTCGCACGGCGGTTCAGAGGGACGAAGCGGCGGAAGTCGACGCTCACGCTAACAGCCCGGCACTCTGGAGTTGATCATGAACAGACGACAGAAGTCGCATCGCATTGCTCTGCTGGCACTGATGGGCGGACTGCTCTTCCAGCCCGCAACGGGTCAGTATGCGGAAGATGTTCTTCGATTCTCCCAGTACGGAACAGGTGTGGGAGCCCGGTGGCTCGGCATGGGGATGGCTACGGTCGGAGCCGTGGATGACTACTCAGCCCTCTTCTGGAATCCGGCCGGCCTCGCTCTCATGCGCGATTTCGAATTCTCGGCCGGCCTCTCCACACTGTCGTACGGCAACAGAGCCGGTTACCTCAGCAGCTCGACGTCATCAACGCTCCGTTCGACCAATCTCAACAACGTAGGGATCGTCTATCCTGTCCCGACGTCCCGCGGCAGTCTGACGTTCGCATTCGGGTACGGGCGGACAGCCAACTATGCGTCCACGCTGGCATTCGACGGGTTCAATGCCTCGAATTCGCTGGTACAGTCGCTTGCCCCGACGACGGATCTTCTGACGATGTCGCGGACTGAGGCTCTTGACTTCATCAACGGCAACATCCCGTTCCAGATCTATCTGGCCGATACGCTGGACGACTGGCTCTTCCCGGTGCTCACTGACAGCCTGCAGCAGTCGGCGACGGTCACGGAAGGAGGAGGGATGAATGCATGGTCGCTCGGCGGAGCCGTCGACATCGCCCGCGATCTCTCGCTCGGGGTCTCGCTCAATCTGATGACCGGATCGTATTCCTACGACCGGGAGTACACCGAAACGGACGCCCGCGGCATCTACCGGTCGACGTATGCCTTCCCGTACAACTTCGACCGGTTTGTCTATACGAGCACGATCAAGAGTGATCTCACCGGTTTCAATGCCCTCTTCGGCGTGATGTACCGGAGAGCCGGAGTGTTCCGAATCGGCGCCACGGTCCGGACCCCCACGCTGTTTGAAATCTCCGAGGCGTTCACCGATCAGGGAGAAAGCAGATTTGACGACGGTGTTCGGTACACGAGTGATCTCCAGCAGGGCACGACGGTGTACCGAATCGTGACGCCCATGGTCGTCGCCCTCGGGGGATCCCTCCAGCTGACCGATTGGTTGCTCGTGGCGGGGGACGCCGAGTTGACTGATTGGACGCAGATGAAGTTCGACACCGACCGCTCAGCTCTGCTGGCGGAGAATCGCGCGATCCAGAAGATCTTCCGCGCGACGGCAAACCTGCGCGGGGGGGCCGAGCTGTCGCTCTGGAGTCTCGGGGTTCGCCTGCGGGGCGGATTTGTGCTCAATCCTTCACCGTACAAGAACGATCCCGCCAGCTACGATCAGCGCTACCTCACCCTCGGAGCCGGCATTCAGCTGGATGAGAACGTCGTTCTGAATGCGGGCTACGCCTACGGAATGTGGAAGACGTTCCGCAACAACTACTACCTGGATGGTGTCCCGGCGTCGCGCGTGGATGAATCCGTCAAAACCCACCAGCTCAACGTG
>CAYXMK010000077.1:0-10034 GCA_964465905.1 uncultured Ignavibacteriaceae bacterium | reverse complement strand
GCTGCAGAAAACGTACGCGAGCACCGTTATCACCGCCGCGCAGATTGAACGGACTGGTTCACGCAAGCTCTCCGAAGTCATCCAATCCTTCGAACCGGGCGTTGCCGTAAGCCCGACGGCCCGCCGCCGCAGAGCCTTCCCCACTTCCTCCTGGACTCCCTATCTCATTTACCTCGACGGTGCATACGTACAGTACATCCCGGGAGCGATGGACAATATCGTGGAGGTGAGAGAGATCGAGAGGATCGAGATCAGCCGCTGGGTGGGGGCTTCTCCGAACTACGGTCCGGGTACCAGTGACCGGGTCATCCACATCCACACCAAACGACCCAAGAAGTAACGGGTCCCGAGCAGGGCGTCACTTCAGCACGAGCTGACAGACATTCTCGATGTGGTAGGTGTGGGGAAACATGTCGACGGGCTGGAGCTTGACCAAGCGATAGGTATCGAGACAGAGGAGCTTGACGTCCCGCGCCTGTGTGGAAGGATTGCAGCTGACGTACACGAGCCGGGGAACCCGCAAACGCACGATCTCTTCCACCACCTTTGGATGCATCCCGCTGCGCGGAGGGTCGATGATCAGCACGTCCGGCCTGGGGTGGGCTGCCATCCAGCCCGCATCCCGCGTCAAGCGGTCCTTCAGATCCCCCAGCACGAAGGTGCAATTCCTGACGCCGTTCAGCCGCACATTCCTCTCGGCATCGCGGATGCTGCTCTCCACAGCTTCAACGCCCACCACACGTCCTGCCCTTTCTGAGACGAACAGAGCAATGGACCCCGTCCCGCTGTAGAGGTCGTAGACCGTCTCTCCGCCGTTCAGCTCCGCGAACGCCTCTGCCACACCATACAGCCGCTCGGCCTGCGCTGTGTTGGTCTGGAAGAACGAACCGGCTGAAATCTCGAAGGTGAACTTCCCCAGACGCTCGCGGATGACGCCCGGTCCGAACACGATCCGCGTCTCTTCACCGGAGGCGATTTGCGCTTTCGTGCGGTTGATCGTGTTCACCACCGTCGTCACTTCCGGACATTCCGCCCGGAGCTCTGCGGCAAACTCCTGAAGCAGATCGGGACGGTCGTCAAACGTCACCAGGTTCACCATCACTTCCGCAGTCCGCGCGCTCTGGCGAATGACCAGAAAGCGGAGGTATCCCTCGTCGCGCTGGGGGATGTGCACCGACAGCCGCCGACGCCGGACAAAGGCGCGGGTGAAGCGGAGAATCCGGTTGGAGAGATCGGACTGCAAATGGCATTCGGCGATGTCCAGCACCTTTTCGTAGCGCTGAGTGACGTGGAGTCCGAGAAAGACCGACGGCAGCTCCTCGCCGGGAGGAGGCACATACCACTCCGGATGCCGCGTGTCGAACCACTGGCGGTCGGAGAAGGAGTACTCCATCTTGTTCCGATAGAAGTACTGAGCATCCGATCCGATGACGGGAAAAACCTCCGGATGCTCGAACCCGCCAATGCGCTCAAACGCGTCGACGACGTGCTGCCGCTTGAACTCAAGCTGGGCTGCGTACCCCACGTGCTGCCACCGACAGCCGCCGCAGACTCCGAAGTGGGGACAACGCGGGACAACCCGGAGAGGGGACGGCCGCTCCACACTCACCACATAGGCATCGGCATGGGATTTCTTCACCCGGCTGACGCGCGCCCGCACGATGTCACCGGGCACAGCCCCTTCGACAAACACCACCAGTCCCTCATGACGAGCCACGCTCGTTCCCTCGAACGCGGCCGACTGGATTTCCAGCCGAAGCTCTTCTCCCTTCTGGATCAGCGGCATGTCAGACCTGGGTCAGGAAGCCTTTCAGCGCCTTCCCGGCACGTGATTGCACCGGGTTACAGGACCTCAGCGCTGCGCAGGAGAAAGTACCGAAAAAGGCGAGCAGATACAAAGCGCAAGGGCCTCCGCTCCGCCTGAGGCGGACCGGAGGCCCTGCGGGAACTTCGAGGACAACGGACCCGTACACGCTCTGCCGTGCCGCGATACTATTTCCGCAACTTGCGGACTTCGATGTTCGAGTTCACTGTCTCCAGCGTAACCACTTCTCCCCCGCCGTTCAGCTCGATGACGGCCTCGATGAGATCACCGTCCTTCTCCTTCTTGTAGCTCTTCATCTCGAAATCGGAACGGACGTCGTAGTCCCGGGACTTTCCTCCCCAGTCGCGCACCTCGATCGTTGCCTCGATGGTGGCCTTGGCGGTTTCCGCGATGTAGAGGCGAATCGAGCCGCCCGCCGTTTTCAGAGCACTTCGCCCCTTCCCGCTGGGAGTCAGCTCGGCAACGATATTGCCGCCGGCTGTCTTCCCCTCGATGGATCCCGTGACACCCCGCAGGTCCAGGTCGCCCCCGGCTGTCTTCACTTCCACCGTACCGCTGGCGCTCTTCAGCTTGATGTCACCCCCTGCCGTGCTGAGCACGGCGCGGCCGGTCACTTTGCCCACCTGGATATCGCCGCCGGCCGTGGAGGCGTTCACTTCACCACCGACGTCGCCGATCACGATATCGCCGCCCGATGTTCGCGCCTTCAGCGACTTCCCCACATCCCCCACGCGGATGTCACCCCCCGATGTCGCCACCTGCACGTCGCCGCTTGCCCGTTCCAGCCTGATGTCACCCCCCGAGGTCTTGAGCGTTGCATCTCCCTGCACGATGCCGCATTCGACGTCACCCCCCGACGTCGTCATTTCGATCATGCCGTCGACATTCTCCAGTCGGATGTCGCCGCCCGACGTGGAGCCCTTCAGTTTCCCCTTGACCGCTCCCTTGATGCCAATGTCGCCCCCGGAGGTGCGAAGCTCCAGGTTGAACTCCGACGGGATGCTGACATTGAACCGCACGTCGCTTCCCGATCTCCAGCGGGGCCGGAACTTCACCAGCACCGTGTTGCCGCTCTGCTTCATTTCCAGCCGGTCGAGCTCGTCCGGGTCGACGCCTTCGACGTCGACGTAGACCTCGTTCTTGTTCCACGCCTGCACCCGGATATCGCCGTTGCCCGTCGAGACTTCCACCGTTCCTCCTTTGGAAACAGGGAAGGACTTTGCGCGGCTGCCCAGCTCCTGGGCGCTGGCCAGAGCAGCCCCCGCCATGAGCAGCGCCACAAGGGTCGCTATCGGTGTAAAGATTCGTGTTTTCATCGCTGCTGCACCTCCTTCAGCATCGCCTCGGCCCGGAGGCGGATGTACCGGTTGTCGTCAATCTCCGTTCTTCGCTGCAGTACCGAAATCAATTTCTCCCCGACCGCAGGATGCTTCGCACCCAGCGCCGTCAGGCTGTTGATGGCATCCACACGCATGCCTTCATTCTTGTCAGACTCCAGCACGTCGATCAGTGCATCCTGCACATCGTTGTCCATCGGACCCTGCCGGAGGGCTTTCAACGCCTCCTTGCGCACGCCGGGGTTGGGATCCTCCCTCAAAGCCTTGATGAGTGCAGCCTTGACCTTCGGATCGAGAGAAGACTCAACCGCCGCCGCAATTGCGCTGACCGTGCGAATGCGCACGCCCGGATTCTCCTCCTCCAGGAGCGCCCGCGCCAGAATGCGCCGGATCTCTTCGTCGCGGATACTGCCGCGCACCCGCACAGGCCTCACGGCCTGGAATGTGAACTCCACCATCCCCGTCTCAGGATCAGCATCCAGGAAGTGGACGGCGGCAATACCGGTGGGCGCCTCCTCATATTCCGCAACAGCCGCGGCGGGCTGGAGCGGGAGCATGCTGTCACCGGTTCTCCCGGAAAAGAGTACAAAACCGATCGCCACGCCGACAACCAGTCCAAGACCGCCCAGGAGAAAGGGACGAGCCATCGAGAACGGACGGAATGACCACCATGCCTCCATCCGATCGGCAAGAAAAGTGCGCACCCGTTCCCGCCGGAGTGATGCCCGAAGCTCACGCCGAAGCTCAAGAAGTTCCTCCTCGGAAATCGACACGGGCTGCCGATGACGGAGCGTTGCCAGCAGTGCGTCCGTTTCTTCCGCGGCGGACCGGCACGTCGCACACTGCGCGAGGTGCTCATCCACTACCCGGCGCTCTTCGTCGGTCATCGCACCCGACGCGAGGAGCTGCTGGACCAACCGATGCGACGTCGCCATGCCCTTATTCACCCTGAATGTCTTTCAATGCCGATCTCATCCTGCGGGTCGCCTGGAAGAGGTACTTCTTCACCGCTCCTTCTGAACAGCCGAGCATCGCCGCGATCTCCTGGATCCGGTAGCCGTCGAAATGGCGAAGGGTGAAGACCATGCGCATGCGCGGAGAGAGACCCTGCAGAGCTTCATCAATTCTTCCGCTGATTTCGGCATCGAGGGCCTTCCGATCGGGCTGGTCTTGCCTGTCCGCGACCGGCACCGCCGCATGAGAGACGTCTTCGTTCTCGTCTCCCCCCTCCAGGTATGATCGATGCGTATGTTTGCGTCTCCGCGTGCGATGCGTCAGACAGACATTCGTCGTAATGCGGTACAACCACGTGGAGAATTCACTCCGGAGCTCGAACTTTGGAAGCGCCCGATAGACACGGTAGAACACTTCCTGATAGATGTCCTTTGCGTCCTCAGCATTGTTCACGAAGTTCGCCGCCAGCGAAAACACGTGCCGGTCATAGCGGTGCACCAGCATCTCGAAGGCCCCCGCGTCACCTTTGCGGGCCCTCTGGATCAGATCCGTGTCACTTGGCACGTGTGGTTTCCCCGACGTCGGTCTGGCTGACATGCTATTAGACCTCCCTCCCCTGCAAAGGTTGGGTGTTCCGGCGGGCCTTCGGTGCCCAGCCAGAAATCGGCCTAGGAAAGCCCATTCCCCGCGGGCCGAAGCCGTTGTGGCGGCGCGCTCCGGTCCGAGAAAGCACAACAATCCCCACCATTCCGGCAGGCGATCTCGGGTGGGGAGGCATCTGGATGAAGGTCCAAAGGAGTCCTTCGGCCCCCTTGATCCTCAAGGGCGAAGGCCAACGTGGAAGGAAGTGTGAGGGTCCGCCGGTGTCGGTCAAATGCTCGTGACGGCTTTCAGGAACTCCTGCACTTTTTCGGGTGAATCCGCCTCAGCGTAGTAGCGGATGAGCGGTTCTGTGCCTGAGGCACGGACCAGCACCCACCCTCCCTCGAGGAACAGCTTGGAGCCGTCAATCGTCTCTTCCCGTTCCACGCGGTGGCGCCCGATGGCCTTCACGCCTTTCGTGAACACTTTCATGATGCGGTTCTTCTCTTTCTCCGTCAGGTGCCGGTCGATGCGGCCGAAGTGGTGCCATCCGTATTCCGTCATCACTTCGTTCACAAGTTCGCTGAGCTTCTTCCCCCGCACGGCCATGATCTCTGCCAGAAGCAGACCGACATAGATGCCATCCCGCTCAGGAAGGTGCCCCTTGACACCGAGTCCGCCGCTTTCCTCGCCCGCCACGAGGATGTCCCGCTCCGTCATGAGCCGGCAGAGGTGCTTGAAGCCGATAGGGGTCTCGTGCATCGTGATCCCGTACCGATCGCACATCCTGTTGATAAGCTGGCTGACGGAGAACGATTTGGCGACTTCGCCGCGCATTCCTTTCTGCTCGACGAGATACTTGAGCAGGAGGGCGAAGATGCGATGGGAGTCGACGAAATTTCCCTGTTCATCGAAAGCGCCGACACGATCCGCATCGCCGTCGGTCGCAATCCCGATATCACACCGCTCCTTCACGACCGCCTCCGCAAGCCCCTTCAGATGCTGAGGGAGCGGCTCGGGATGGGCTCCGCCGAACGAAGGGTTGAACGAATCACGGAGAGCAATCCTGACGGGCACAAGCTGCTGCAGCACCCCCATGCCGGCGCCGTGCATCGGATCGAAGGCGATGGCGATGTTCGCAGAGCGAATCCGGCTGAGATCCAGTTTCTTCCGGAGATCATCGAGATAGAGGCCGGTGAAGTCGATCGTCCGGATCGTTCCCTTTTCCACCAGCTCCGCGAACGACTTCTTCCCGACGGTCGCGGATTTCTTCAGCTTCTTCAGTTCCTTCTCCAGCCGGTCGATCATCTCGGGATGAGCCGGTCCCCCGAAATCCCCTTTCAGCTTGAAGCCGTTGTACTTTGCCGGATTGTGACTCGCCGTGATGACGATGCCGCCCGCCGTCTTCATGTCCCGCGCCAGAAGGGACACCATCGGTGTGGACGAAATCGCGTTGGAGAGGATGACCCTGATGCCGCGATTGGCAAGAACCTGCGCGGAGATCTCCGCGAATTCCTTCGACAGAAACCGGGCGTCATAGCCGATGACGACGCCCCCGTTGACCTTCTTGTGACGTTTGAAGTACGCGGCAGCGGCCATCGCCACTCGCGCCACATTTTCGAAGGTGAAATCGTCTGCGATCACCCCGCGCCAGCCGTCCGTACCGAATTTGATGGTGTGTGCCATGGGAAAGACTCCTGCGAGGATTCAGAACTTCAGGGATCAGAAACCGCCGTACTGGAGAAGTTCAAGCTGTTCGACAAACCGTGTCGTGTCGACTTTGTTGATCTCCGGGTTCTCAGAACTGGTGACGAAGTACCAATCGTCCAGGACTCTCTTGACGAGGCCGTCCCTGGTGACGTAGTCCCTCCACTGCAGGTCTGGAGCGAACGACGGAATGAAGGTTCGCACCACCGCGGCAAGCTTCATGCCTCCGACGTCGAGATCCGTGAAGGCCTCAACCGTCCTGGTCTCCAGGAAGGGATTGCGGAAGGAGGTCCATTCTTTCCCCTGCTGAAGGGGGAACTCATAGACAATGCGCGGATCGGAACGGAGCTGGATGGAGTCGGACGCCGTCGCCCCGGCCGACCGCAGCTGGAGGAGAAGAGGAACGAAGGCCGGGGAAGTCCGCGGGCGCAGCAATCGCCTGGTCGGGGCGAGCAAGCTCAGTTTCGGATGGACCACCGGTATCCTGCCGGCTCCCCGGTAGGCGACTTCCGCCAGACGTGCCGGCGTCGATTGATACCACACGGAAGTGAGTTCAGCAGGACTCCTGCTGCTGTATGCGTCGAGGCGCGTGAGGCCGGTCAGCGCACCGATTGTTTCGCCGGCGGCAGCTACGGCGACAACGATCGTGTCCTGCGCGACGAGTTCCAGGGCAGCGGAATCTCCCTGCTGCAGGGTCCAGGCATAGACGAAGACCCCTCCCAACGGCAGGCGCACGTTTTCGAGCACGGGATCCACAGGATCGGTCGGACCGCAGCCTGCCGCCACCAGCACACTCCAGAGGAGCAGAGAGGTTCGCATGGCAGGTCGTCTTCAGATCTTCACATTGAACGCGCCGGAAGCAGCATAGGAGCCGTTGGTATCGAGCTCCTGTTCAATGCGGAGAAGCTGATTGTACTTGCAGATCCGATCCGTCCGGCTTCCCGAACCGGTCTTGATCTGGGCGGCGTTGGTCGCCACGGCGATGTCCGCAATCGTCGTATCTTCCGTTTCGCCGGAGCGATGGCTGAGCACCGTCGTGTACTTCGCCCGCTTGGCCATCTCGATCGCGTCGAGCGTCTCCGTCAGCGTCCCGATCTGATTCACCTTGATAAGGATGGAATTGGCCACGCCCAGCTCGATCCCCTTTGCGAGATACTCGACGTTGGTAACAAACACGTCGTCGCCGATAAGTTGAATTCTGCCGCCGAGAGTCTTCGTGAGCAGTTTCCATCCCTCCCAGTCGTTCTCCGCCATGCCGTCTTCCAGGGAGATGATCGGATACTTCTTCACCCACGATTCCCAGTACTGCACCATCTCTTCAGAGGTCTTCTCGGACTTGTCCGACTTTGAGAAGACGTACCGTTTCTTCTCGGCATCGTAGAACTCGCTGGCAGCGGGATCCAGAGCGATGTACACCTGCTCCCCGGCTGTGTAGTTGGCTTTCTGAATCGCCTCCAGGATGACTTCCAATGACTCTTCGTTCGACTTCAGGTTCGGCGCAAAGCCCCCTTCGTCCCCCACCGCCGTATTGTAGCCTCGTTTCTTGAGAACGGCTTTCAGGGAATGAAACACCTCCACGCCCATGCGCAGCGCCTCGGCAAACGACGGCGCATCCACGGGCATCACGAGGAATTCCTGGAAGTCCACGTTGTTGTCGGCGTGTTTTCCCCCGTTCAGGATATTCATCATCGGCACCGGGAGAATCTTTGCATTTGTCCCGCCGATGTATCGGTAGAGCGGGAGCTTCAGGGACGCAGCCGCGGCTTTCGCCACAGCCAGGGAAACGCCGAGAATGGCATTGGCACCCAGTTTTCCTTTGTTCGGCGTTCCGTCCAGCTGGATCATCATGCGATCCACGCCGACCTGATCGGTGGCATCGAAACCGACGACTTCCGCAGAGATCGTATCATTGACGTTCTCGACGGCCTTGAGGACCCCCTTCCCCCCGTAGCGGGCCTTATCACCGTCCCGTAACTCCACCGCCTCGTTTTCGCCCGTTGAGGCGCCGCTGGGGACGGCGGCCCGCGCCGTTGTTCCGTCTTCCAGTTCGACTTCCACTTCGAGTGTCGGGTTGCCGCGGGAATCCAGAATCTCCCGCGCCCAGACGTCCGTGATGGTCGTTTTCATGTGGTTGCTCCAGTTGAGTTCAGCGTGAAGGAGTGTTGAAACTAGTTGAATCAAGCAAAAAAAACAGCCAGAAGCAACGGAGCGAATTCACTCTGAGGGCACCGGCACGTTCCAGTTCTCCATCCAGTCACAGCGATCAATCCAGCGCTTCACAATCAGGCGAGCCGCCTCCCGATCCTCATGCTGCAGAGATTGCCAGAAATGGGACTTGGCTTTCCGAAACTCCTTCAGTTGGTAGTACGACCAAGCGAGCATCCGCTCGCGCTGGGCATCGAGAAAGCTCGGGTCCAACCGGGGAATCTGCTTCAACACCTCTATTGCCTGCTGATGATGCCTGGCGCGGATCAAACGCTTGCCCAGAAGGTAGCGGATCAGGTCCTCATCGCGTCGACGTTGCTGCAGCAGTGCCTGCAACTCGGCAATGGCCGCGCTGTCGGCAACATCTCCCGCCAGCAGCCGTCGAACAGAGCTATCCTGCGGCATGTGGCGGAGTGCGTGGAGCCGGAGGAGAGCAGCTTCGTCAACCGCTCGGCTGAGCCGAAGGGCTGCCACACGTTCAAAGTGGGCGGCCGCATGCACCCGGTCCCCCAGCATCCAGAAGGCGTCGCCAATAGTCAGATGGAGTGGGGCAAGACTGCGCTCTGCGAGCGTATCCGACACCTTGGGCATCGCAAACGCAACGACCTCATTGTACCGCCCCAGCCGAAGGAGTGCCGCGGCGGCGTGCATGATCGCAGTCGGTCGGGGACTCATCTCGAGGGACCGCCGGGCCAATGTCAGAGCCGCCTGGTAGTCCCGCTGTTGAAGCAGCAGCCGCGTCCTGTCGTCGACGCGGGCGACGGCACGTGCACATACCTTTCCGAAGATCGACGGCCGGTCGAAGAAGTAGCGGGCTCTCGCAACATCTGCCGCTTCGAGCTTCACAGCCGCCAGCCGCTCCTGCCAATCCCGCACCAGAGTCCTGAGGTCCCTGCCGGTCGCCGTCCCGAAATCCCCCGTTCGATAAAGGCGTCGAACGGTACTGGCACCGAAGGTTTCCAGGAGATACGCGGTGAACGAACCGGCCAGCGTGTAGCTGACACCGGGATGGGAGCGGACGAATCCCGTGACGGTGAAGAGATCTTCGATCGATTCTGACCGTCGGAGGGCGACGATCTGCGCCGCCGCTCGATCGAGTGTTTCTTCGTACGATACTCCGTCGAGGGCGACGGCCAGCCCTTCCAGGATTCCCGGATTCGCACCGATGCCGAGGAGAGGGACACCGAATTCCGCCGCAAGCACATGCACCATCTCGTGCTTCAGGGATTCCTCGATATCGCCGGCGTTGACGTGCACCTGGCGGAGCCAGGGTTTGGCAACATTCGTGCGTCCTGCGCCGATGAGGAGGGACTTCTGTTCTGCCGTCGCGTAGACGAACGACGTCAGACGATCCGCCCGTTCGAGCTGAAGATCCCGCGAGATCTCCGCGAAGAAGAGCTCATGGAGCTGGGCGAAATTGATGA
>CAYXMK010000076.1:0-10119 GCA_964465905.1 uncultured Ignavibacteriaceae bacterium | reverse complement strand
ATCCATTATAAGGATCCCCTTTCGGTGGGAGCCGACCGGCTGTGCAACGCCATCGCCGGGTTTGCCCGCCACGGCGGACCGCTCATCATCGTTGATTTCGGCACCGCCACGACGTACGACGTCGTCAGCCGCACAGGCGACTACCTGGGCGGTGTGATCGCGCCCGGCCCGGAAACGGCCGCCGCCGACCTCCACCGCCGAGCGGCAAAGCTCCCCAAGATCGAGCTTCGCTTCCCGCAGGAGAGTATCGGCTCCGACACTGTCACGAGCATGCAGATCGGTATCGTGTTCGGTGCCGTGGACTCGCTGGAGGGGATGATCCGGCGGCTTCAGGCAGAGATCGTCAAGCGGGAAGGAAGAGAGGCGAAGGTCATCGCCACGGGGGGATTTTCCACATTCCTCGGCAAGCACTCACCGCTGATCACCGTCGTCGAGCCGACCCTCGTCCTCGAAGGGATACGGCTCATCTACGACCGTCAGAAGCAGACCCGCCAGAAAGGATCTTGAAGAGACCGGTAGGAGGTCCGTCCTGCGCCGAAGCAGTCCCGGCCTATTGGAGACCGAACATGGCCACAGAGGCGTTGGCCAGGTCGACCAGAGGAGCGAAGTAGAGGCCCAGCACGAGAGTCGGGATCAGGAGGAGAAGAAGAACCACCGTCTGAGGGACAGATACGCGGATCGCCGTGCGCGATCCCTCGGCATCCCGCAGAAACATATTCCGCAGCACCCGCACATAGTAGTAGAGGGAAACGACGCTGTTGAGAGCTCCGACAACGGCCAGCCAGACCCACCGCGCATCCAGCAGGGCAGCAAAGAGGTACAGCTTGCCGATGAAGCCGGCTGTCGGCGGTAGACCCGTGAGAGAAATGAAGAAGATGACCATGGCCACGCCCAGGAGAGGCGAGCGGGATCCCAGTCCCCGATAGTCGTTGATGTCCTCGCTCCCCGTTGCACCCGCCACGAGCATCACCACATAGAATGCCCCGAGGTTCATGAAGAGGTAAACCACAAAATAGATCAGCACCGCCGCGATCCCCGCGTCGCTCAGCAGCACGACACCCATCAGCATGTAGCCCGCATGCGCAATGCTTGAGTACGCCAGCAGTCGTTTCAGGTTGTCCTGCCACACCGCCACAAGATTGCCGAGCGTCATCGTCAGCACCGATACCACAGCCAGAATCAGGTTCCACTCCAGTCCCCCCACAGACGTCCAGAACCCGTCGATCACATCCGTCACGGCGGCATCGATGAACGTGGTTTTGAAGAACCGGATCATCAGTGCAAACCCGGCCGCTTTGGACGCTACCGACAGCAGGGCCGTGATCGTGATCGGAGCCCCTTCATACACATCGGGCGTCCAGAAGTGGAACGGTACTGCCGAGATCTTGTAGCCGAAGCCGACGAGAATCAGGACCACCGACAGCATGAGAGTCACCGGATTCGCCCCGCCGGTCATCAGCGCGGCGTTGATCTTGAACAGATCCAGCGATCCGGTCAGTCCGTACAGGAGGGACATGCCGTAGAGCATGACTCCCGTCGACAGGGCCCCGTAGATGATGTACTTGAGCGATGCCTCGCTCGAATCCCGCGCTTCCTTCGTGTAGCCAGCGAGGACATACGACGAGAGGCTCGTCAGCTCCACCGCGAGAACGATCATCAGCAGATGGACGGAGGAAACCATCAGAAACATGCCGAGCGTCATCGCCAGGAGAAGCGAAAAGTACTCGCCCATGCGCCGCCGTGTTTGCTGCACCTCCGTCGAGAAGAAGGAGAAGAGCACGATCAGCACCACGGCCAGCAGAACGACCAGCTTGAAGAACACGGCGAAGGGATCCACCACGATCATGCCGGAGAACACCGCGCGATGCTCCCCTATCTGCGCGACCGCAAACACACCGGCTGCACCGAGGCCCGCAAGGGTCACCGCCGAGACCGCCGCAGGGCGTTTCCGCAAGAGGAGCGTGGCGAGAAGGGCAAGGCAGAAGGCCGCGACCAGTGAGACCTCCGGCAGAAATCCGCTCAAGCTATCCAGTACTTGCTCAACCATGGCAGCGCTTATGCTTTCTAGAAGAGGAGAGGTACCCACCTCACGGCACCAGTGCGACAACCGATCCCGACGCCACCAGCTTGACGAGGTGGTTCAAGGAGCTCGTCAGCAAATCAATGAGCAGCGACGGATAGATCCCCAGGACCAGAACCACAACGGCAAGCGGAACGAGCGTGAAGAGTTCCCGCCCGTTGATATCCGGAAGCCCTGCCCACCGCTCGTTCTTCTGCCCCAGGAAGACCCGCTGGAGGGTCCACAGCATGTAGGCCGCGGTCAGGACGATCCCGAGGGTCGACGCGATCGTGATGGCCGGGTACGTGCGGAATGCCCCGAGGAATGAGAACGCCTCCGAGATGAATCCGCTCAGCCCCGGCAGGCCGAGCGCTGCGAAGAAGCCCACCGTCATGATGCCTGTGTACTTGGGCATCGTGATGGCCAGCCCGCCGAACTCGTCCAGATCCCTGGTATGCGCCCGGTCATAGATGACCCCGACAATCAAGAAGAGCATGGCCGTGATCGTTCCGTGATTGAACATCTGCATCACGGCCCCCACCATCCCCTGGGTGTTCATGGCCGACATGCCCAGAAGGACGATGCCCATGTGACTGATGCTGGAATAGGCGATCAGCTTCTTGAAGTCCTGTTGCGCCATCGCGCAGAGAGCACCGTAGACGATGTTGATGAAGGCCACAATCGCCAGGGGCCAGGCGTAGGCTGTCGCAATGTCAGGAAACATGGGATAGCTGACGCGGAGGAGTCCGTAGGTCCCCATCTTCAGCAACACGCCGGCCAGGATGACGCTGATCGCCGTCGGGGCCTCCACGTGCGCATCGGGCAACCAAGTGTGGAAGGGAAAGATCGGTACCTTGATCGCAAAACCGATGAAGAGAGCGATGTAGGCGATGTACCGCCAGTACGTCCCCACACCGGCGAGCAGTGAACCCGGCTCGAAGTTGGCAGGATCCATCATTGCCAGCATGTTGAAGGTATGGATCTTCTCGCCCGTCGCCGGATCCGGAATCGTTACGCTGAAGTAGAGCGCGATCATGGCCAGCAGAATCAGCACGCTCCCCAGCAGTGTATACAGGAAGAACTTGATCGCGGCGTACTCCCGCCGCGGCCCCCCCCATACGCCGATGAGGAAGTACATCGGCAGGAGCATCAGTTCCCAGAAGACGTAGAAGAGAAAGAAGTCGAGCGCAACGAAGACGCCCAGCATCCCTGTGTCAAGCAGGAGAAGCATCGCCATGTAGCCCTTGAGGGCCTTGTCGATGTTCCAGGAAGCGAACACAGCGATGAAGCTGATGAAGGCCGTCAGGAGCACCATGCTCACGCTCAGACCGTCGATGCCCACGAAGTACTCGATGTGAATCCGCCCGAACCACGCCACTCCCTTCACATCGATCCACGTCGCCTTCTCGACGAACTGCATCCCGTCCACGCTGTTGATACCCGTGAGCCCGCGGTCGAAATTGACGTAGATGAGCGCGGCCATGACCACCTGCGCGAACGTGACGGCGGCGGGAATCCACTTCAGCGCCCCCTCGTTTGTCTTCGGCACGAAGAGGAGGACGATCATCCCTACGATGGGAAGGAAGGTGATCCAGCTCAGAATGCCGATGTCCAAGAATTGAAGATCCATTCCAGAAGTTCCTCCGTCGAAAACTCAGCGAAGCGGTGGGGTTCCCAGGACAGCGTCTCACCGAAACCACAGGAACAGCACCACGGCCCCCGTCAGTGCGAGGACCAGGTACGTCTGCACCTTGCCCGTCTGCATCCTTCGGGTGATGATACCGATGAACCCGGCAAGGTACGCAAAGAAATTGACCAGTCCGTCCACGATCTTGTTGTCAAATCCCCCGACACCGACGAAGAAGAGGAAGTACGCCAGGCCTGAGGTCCCCAGTCCGATCAGCACGCTGGTCACAACGGCACCCGCCGTGGCCGGCTCGGGGAGCAGGCTGGTGCCCATGGTCCATCCGGCGTAGAGCGAGACCGCCGCGGTGACCACCATGTAGAAGATACCCCCCAGCCTTCCCTCTTCCCAGTTCCTGCGCGTCCCCAGCGTCAGGGCCCGCGTCCAGCTGGCCGAGCCGTTCACCAGGCCGTCGATGATCGTGTCGTCGAACCAGCGGGCGAGCCGGGTCAGCCCCCACGTTGCGCGCTCCACCGTCCGGTCGTACAGCTCGTCGAAGTACCACTTGTTCAGCAGAAAGACGTAGACCGGCCGCAGCCGGACGGCCACCGTCTCCGCGTTGATGCGTTTCCACCGGTACGTGAGAAAGGCCAGCAGGATCCCGATCGACGCGACCGTCAGCGAGAGGGCGAGCGCAAGCCCGTGGACATGGTGAATCGTTTCCTCGAACAGCTCGTTGCCCGGGGGAGCCATGCCGGCGGGAACCACGGACTCAGGCCGCGGCAGGGCCTGGAAGAACCACCCCTCCGCCGCGCTCAGCGGATTGAAGCTATAGAAGGGGAAGAAGCAGAAAACGGCAAACACGATGAGCGGGAGCGTCATCACCGGCGGTGATTCATGGATGCCGTCCACCCTCTGCTGATCCTGATGGTTCCCCAGGAACACCAGGATGACGAGGCGAAACATGTAGAACGCGGTCAGTCCGGCAGTGAAGAAACCGATCACGGGAATCACGACGTGTCCGGAGAGTGTGCTGAAGGCAAGCGTGCCCGCCAGGATCTCATCCTTGCTGAGGAAACCGGACATCAGGGGTGCGCCGGAGATGGCCAGGGTGTAGATCAAGAACGTCCAGAACGTGATGGGCATCCGGCCTGCCAGTCCCCCCATGTTCCGAATATCCTGGGGATCGGTCTGGTGGTCTCCCCGCTGGTGTAGCGCGTGGTGCATGGCATGAATGACGGATCCCGCAGCGAGGAACAATCCCGCCTTGAACATGGCGTGCGTCACCAGATGGAAGTACCCCGCCGTGTATGCACCCACGCCCAGCCCCATGATCATGTACCCCAGCTGACTGACCGTGGAGTAGGCGAGAACCTTCTTGATATCGTTCTGGGTGATGGCGATGGTAGCGGAGAGAAGGGCCGTCACCGCACCGACGTAGGCAATCACGAGGAGCGCGTCCGCCGTCATCATCGCGTGCGTTCGGGCAACCAGATAGACTCCCGCGGCCACCATCGTGGCGGCATGGATGAGAGCACTGACCGGCGTCGGACCCTCCATGGCGTCCGGCAGCCAGACATGGAGCGGGAACTGGGCCGACTTGCCGACGGCCCCGCAGAAGATGAGGATCCCCGCCGCTGTCAGCCATCCCTCGCTTCCCATCGGCAGGGTACCCGCCCCGATCGCCGCAAAGATCTCGTCGAAGGTGAAGGTCTGGAAGGTCGCAAAGATGATGAGGATGCCGGTGAACATGCCGATATCCCCGATCCGGTTCACGATGAAGGCCTTCCTCCCCGCGCTCGCGGCGGATTTCTTCTCGAACCAGTGACCGATGAGGAGATAGGAGCTGAGTCCGACAAGCTCCCACGACACGTACATCATGAAGAAGTTGTTCGTGACGACGATCCCCAGCATCGAGAAGGAAAAGAGCGACAGGTACGCGAAGTACCGGCCGTAGCGGACATCCCCGTGCATGTACCCGATCGAAAAGAGATGCACCAGCGCGCTCACGAGGGTCACGACCACGAGCATCGTCGCGGAGAGATTGTCGAGAAGGATCCCCAGCGTGATCTCCAGAGGGCCCAGAACCGGGGCGTCGCCGAACCTCACCCACGAGAAAGACGCCTGCAGGACATCATGGGGATACACGAGCAGCTTCGTCGCCGCGATCACGATCGACAACGCGAGTGCTGTGAACAGGATCGACGTGCCCAGCCAGTCCCCGTGGCGAGGCAGGCGCCGGTGAAAGAAGATCAGCACCGTAAAGCCGGCCAGCGGCAGCAGAAGCGTGATGAGGGTCAGGAGGAGCAGTGTTTCGTGCGTCATAGAGGGGTCAAGGTGCCATGCGCGTCAGCCCGGATCAAGGCCGCATCGGTGCCGTCAATCGCGCAACCGGTTGACTTCATCGACATTCACCGTGTCGAAGGTCTGGTAGATGTTGAGAATGATGGCCAGGGCGATCGCCGCCTCCGCCGCCGCAAGGATGATGACAAACACCGCCACCATCTGCCCGTCGATCGTGCCGGAGGCATACCTCGCAAACGCCACGAAGTTGATGTTGGCAGCGTTCAGGATCAGCTCGATGCCCATCAGAACCATGATGGCATTACGGCGGGTGAGCACCGCAAACACACCGAGCGAGAAGAGGACGCCGCTGACGACGAGAAAATGCGTCAATCCCGGTGCGAGGAGCCATTGGCCAAGAGCGTGCATGCTGGGCCTCACGGAGTGCTGGAGTGGTTGCCGGAGCCGGCGGTCCGGTCGCGGCGCGCGATCATCGCCGCGCCGATCAGCGCCATCAGCAGAACCACCGATGCGATCTCAAACGGCAATAGATAGTCGGTCAGGAACATCGTCCCGATCGCTGGGGCCGTGGCATCCTCCGACAGCGTCTGCACCGGAAGGTTCCAGTCCGTCACCCAGAAGAGGGTGATGAGCGTTCCCGCCAGCACACCGGCGAGGATGACAGCTGGGACCGTCTGGAGCGAGCCGGTCCGGATCTGCACGTCGAACACTCTCGTGGTCAGCATGACACCGAACAGCACGAGCACAAGGATGCCGCCGACATAGACCAGGAGCTGGGTGACAGCCAGAAAATCGGCCATCAGGAGCGCGTAGAGTCCCGCGACGCCGAAGAGGGTGAAGAGGAGGGCAAACGCCGCGTAGACGATGTTCCGCGAAAACACCACGACAGCCGAAGCGCCCACAACGATCAGCGCGAACGCGTAGAAGACAATCGTGTACAGATCCATAGCGGGACTACGTTCCTGACGTTGGTTTCTGGGGGGGAGGGGCCGCAGGCGCTGCCGGCCGGGCCGCTGCGGCAGCCTTCTTGGCAGCCGCCTCTTCCTCCGCTTTTTTCAGTTTGGCGCGCGCCTCCTCGATGTCACTCGGCGTCATCCGACTGAAGTTATAGATCAGATTGTGACGGTCAAATTCGGAGAACTCGTACACATCCGTCATAACAATGCACTCGGTCGGGCACGGATAGACGCACAAGCCGCAGTAGCAGCACTTGCCGATATCGATGTCGAAGACAGGCACATGGAGCCGCTTCTTGTGGCCCATCGACGTGACTCCCAGATCCTGATCCGGCGTCGATTTGATCGTCTCAATGGTGATGCAGTCCACCGGACACGCCATGGAACACTGGTCGCACCCGATGCAGTCGTCGATATTGACATAGAGCCGGTTTCTGGCGCGCTCCGGAAGCTTCATCTTCACGGTCGGATACTGGACGGTGGCCGCGGGCACGAAGAGGTGCTTGAAGGTGATCTTCATGCCGACGGCAGCCGTGTACAGCCCCTGCCAGATCGTGCGGAAATAGGTGCGAACCTCGTTCATGAGTCCCATCCCCTCACAGAACTAGAATCAATCCGACAGCAAAGACACAGACGAACAGGAACGGCGTCAAAACCTTCCACGAGGTGTACATAAGCTGATCCACGCGCAGACGCGGGAGCGTCCACCGGATCCAGATCTGCAGGAAGACGAGAACCATCGCCTTGCCCACGAACCAGAAGAATCCCCAAACCGGACCGGAGAGCGCGCTTCCCAGCGGGCTGGACCACCCCCCGAGGAACAGGGACGTCGTCACTGCCGAGACGACGAACATGTTCGCGTACTCCGCCAGGTAGAACATCGCAAAGCGCATCCCGCTGTATTCGGTGTTGAATCCCTGCACCAGTTCCGACTCCGCTTCGGGCAGGTCGAACGGCGTGCGATTCACTTCGGCCAGCGAAGCGACGAAGAGAATCAGGAATGTCGTCAGCGTGAAGGGAAGGAGGAGCAGTTTCTGTTCCAAGGCAAACGGTCCGCCGAACACCACCCAGTTCTGGATGCCCCCTTCCTGGAACTTCGTCACCTCCTGGAGATTCAGGGATCCGGTGATCATGACAGCCACGAGAACCGCAAGGGCTGTCGGGATCTCGTAGCTGACCATCTGGGCCGCCGAGCGCACGGCGCCGAAGATCGACCACTTGTTGTTGGAGGCCCATCCCCCCATCAGAATACCGACCACCACGAGAGACGAAGCGGCGATGAGGAAGAAGACACCCAGGTTCAGGTTGCTCCCCATGTACGCGCTCGAAAACGGAATCACGGCAAACGCGGCGTAGGTTCCGATGAAGACGACATAGGGAGCGAGCTTGAAGAGAAACCGGTCCGCGGCGGTGGGAATCGTATCTTCCTTCTGAAGAAGTTTCAGGATGTCGGCAAACGGCTGGAGGACCCCGTGCCAGCCGGTCCGCATGTACGCCAGCCGATCCTGAATGTGCGCCGCCACTTTCATTTCCATGTAGAGCGTCACGAGCGCGTACAGGAGGATGAACACCAGCGGCGCGGCGCTGAGGAGCACATAGACGAGGAGCGTCTGCAGAGGTTCAGGCAGTGTGAAGGATCCCATAGATTCGTCAGTTCGAGAGAAGCTGCTGTTGTGCGTCTGCGCGCCGCCGGGCGGTCACCGGTCGACCTCCCCCAGTACGATGTCCACACTGCCGACGATCAGCACCAGATCGGCAATCATGGCTCCCCGAACGATTTCGGGCAGGACGCTCAGGTTGACGAACGCCGGCGACCGGGCCTTGACCCGGAACGGGCTCGTCGTTCCGTCGCTGATGATGTAGAACCCCAGCTCGCCGCGCGGCGTCTCGGTGCGGACGTAGATCTCTCCCGCCTCGGGCCTGATCCGCTTGGGAATGGCAGCCTGAACGTTTCCCTCGGGAAGACGCTCCAGCGCCTGTTCGATGATCCGGACGCTCTGCTCCATCTCCCTCATACGCACGATGTGCCGATCCCAGCAATCACCTACCGTACCCACTTCCCCCTTCCCGACCTGGACCTCCCATTCGAACCGGTCGTAGACAGAGTATGGATCGTCGCGCCGGAGATCCCAGTTCACGCCGGACCCCCGCAGCATCGGTCCGCTGCAGGCGTAGTTGATCGCCACATCCGCCGGCAGAACGCCCACGTGCGCGTTGCGCCTGACGAAGATCTCGTTGAAGGTGAGCAGATCGTTGAACTGCTTGATCCGCGGCTTGAAGTACGTGCAGAACTCCTTCGCCTTCTCCACGAATCCCGGCGGCAGATCGTGCGACAGCCCCCCGACCCAGATATAGTTGTACAGCAGGCGGGCGCCGCAGGTCATTTCGAAGAGGTCGAGGATCAGTTCCCGGTCGCGGAAGCAGTAGAGGAACGGCGTGAAGGCCCCCGAGTCGATGCCGTACGTTCCAACCGCCACCAGGTGGCTGGCGATCCTCTGCAGTTCCGCCATAATGACGCGGATGTACTCCACGCGCTCCGGTACTTCGATCTTCAGCAGCCGCTCCACCGCCAGGGCGTACGCCAGGTCGTTGTTCATCGACGCCACGTAGTCGAGCCGATCGGCGTAGGGAATCACCTGCTGGTAGTTGGTCATGTGCTCCGCGTGCTTCTCGAAGCAGCGATGCAGGTAGCCGATGTGCGGAATGGCGTCGACAATGATCTCGCCGTCCACCACGATTTCCAGGCGCAGCACCCCGTGGGTGGAGGGATGCTGCGGACCCATGTTGATGATCATCTCCTCCGTGCGGACAGTCTTTCCGCTGGAGGTCTTCAGACTCCCGGGCGTGGTGACGTAGTCCGTCGGCAGCGTCTTGCTCTGCATGATGGAAGGACAGTGGTTAGTAGGGGACCTTCATGCCGTTGTAGAACTCCGCGACTCTGTAGTTCTTCCTCAGCGGATGACCCTCCCAGTCGTCCGGCAGCAGAATGCGCCGAAGATCGGGGTGACCGTCGAACACGATCCCGAACATGTCGAAGGCCTCGCGCTCATGCCAGTTGGCTGTGCCCCAGATATGGCTGACTGTGGCCACCCGGGGCTGATCCGCCGGGCACGCGACCTTCAGGACAATCTTGTGCCGGTGGTTCATGGAGAACAGGTGGTATGTCACGCCCAGCG
>CAYXMK010000075.1:5256-10138 GCA_964465905.1 uncultured Ignavibacteriaceae bacterium | reverse complement strand
CATTTGGTGATACGATTGAACTCTTCGGTCGGACCATCAAGCTTCAGATTGCGGATGTGAACGTTGGGGTGCTGTATATTTCTGCGATCACGTCTCTGGGAGTGTACGGCATCACCCTTGCGGGATGGTCCTCCAACAACAAGTACTCGCTGTTCGGCGGACTGCGGTCATCTGCACAGATGATCAGTTATGAGTTATCGATGGGGCTGTCGGTGATCGGCGTGATCATGGTGGCGGGAACGCTGGAGCTGGACCGCATCGTGGAGGCACAGACAAGCTACCTGGCGGGATGGATCCCCGCCTGGAACGCCTTCCTGCAACCCGTCGCCTTCATCACGTTCTTCATTTCTGCATTTGCCGAAACGAATCGACTCCCCTTCGACTTGCCTGAGGCGGAGCCGGAACTCGTCGGCGGATACCACACCGAGTACACCGGAATGAAGTTCGGCCTGTTCTTCCTCGCCGAGTACATGAACATGGTCACGTCCTCCGCGTTCATCACCGCGCTGTTCTTAGGCGGCTGGCATCTGCCGTACGTCGAGGCTCTGAATCTCTCGCCCATGGCGCTGAGTCTCGTGCAGATCGCCACGTTCGGCACGAAGGTGGTCATCCTTCTGATGTTCTTTATCGTGATCCGGTGGACCCTGCCGCGGTTCCGGTACGATCAGCTTATGAACATCGGCTGGAAGGTGATGTTACCGCTTGCGTTGGCGAATGTGGTGGTGACAGGGGTTGTAATCCTGGCGCTGTGAACGGAGGGGCGAGCAGCAATGGCATCCAACGGGAAGATGATCCGACTGAAAGACCTGAACTTCTGGCAAAAGACATATCTGCCGGAAATCTTCAAAGGTCTGCGACTGACGCTGGCGCAGATCTTCCGGCCGAAGTTCACCTACATGTACCCGGAAGAGAAATTCGCGCCCGACGCATCGTTTCGCGGGCGTCCGGTGCTGGTGCAGGAGAACGGCGTCGAGCGATGCGTTGCCTGCGGGCTCTGCTCCCGCGTCTGCCCGGCGCTTGCAATCGAAGTGCAGGCGTCCGAGACAGAGCTGGAGAAAGAGCGCTATCCTGAGAAGTTCGAGATCAACATGGTTCGTTGTATCTTCTGTGGATTCTGCGAAGAGGTCTGTCCCGAAGAAGCCATCGTCATGAGCAAAGAGTACGAGCTCGTGTTCTCCAGCCAGGAAGAGGCTATCTTCGGAAAAGAAAAGCTGCTCATTCCGATGGAGAAGCTCAAGGATCGCCTCGACTTTCTCCACCAGCATCGATAGGATCGTCAGTATTCGTCGTCCGGGGGGCCGCTTCAGAGTGTGCGAGGCGGCCCTTCCGTTTTCCCGTCTCTCATTCACCCAAAGCGACAGGTGAGTATGTTTGCCCAGGTTCTGAGCAGCGCAACGTTCGGCGTCAACGCCTATCTCGTGCAGGTCGAGATCCATATCGAACCGGCGATCCACAGGTTCAACATTGTCGGGTTGCCGGACTCCGCAGTGAAGGAGAGCAGCGAGCGGGTCTTTGCGGCCGTCAAGAATTCCGGCTTCTGGTTCCCCAACCATCGCATCACCGTGAACCTCGCACCGGCCGACATGCGCAAGGAGGGATCGGCCTTTGACTTGCCGATTGCGCTGGGCATCGTAGCTGCCACGGGGGAGCTGAAGTCTGAGATTCTGCGGGACATGGCCGTGCTGGGCGAGCTCGCCCTCGACGGCACTCTGCGACCCGTTCACGGTGCTCTCGTTGTTGCACTCGAGGCACGACGGCGGGGCGTCCGGGGGCTGATTGTGCCGCGCGAGAATGCCAGGGAGGCAGCCCTCGTCGAGGGGATCGAAGTGTACCCGATGGGCTCCCTGCGCGAGACCTGTGACTTTTTCGCGGGGGAACACCGGCTGCTGCGGCCGTTCACGGTGGATATGAAGAAGCTGTTCGAGGAGGAGAGGAGAAATGGACTCGATTTCGCAGACGTAAAAGGACAGGAGAGCGTCAAGCGGGCGCTCGAGGTGGCGGCCGCCGGCGGTCACAATGTCATTCTCATCGGTCCGCCGGGTTCCGGCAAAACCATGCTCGCGAAGCGCCTTCCCTCGATCCTGCCTCCGATGATGTTCGCAGAGGCGTTGGAGACCACGAAGATACACTCTGTGGCCGGCCTACTTCCGCCGAATACTGCCATGGTCCTGGAACGCCCCTTCCGCTCTCCCCACCATACCATATCCGATTCGGCGCTCGTGGGAGGCGGAAGCATCCCGCGTCCCGGCGAGATCTCCCTGTCGCACCACGGGGTCCTGTTTCTGGACGAACTGCCGGAATTTGCGCGCAACGTGCTCGAAGTCCTGCGCCAGCCCCTTGAAGATGGCCGTGTTACCATCAGCCGCTCGAAGATGTCCGTCGACTATCCTGCGAACTTCATGCTTGTCTGTGCCATGAACCCCTGTCCCTGCGGCAACTACGGCAATCCGCACCAGGAATGCACCTGCACACCGATGCAGATTCAGAAGTATGTCGCCAAAATCTCCGGACCCCTCCTGGACCGCATCGACATCCATGTGGAAGTCCCTGCCGTCAAGTACGAAGAGCTTTCGTCGAAGCGGATGGGGGAGAGCTCTTCTTCGATTCGTGAACGCATCGTGAACGCGCGGCAGATCCAGTCGAACCGCTTCGCCGGACGGCCGGGGTTGTTCTCGAACGCCGATATGGAATCGAGGCAGATCAAGGAGTTCTGCGCGATTTCCGATGACGGGGCGCAGCTTTTGAAGATGGCGATGCAGAAACTCGGGTTGTCCGCTCGCGCCTATGACCGTATTCTGAAAGTCTCCCGCACCATCGCCGACCTCGCCGGAAGCAATGACATCAGAACAGAGCACTTGAGCGAGGCGATACAGTATCGAAGTCTGGACAGAAGCTTCTACGCCGTGTGACCGAAGCCAGAGATGCCGGACACCGGCGACCTCCAACGACATTCATCGGCTTGTAGCTCCCTGCCGCTTTTCGTATATTCTCCCTTGGCTGCACTCAGGTGTAACGTGTACATTGGCTCAATCCATATCGACAGGCCGATCGCTCTGGCTCCCATGGAGGATGTCACAGATCTCGCCTTTCGCGTCGTCTGTAAACGACTCGGAGCGGACCTTGTGTACACGGAGTTCGTTAATTCCGAGGGACTTGTACGCGAGTCGGCAAAGACCCGTTCCAAGATGCTCTTTCGCGAAGAAGAACGACCCTTCGGCATCCAGATCTATGGAGGGGAGGGGGCTTCCATGGAACGTGCCGCGGCGATTGCGGAGAGCTTCGAGCCGGACCTGATCGATATCAATTGCGGCTGCTGGGTCAAGGACGTGGCTCTGCGGGGTGCCGGCGCGGGACTCCTGAGAGACTTGCCGCGCATGCAGGAAGTTGTTGGACGGGTCGTGAAAACAACGAGGATTCCCGTCACCGTGAAGACCCGACTGGGATAGGACCAGGAGAATATCCGCATCGTGGAGGTCGCCAGGATGCTGGAACAGACCGGCATCAAGGCCCTCACCATTCACTGCAGAACCCGCGAACAGGGGCACAAAGGCGACCCCGATTTCTCATGGATTCCCCGTGTCAAGGAAGCCGTGTCACTCCCCATCATCGTCAACGGGAGTCTGACAACTCCCGAGCGGATCGAGGAGGTTTTTCGAGTGACGGGCTGCGACGGTGTGATGATCGGCCGCGGGGCCATTGATAATCCGTGGATCTTTCGGCAGACAAAGGAGTTTCGTGCAACGGGAACGCCACCGCCTCCACCGGACCTCCAGGAACGGATCCGTGTGCTCGAAGAACACCTCCGCCTCGCTGTGGAGGTGAAGGGGGAACGGAAGGGTGTAATCGAGTTTCGGAAACACTATGCCGGCTACTTCCGAGGCATCCCCCGCGGTGCGAAACTACGGGCCGAACTGATGCAGTTCACAGAACTTACGCCGGTGCTTGAAGCCATCCGCAGGTTCGAGCGCCAATCCGTTTCGGACGTCCTCGAGACTCCAGCCGCCGATCTCACACTTCCCTCTGACCATGGATAAGCGCGACGTCGCACGGGTGCTGGAAGAAATCGGCACACTTCTGGAAATCCTCGGGGAGAATCCCTTCAAGTGCCGCGCCTATCACAATGCCGCGCGGGTCATCGAGGGACTGCCGACGGATCTGCGTGAGCTGGTGGAGAGGGATGAGCTGGAAACCGTGAAGGGCATCGGGAAAGGTCTTGCGGAGAAGATCTCTGAGCTGATCCGGACGGGGAAGATGACATACTACGAGGAGATCCGCCGTCAGCTCCCTCCCGGCGTCCCCGAGATGATGCGCATTCCGGGACTCGGACCGAAGAAGATCAAGATTCTCTACGAGAAGTTGAAGATCACCTCCCTTGAGGAGCTCCGAGCTGCCGCGCAGCTGCAGCGATTAAGGAACCTCGAGGGATTTGGCGCGAAGACCGAAGAGAATATCCTGCGCGGTCTCGACATGGTTGCGACGCACGCGCAGAAGCATCTCTATCCGGAAGCGGAGGAGGCCGCAACCGCAATCCTCAACCATCTGCTGAAGGTCCCGGGCGTCCGGAGGGGTGAGATCGCCGGAAGCGTCAGGAGACGGAAGGAAATCATCGGCGACATCGACATTGTCCTGAGCGCCCCGGAAAACCGCCGGCCCGCGATCATGTCGGCGTTTGTCTCTCATCCCGATGTCAAGAGCGTCGTTGCGCACGGCGAAACGAAGTCGAGCGTCGTGCTCACACAGGGGATCAATTGTGATGTCCGGATCGTTGCCGACGGAGAATACGCCTTCGCGCTGAACTACTTCACGGGGAGTAAGGAACACAATGTCGAGATGCGGTCCCGGGCACGCGAGCGTGGATGGAGCTTGAATGAATACGCCTTCT
>CAYXMK010000075.1:0-5246 GCA_964465905.1 uncultured Ignavibacteriaceae bacterium | reverse complement strand
CCGTCATCGGGAGGAAGGGAAAGCGACCTCCGCCGTGCCGCGAAGAAGAAGAAATCTACGAAGCCCTCGGTTTGCAGTTCGTCCCGCCCGAGCTGCGGGAGAACGCGGGAGAGTTCGAGGCGGCAGAGGCGAGGAGCTTGCCCCGGCTGATCGAAGCTGATGATCTGCGAGGGACATTCCACTGTCACACTACGTACAGCGACGGGGTGAATACTCTGCAGGAGATGGTCGATGCGGCCCGCGCGAAAGGATGGAAGTACCTTGGCATCGCCGACCACAGCATGTCGGCCGCGTACGCGGGGGGATTGACGCCGGAGCGTGTGCGTCGGCAACTGAAGGAAATCGAATCCCTCAACGATTCCATGAAAGGGTTTCGGCTGTTCAGCGGCTCAGAGGTCGATGTTCTGGCGGACGGATCACTCGATTTCCCGGACAGGGTCCTTGCCGGCTTCGACTACGTCGTCGCATCGATTCACAGCCGCTTCAAGATGACCGAAGCCGAGGCAACCGCGCGGCTCATCAAAGCCATTACGAACAAATACGTCACGATGCTCGGCCATCCCACGGGCCGCCTCCTCCTGCAGCGTGAAGGGTATCCGGTGCATTTGGCCGACGTCATTCAGGCTGCCGCCGACGCGGGGAAGGCCATCGAAATCAACGCCCATCCGCTCCGCCTCGACCTCGACTGGCGGTTTGTCCGCCTGGCGAAGGAGAAGGGGGTCAAGATCTGCATCAACCCGGATGCCCACAGCATTGAAGGGCTTGCCGACGTGCGATTCGGCGTCGGAGTCGCCCGCAAGGGCTGGCTTTCGTCTGCCGACGTTGTCAACACCTGGACAACCGCGGCGGTTGAGAAATTCTTCCGAGCCACACGAACCTGAGCGGGTGCACGCATGCCCAAGGAATCTGCTCAAGACCTGAGAAAACGCGCACGGACTATTGTCCGGCTCCTGAAAAGGGAGTACCCCAACGCAAGGACCGCCCTGGAGCACTCGCGTCCTCTTGAACTTCTCATTGCCACGATTCTCTCCGCTCAATGTACCGATGAACGGGTGAACCAGGTCACGCCGGGTCTGTTCCAAAAGTATCGCACGGCGCGGGATTTCGCCTCGGCACGCCAGGAGGAACTTGAACAGGATATCAAATCGACGGGGTTCTACCGGAATAAGGCAAAGAGTATCATTGCCTGCACAAAGGCACTTGTGGAGAAGCACGGAGGAGAAGTCCCGTCGACGATGGAAGAGCTGACAGCGCTCGCGGGGGTAGGACGAAAGACCGCGAACTGTGTGCTCGGCGGGGCGTTCGGGATCAACTCGGGCGTTGTGGTCGATACGCATGTTCGTCGACTTGCCCAACGACTCGGACTGAGCCGGCACGAGGATCCGGAGAAGATCGAGACGGACCTGATGGCCGTCATTCCGCGCAACGAGTGGTACGACTTCAGCAACATGCTGATCTGGCACGGCAGGAACGTCTGCGATGCGCGCAAGCCGAGATGTCCTTCGTGCCTGCTCGCCCCGCACTGTCCCTCGATGGAGGGATTCCTGAAGAAGTTCTGGCGTTCATAGTGCCCGTTTCGGAAAGGAACCACCGATGACCTATGCAGATGCCCTGACGCTCATGCACGAGTACACGACGAGTGATGCTCTGCGCAAGCACATGTATGCCGTGGAGGCCGCCATGCGGGCGTACGCGGCCAAGTTCGGAGAAGACGAAGAGCGATGGGCTGTGACGGCGATCCTTCACGATTTTGACTACGAGAAATTTCCCACGGCTCCCGACCATCCCTCCAGGGGATCGGAGATCCTGAAGGAGAAGGGATATCCCGAGGACATACGTCGGGCGATTCTCGGCCACGCTGACTACATGAATGTTCCCCGGGACACCCTCATGGCCAAAGCGCTCTATGCGTGCGATGAGTTATGCGGATTCATTGCGGCGGTGGCCGTGATACGTCCCAACAAGATCGCCGATCTCGAAGTCTCTTCCGTCAAGAAGAAGCTCAAAGACAAGGCCTTCGCCAAGAACGTCAGCCGCGAGGACATCCAGCGAGGAGTGGAAGAACTCGGCCTTCCGCTCGACGAGCACATCCGCTTCGTGATCGAAGCAATGAAAGGAAGCAGAGAACGGCTCGGGCTTTAGCAGAAGAACGTCCTCGCCCGCGCAGATCGCAGGTGGACGAGGGCCGCTTGAGCTGAAGAGCTGGGTTGCGAGGTGGGGAGTGAGGGGAGAAGGGTCTGTGAAATACCGAAGGTGCTCCGGAGCGCCTTTGGCTTGTTCCTGCTTCATCCGTCCTGAATCTTCTTCAACTTCGTCAAATCCACAGTCTTGATTCTTCCCCTACCCTTGCGGTAACCGACGTAGCATTCACGACAGATCTTCTCCTGCTTCTTCAAGTTGGTATAGCATTCGCAGGATCCCGTCCGCTCGATACACATATCGCACCCGGGTTCGATACAGCATTCGTATCGTCCGGCGTTGCACAGCTTATCCTTCAGGAGTGCCCGTTCCGCGTCGGTGAGAGTAGCCAGGATGTCCGGCCCAAGAGCTTTCTGGAACTCGACGAGCGAATCGACACGGCCGGTCGCCGGCTCTGCCGGTCGCTCCGGGCGAGCGTCCCCACAGCCCGCCAGGGCGAACCATCCGAGGAGGATGAAAAATGTGCGTACCTGCTTCATTGCGACAAATCTCCGCCGGGCTGGTGGGTTTCTCCGTTCACAGCTTCTCGAACCGGGCCTGGAAGAAACGGAGATACTTCGGCTCATACACCATCTTGAGTCCGCGGATCTGGTTTCGGCGTTCGAAGACGGCCTCGACTGCCTCAGCCGTGACGTCGCAGTGGGCCTGCGTGTACACGCGCCGGGGGAACGTCAAACGCACCAGCTCCAATTTCGGATAGTAGTGGTCTCCCGTCTGCTTGTTTCGACCGGCCGAAACGATGCCGCGTTCCATGGAACGGATACCGGATTCGGCGTAGAGTTCGGCGGCCAGCGTCTGGGCGGGGAACTCCACCTGTTTCAGGTGCGGGAGAAATGACTTGGCATCCAGGAAGATGGCGTGTCCCCCCACAGGCACGACGATCGGGATTCTCGCGTCGAGAAGTTTCTGACCGACATATTCCACCTGCCCGATGCGTGCGCGGATGTGATCTTCCTGAACGGCTTCCTCGATGCCGCGAGCCATCGCTTCCATGTCCCGACCGGCAAGTCCTCCATAGGTGTGCAAACCCTCGTAGACAACAACGAGGTTCCGGGCTTCTTCGAAGATCTCCTGGTCGTTGACCGCCAGGAAGCCGCCGATATTGACCAGGAGGTCCTTCTTACCGCTCATGGTGCAGCCGTCGGTATAGCTGCACTGCTCCTTCAAGATCTCCGCGATACTCCTGTTTGCATACCCTTCCTCCCGCTGTTTCACGAAATACGCGTTCTCCACGGCCCGCGTGGCATCGAAGATAACGCGAATGCCGTGTTTCGCGGTAAGGTTCCTGACATCACGGAGATTCTTCATCGACACAGGCTGACCGCCAGCCATGTTCACTGTACCAGCGACCGACACATACGGAATCTTCGAAGCTCCAACCTTCTTGATCAGATCTTCCAGCTTCTGAAGGTCGATGTTTCCCTTGAACGGGTGAGGATTGGAGGGATCGTGGGCCTCGTCGATGATCACATCGACGAACGTGCCTCCGGCCAGCTCCTGGTGAAGGCGCGTCGTCGTGAAGTACATGTTTCCGGGGATGAAGTCGCCCGGCTTGATCAGGATCTTCGAAATGAGATGCTCGGCTCCGCGGCCCTGGTGCGTCGGAACAACGTGCCGGTACCCGTAGAACTCCTGCACCTTCGCCTCAAGATGATAGAAGTTCTTGCTACCGGCATAGGCCTCATCTCCCAGCATCATCCCCGCCCACTGGTAGTCACTCATCGCATTGGTGCCGCTATCGGTCAGGAGATCGATGTACACGTCCTCAGAACGGAGGAGGAAGGTGTTGTATCCCGCCTCTCGAAGGGCCTTGGAGCGGAATTCCGGTGTGGTCATCTTGAGCGGCTCAACGACCTTGATCTTGAACGGTTCTGCCCACGATCTGCGTTTCGGCGGCATGCGATCTCCTCGTCTGATTTCTTCGAATGAACCGTATGAAGATATGCCAAAATGGATGGAGAAACAATACATTCGCGCGGTTGCCGTGGCACGTATTCCTGTGGCGCGTCGATCACGCTCCGTTCTTGATTTTCACACCGTGAACCGCTACTTTAGCTCACCATGATGAACGAGAGAGTTCTTTCCCGACTGCGGGAAATCGTCGGATCCCGCAACGTCTTCACATCCCCGGAAGACAAGATAGTCTATTCCTACGATGGTACGCCGCTCCTCAAGCAAATCCCGGAAGCCATCGTCCGCCCTGATTCGCCGGATCAAGTCTCACAGATTCTCAGGCTCGCGAATGAGGAGATCTTCGCAGTTGTGCCGCGCGGAGCGGGAACGGGATTGAGCGGAGGCTCTCTGCCGGTGGAAGACTGTATTGTGCTCCTGACAGGCCACTGGAATCGAATTCTCGAAATCGACGACCGAAACCTGACCGCCTGGGTTGAACCGGGCGTCATTACCGGAGAACTCCACAGCGCGGTGGAGCGGAGAGGACTCCTCTATCCGCCAGACCCCGGGAGCTCCTCCATCTGCACGATCGGGGGAAACGTCGCGGAAAACGCCGGTGGACTACGGGGATTGAAGTACGGCGTGACCAAGGACTATGTTCTCGGCATGGAGGTCATTCTCCCTTCCGGCGACTTGATGCGCACGGGGGGGAAGGTTGTGAAGGATGCCGCAGGATACAACCTCAAGGACTTGATGGTCGGGTCAGAAGGGACCCTCGGGGTCTTCACGAGGATCCTTGTCAAACTGATCCCGAAACCGGAAACCAGCAAGACCATGCTTGCGTTCTTTGACTCCATGAACGATGCTGCAGAGACCGTTTCGGCAATCATCGCAGCGAAGATCACGCCTTCGGCCCTGGAGTTCCTGGACAACACGACGATTCGATGCGTGGAGGAGTACGCCCGCCTCGGCCTTCCGACCGACGTGGCTGCAATGCTGCTGATCGAGCTCAAAACCTTCCTGGCGGAGCGCAAGCGGGCTTCGCTCGACGATCTGGCGCGCCGCTTCGACGCCGAGCCGGGCGCCGTCAAAGGCATGATGGAAACCTGGATCGCCAAAGGCCGCGTGCGCCGGCTGAGCGACCGGCTGCCGTG
>CAYXMK010000074.1:3243-10245 GCA_964465905.1 uncultured Ignavibacteriaceae bacterium | reverse complement strand
AGTGAATGCGGGCCACCTCGTCATCCGGCGAGAACGGAGACGGAAACGCGTAGACCTCCGTTCCCGGACTCACCGGTTGGTACGTCCGGAAGATTTTCCACGATGTCCCAAATGGCGACGAAGGGCGATCCAGCGTGTAGGCGATTCCCTCGGGACCCGCGATCCATACCGTGTCCTGCTTGACGCCGACGGCATAGACAGCGGGGGAAACAAACCTCTGGAGGGTGAGAGGGTCCCAAACGGTCCCGCTCAACGTCCATGATCCTCCGTGATCGCCTGAGCGGAATACCCCCCTGTTGGTCGCCACGTAGACGATGGAATCTCGGAATGCTATGTTGTGGGCCCGCTCACCGAGAAGTGTCGTGGACCAGGAGAGACCCCCGTCCTCGGAGAAACTCACCCCGGCCCGTTCATCCCGATCGACGGCGTTCACCGTCACAGCCCAGATGCGTCGCCTGCTGCCGAACCGCTGCTCATTGATGGCAACGACGAAATTCCCGGAAATCGGGCGATCCTGATTCTGATGATTGAACTTCCTCCAGCGGATCCCGCCGTCGATGCTCTTGTTGATCCCTCCCGCAGTGCCAACCCAGATCACGGAATCGTCCGACGCGAACACCGAAAAGACGCGGTGATTCAGGTTCTCCCGAAGTCCGAGTGCGCCCCCCGAAGGGGAAAGATCGAAATCGAGAATGTCCTCGGGCGCAATCGAATCCACGGAACCGTCGGGAGGAAGCACGACGCGTTCCCATGTTCCGCCCCCGTCGGTCGAGCGCCGCAGCATTCCGGCGAAACTCGCGATCCAGACTGCGTTGCCTGTCAGGGCGATGTCCCACGTGATATTCTGTTGAGCAACGGTGACTGCGAGTGCGCGAATCCTGTTGATGCCGTAGGTCAGGGTATCGATCGTCCCCGTGTCCACCGGCTGAGGGACATGTCGCCACGTCTCACCACCGTTCGTGGAGACGTGGAGGCCCCCGCCGACGCTGACGTCGTCTCCATTGATCCTGTCCGAATACCCCACGGCTGCCCACACCACCGGCCCTCGCACGGCGATGGCGGAAATTCCCCGGTCGTTGAACGAGGCCGTGTTTGCAAGACGGTACCAGGAGATCCCCGCGTCGGTCGTGACGGTCAACCCCCGGGAGGTGCCGAACCAGAGTGTGTCGTTCGACACCAGCAGCACGCTGGCAGAGTTGCTGGCGGGAAGGTTCGATCGGCCGGTTTCGGGAAGCGCAAAATCCTGAGGGGTCTGAGCCGAAACGGGACTCAGCAGAAGAACGGAAGCTGCCGTGCACAGGATCGTCCTCACGGACGCACCACGAGATTGTGCTTCAGAATCCCGCTGACGGCGTTGAGGCGGTCGAATGCCTGAAATTCGAAGCGATACGTGCCCGGTGTAACGGTGGGGGAGAGTGCGATGGTCAGGGTGTACACAGAATCCCCTTCGATCCGATCACCGCTGCGAACATCAGGTTCACCGATGATGGCACCGCCTCCGTCGTCGTACATCGGAAACGGGTTGCCCCTTGACGCTGATCCGTCGGGGAGGAAGGAGTTGAACTGCACTCGCCGAATGTCGGTCTGCCCGTCGGGATCGGTCGCACGAACCTCAAGCGGCACGAGCTGGGTCATGCCCCCCAGCACCAGTGTGTCCGGTGCCTGAAGATTGGACAATTCAGGGGGCCTGTTCAGGCGGCTGATGACGAGGGGAATCCGGCGCGTCGTGCTGGCCAGGCCCGATCTGCTGAAGGCCGTGATGTTGACGGAGAAGGTTCCGATTTCAGATCGACGCACCGTGAGGATGGTCTCGCCAGCGAACGCTGTGCTGTCGCCTCCGACCGATTCCGGATGGAGCGTGCCGGCAACCCGCTCATTCCCGTCAGGGTCCGTGACGAACGCACGAACGACATGCACGCCGGCGGCTCCGAGCGGATGCACCACGGTTGCCCGGAGCACAATGCGGATCTCAAGCTCGTCTTCGGGATTCTGGACGGCACCCACTGCCATCGTGTCGGTATTGACCGAACGCGGGGAGAGGAATGACTCGACGAGGCGCGGCGGAGTGTCTGAAGAATCGACAATACCGTCGCGGGGCTCCTCACACGCCGGCAGGGCAAGGAGAAGAACCACTGCCCACCAGCGCGTTCGCGCACCTGCGGAGGAAATCCGATGGATCACGATACGGTCTCTGCTCCGTGGCGAATGGACTGCAGGATGCGAGGCTCCGGGATCACAGGCACAGCAAGACGGTGGAACGAAATCGTAGCAAGTGGAGGCGGGGGACCTTTCTGCTGGTGTGCACGGTCATGGTACGCATTGTCTTCCTCAGAAGCAACTATCAAAAACTGATCGCAAAGGGGACCAGTGAAAAACTGAAGATGAAGATTGCCATGGTAAGCCATCCGATCAGGAGGCGTGCGGGATCCAGGGGAGTCTCATCCTCCAGCGGGGGATGCTCCAGCTTGACGAAGAAATACGAAATCAGTGCCCAGAGGAACCAACCGACCCAGCTGTACTGCGCCAGGGGTACCAGTTGGGTTTCCGACTGATTCAGAAGGGTGCGAAGAATTCCGTCAAGAACAGCCGGAAGCCCGAGGAGGAGGAGAACGCCGAACGCGATGAACGAGATCTTTGCCTGGAGTCTGCCGAACATCGTATAGATGATGTGTCCGCCGTCGAATTGACCGATTGGCATCAGGTTCATGGCAGTGACGAACAACCCGAACCAGCCGACACAGAGAAAAGGGTAGTGGTACATTTCCGACATCGGAGGCACGAACTCACGCGCCGGATTCGTGAGTACCGTGGACAGGAACTGATAGAGAAGCGTTGGTCCGAATTCGAGCTGAATGGAATTCGGATCGCTCGACCCTCCGCTCGGGAAGTCGAAGTCGGGATGGATCTGCAGAATGAAGTCAGGACCGGGAAGATTCAGGAATCCGTAGACGAGGAGTCCAATGCTGACGACGAAACCGGCGATTGGCCCGGCGGCTCCGATATCGAACATGGCCTTCCGCGACGGGATCGGACTTCGCGTGCGAATGACGGCACCGAGGGTTCCGAAATTGATTACAAAGGGATTCGGCGGAAACGGGATGTAGTACGGGAGTGTTGCCGCGACGCCATGGACTCGCGCCGCAAGATAGTGACCGAATTCGTGCGCCGTCAGAAAGAACATGAGAGCAGAGGCATACTCGATTCCGTAGCGGAGATTCGAAAGCTCGAAGGGGTCGCGATATCCCCACTGAACGCCCGCGACCAGCGCGGTGAAGAACGTGAGAAGAAAGAGACCCAGGTGCAGGAGAATACGGGGAACCGTCAGCAGTCGCTGCGGCTCACCGCTCTGAGAATGCGCCGCAGGCGGAGATGGAGGCATGGTCTCGAGGAGTCCTGGTGATGTTGATGCTTCTTCTGCTTAAGATAGGAAGAAAAGCGAGGACACGCAAAGAGAAAGGCCGGCCTCGGATCATCTGAGATCCTGGAGCCGGCCTTCAACGGATCGGGTGATCTTCAGGGCATCACGTCTCGAGCAGGCGCGTGATGCCTTGAGGTGGTACGGAGGAAATCAGCACCTCGCGCCTGCGGATATCCGGGTGGGTCCGCGATCGCGAGATACACGCCCAAGGGCTGCGCTTGTCTTAATCCGTTGGAACCGTTCCGGGGCGCGGCATATCGACGGTTTGCGTGCCGCCGCTGCGAGACGGACGCGGCATATCGACCGTCTGCGTTCCGCCACTGCGAGACGGACGCGGCATGTCGACCGTCTGCGTTCCGCCGCTGCGAGACGGGCGCGGCATGTCGACCGTCTGGGTTCCGCCGCTGCGGGACGGACGCGGCATATCGACCGTCTGCGTTCCGCCGCTGCGATCAGCCAGGCCGAAATCCGATTCTGCGGCAAGAGAGAGGGCGTAGTTCGTGCCGATCGTCAGCACAACGGCAAGGATGATGGCACGGATGCGGACGAACAAACGGGAGGTAGACATTGTGACGCTCCTTAAAAAAAGGTGGGAGGAGAGATGATGTGGATTGTGAGGACGAGTCAAGCATAGGCTTGAACCGTTTTATGGGGTGAATATTAGCGGTTTTTTTGTTACTGTCAAGTGAAAATTGCTGAGTTAGGACTGCGCGGATATTCGAGAATTTCTGTTTTTGGCTCATTTTGGCCAAAATACGTGAACTGGACCGATTTTTTCAGTTGACTGGAGTCACATAATCAAAAAAAAATTCATTTGGTGCTTGACATATTCAACGGTGCCTCCTATCTTCACGTCAAGAGGTTCTCCAGCGAGTATCCGGAACATGACGCTCGGGAAGAAGATCCTGCTTTCATGGGGAGTGGCGCTCGCCGTTGCGGGGTTCGCCTATGCTGTGCTTCCGCATATGGTAGAGAAGCCCGTGGCTCTGGCCATGTACGCGTTCATGGCACTCGCCTCGATTGTCACCATTATCTCGTTCGTGCGGGAACCCAACCCGAAGAACAAACCCCTCATCCTCAACTTCGCAGTTTTCTTCACCATCGGTGCGCTTCAATTCGTGCATCTCTTTGTCGGGCGTGCTTTCCTCGCGGGCGTGCAGTATGCCAATTTCTATTCCTTCCAGTACCTAACGATGGTGCTGTTCCCCCTCGCGCAGACGTTTGCCGTCGTCTTCGTCGTGATCGACTCCTTCTTCCGCGATATCCGGGTGTGGAAGAAGTACGCCGTCACACTGGTCATTGCGGGCGGCGTGTTTGCATACTACTATCATCCTTTCATCGTTGATCCGCGACACTCCTACAAGACGCCGGAAGTCAGGGACTTCGTTGCCGTTGACAGAGCCGTGACCGCGCTCCAGAAGGAGGGTGTCGCTGATCCCACTCCGGCCGAAGTCGCGAATCGGATCTCGTTGCCGGCGTGGAAAGAGGGGCTTCCCGTGGGTTCCCTCTTCGCGGATGCGAAACTGAGAAGGGTTCGCGAGATCTACCCGTATCTGGAGGGCAACAACTTCATCCTCCTCGTGAACAGGCCGCTGTACATGAATGTCGTCTACCTCAATATCCTGTGCATCTTCTTCGTCTTGATCTTCTTCGGCTACCAGTATCAGAAGGATCCGCCGCAGGGGGCATACATCGAAAAGATCGTGTTTCTCTTTCTTCCATTCGCCTCCTTCGAGGTTCTGCATTACTTCTCGTATGTGAAGTCCGTCGAGTTTGAGACGTTTCAGCATTTCGTCAATCTCGGCCACTACCTGACGTTCATGAACTTGCTCTTGTTGGTCCTTTTCTTTAGCTTGCGTCTGAGCTTCATTACGAGCATCAAGGGCGAATTCTATGAACGAGAGCTGGTTTCTGATGCTGAACATATTAGTCGTTGGCGCGACGGTATTGATAATCTCGTTGTTCGTCATTTTCTTAACCCGGAAACGTTTCATGGAAGGCTTTTTACACCGCGCCCGACACGAACCAGCTCCTAGTTTCTTCCAACGAATCGTCGTCAGAATCTTCGGCAAAGGAGATTCGGACACATAGGGGGGCACAGTACGAGGGTCAACGTATGGACTACCAGATTATCGGTCGCAGCAGGGCTTCCGAAAATCTCCGAAAGCAGATTGCGAAGCTCACGAAGAACGACAAGGACGTTCTGATCGTCGGTGAGGTGGGGACTGGCAAAGGGGCTGTGGCGAAGAACATTCACGCGGAGCGCTACAAGGGGAAGGACCAGGAGTCTCATCCCTTCGTTGCCGTCAACGCGTCCGTCGTGGACGATCGTGAGCTCGAAGCTGTGCTCTTCGGGTTTGAAAAAGGAGTGCCCGGGATGCCCCCCACCACGAAGCGGGGGGTCTTTGAACTGGCTCACGGTGGCACTCTGCTGATCGAAGAGGCGGAGGAGGCGAGCTTCCGTCTTCAGATGAAGCTCGCGGACTTCATCAAGGAACGGAAGACAAAGCGGATGGGCGCCACGACGGCCAAGCCAGTTCAGGTCCGCCTCATCCTGACGATGAAGCGCCAACCCAAAGACCTGCAGGAGGACCATAAGCTGTTCGAGGGCCTCGGAGCGGCCCTCAAGAACTTTGAGCTCGTCAGCATCGCTCCGCTGCGCGATCGCCCGGAGGATATTCCGCTCCTGGCAAAGCACTTCGTTTCTGAAATCTCCCGCGATCTCGGGATCAAGGACGTCGCGCTGGATATCAATGCAGTGGATGTTCTCGTACGGCATAGCTGGCGGGAAAACATACGGGAACTGAAAGCTGTGGTCGACAAGTCGGTGCTCTTTTCGACCGACGGCAAGTTTGCGCTGCCGCCAGAACTGGCCGATGAGAAGACCGAGGTCGTGAAGATGATCAACAACGTGCTGGGAGGACAGGCGTTCGTTCTCGACAATTCCCTGGATGTCATCGAGAAAGGCATCATCGAACGAGCCCTCTCGCGTTTCGGCTTCAACCAATCGCGGGCCGCTACCTTCCTGGGAATGACAGAACAGACCCTGCGCTACAAGCTCAAGCGACTCGGCATCGCCAGCGCGCGTCAGCGAAGCGGGTAATACTACCGAACCTCTCCGCTGTACCGAAAGGGGCTGACCTCGAGGTCAGCCCCTTTGCTTTGTTCCATTGTCCGCTCTCCAGCCGGCCAGCGGGAACGGCCGACGCTCATCCCTTTACGCAATTGTGTGCCAAGGATTCCATTCCTCAAAGCCGGAAGCAGGCCACCAGTCCAAACGCAGAGACCTGCCAGGTGCTTCGCGATGCGTCGGGGGTTGCGCTACGGCTCAAACCAGATCGGATTGGAGAGGGCAACGTGCGAACGTCCGCTGAAGGGATTCGCGGCGGACGTGCAGACCTCGGCACGGATATAGCCGGCAGCCGATGACTCGTGCGGAAACGTCAGGACGCTCTCATACTCCGCCCCAAGCGTCGCTTCTGCGATCAGCCGTTCTTTTGCATCTCCGATTTTCCCTTCCCATAACCGCACCCACTGTAAGTGTCCGAAATCCCTCGTGGACGACACTTCAACTCTCACCGTGA
>CAYXMK010000074.1:0-3233 GCA_964465905.1 uncultured Ignavibacteriaceae bacterium | reverse complement strand
TCTGGTCTTTGCCACGGAACCCATCATGTACACCGCCCCATCCTTTGCCTGAACCGTCATCGAGCAGGAGGGACCGTCGGTGACGCATGATCGTCCGGATTTCAGAGCGGCGACGAGTGCACCTTCTCCGGAGCTGTGTGGCACCGCGACTCCGGTCTTGACACGACCGAAGATCTGCCGGTAGTCTTCCCGAAGTCTGACAAAGGGAATGTGCACCTGTCGGAACCGGTTGAAGTTGCCGTGGGCATCGTTCCCGCCAATGATGACAGGTCGCCTCCCGCGGAGGAGCATGCCGACCCACCGCCGCACGGCTTCGTCGGGAAAGACTCCCAGGGACCCGTTGGCAATCTGCAGTCCGGACAGCACGGGCGTGTCGAGGTCTCCTTCCTGCCAGGAATCCCTCCCCAGAAGCAGGCGCTGGAGCAGCGGCACCGGCTCAAACGGGTGAGCGGCAAAGACCGCCGTGTGCGCCCCCGCGAGATGAACCGCCGCGGGGATGTCATGTTCGCTGGCCCATTGAAGCCATCGCTCTGCTCCGTCTCCCGATCCCGGGACAAACTGGCGATTGCCGATCAGCAGGAGGTGCACGTTCCTCCCGGACCCGTTGCGGCAGGACACTTCCTCGCCTCGCAGGACCCTGAAGTCCCGTTCACGGGCATTGACCCGGTCCACAACACTCTGGAATTCCTTCCATTTGGGGAGAGCCGGGTCGTTGATGAGGCAGTCCTCAACCGAATCATCGAGGTCGTACGAGTGATCCGTGACCGCAAAGAACGAAAGCCCGAGGGCGCGGGCAAGCGGAATAGCCCCCTCGATCGGCGAACCGAACTCCACCTGGTCGTCCGTGAAGGAACTGTGGGTGTGGGCATCCCCATACTGAAAGGAGGAGTGGCCCGGAAGCGGATCCTGGGCGATGTAGACCCGGAGCGGTCGATGCGCGAGCGTGCGATGGTTGTCGTTGCGGTGAACGCGCTTGCGCGTGCCAAGAGTGACGTGAAATTCGACATCCACATCCACCCAGCCTGATACGGCGGGACGGGGAAGCTCGAGCACAGTCCACCACAGACGGGAACGGATGGGCTGAGCCGGCGGTGACCATTCCCTCTCGAGAAGAACCATTCGCCCCTGAGACATCCGCGCACGCAGTGACGTCATGTGCACGGGGAACCGGTGCGCATCTTTGACAAGAATGAGGATGGGCAGCGACCGGCCCGGTACCGCAAAGGAGGGAGCATCGGCGATCAACTCCGGTTCCGGCTTCCAGAGAATGCTCGGGACGAAGGGAAACCGGTAGTGGGTCTCCGCATACTGGAAGAAGGGAGCGAAGAGGGCGTTATCGAGAAACCCGGTCAATACTCCCGCCCTTTCCAGCGTACCTTGCCGCCGAAGAAGACAATAAAGGGGAGCAGCAAAACATAGAGAAGGTAGTACAATTCGAACCAGTAGAAGTACTTCCTGTCCTGCAAACGATCGATTCTCTTCAACACGGCCTGGAGGAATGTGTAGTCACCGATGGCTTTTCCGAGAAAGACGGAGGCGGACAATTCCCAGGCGCCCAGCAGAAGACCACCGACAATCCCCGCGTGCATGAGGAAACCGATGGCCATCACGGCCAGCCCGCTGGCTTTCATGTCCAATCCTCCCTTCCCCCAGCGCTGCTTCTGCCGGACGAGCTCGCGGAGCGTCGAACAGGGTTCTGAGACGACAAGGTGGGCGGGGTCAAGAAGATAGTAGTATTCCCAGCACCCGGTCCGGACAATGGCCTGAAACAACGCGTAGTCTTCCGTGACGCTGAACTTGATGGAGCGATATCCCCCCACTTCCTCATAGGCGGAGCGGCGAAAGGAGAGGTTGTTGCCGATGGTGCTGAGGGGATTCCGGAGGTTGACCGCAGACGCGGCGAGACCCAGCAGAAAGGCCCAGTCGAGTGACTGCGCGCCCGTGAACGGGCCGGTTGCTCGCTGAACGGTGACTCCTCCCACAAGGCCAACCTTGGGGTTGTAGCGTCGGACTGTGGATTCGATCCATGTCGGAGGGACCGTGCAATCGGCGTCCGTGACCATGATGATCTCTCCGGCGGCGGCGGCGATGCCGCGGGCAAGGGCATTCGTCTTTCCGCGCAAGACAGGGTCCGGCTCAGGGACAAGTGCGTGGAAATGCTGGAAGCGACCTGCAAACGCCGTGCACACACGTGCCGTTCCGTCCTCAGAATGATCGTTGACAACGATTACTTCGAAGAGGCCGGGTGGATACGTCTGGACGGCGAGAGACGAGAGACAGTTCGGGAGGGTCTGTTCTTCGTTCCGGGCTGCCACGATCACCGAGACAAAGGGCTGGCTGGTATTCGACGCATCGTCCCGAGTTCTGGCGATGCCGTAGAGAAGGATCGCGATGAGAGTCCAGTACAGAAGGAGCACGCCCAGAAGGAAGAAATCCATGGTCAGGGGTGTATCGGACGATCCACGGTTGTGTGCACGCCAACATCGCGAAAACTCCGGAGATTTTCAATCGAATGTTGCGGAATGGAACGTTGCGGCGTATATTGCATGCCGGTTATCGGGCGAAGCTCACATCACCGAGAGAACGTATGCAAACGATCATCATCGGGCTTGCGGGGGGAACGGGTTCCGGCAAGACCTCCGTCACGAAACGCATCCTCGAGTCCCTGGACCCCCACGGCGTGGCGGTGATTGCCCACGATGCCTACTACAAGGATCTGTCGGAGTACGGGGGCCTTCCCGCTTCGGAGATCAACTTCGATCATCCCAACGCACTGGAGACCGATCTGCTGGTGCGGCACCTGCGGGAGCTCCGGCAGGGGAGGAGCGTCGAGATCCCGGTCTATGACTACGCCACCCATCGTCGGACATCTGCCACGGCTCGCATCGACCCGACGCCGATTCTCATTGTGGAGGGAATTCTCATCTTCGTCGAGAGGGAACTGCGCGACCTGATGGATATTAAGATCTTCATCGATACTGATGCCGATGAACGTCTCCTTCGTCGTATCCGGCGCGACATCCAGGAACGAGGCCGGAGTCTCGATTCGGTGATTCACCAGTACGTCACGACCGTCAAACCCATGCACGTGGAATTCGTGGAGCCGAGCAAGCAGTGGGCGGATGTCATCATTCCCCGCGGCTCGGAGAACACCGTCGCCATCGACATGGTCGTGACCAAGATTCGGTCGATGCTTCATTGAGCTACGCCCGGTGGCACACGGGACCTTTCTT
>CAYXMK010000073.1:0-10280 GCA_964465905.1 uncultured Ignavibacteriaceae bacterium | reverse complement strand
AGGAGGGAACCTACCCGTTGCCGGAAGCCCAGGTCGATCGGTTCATGCTCAAGGTGAAGATCGGCTATCCGTCGAGGGATGAGGAGCGGGCCATCATGCGACTGAACATGAACGGGATGCCGATCCCCGGGTCTCCGGTCGTGTCCCCGCGCGACATTCTGGCTGCGCGGGAGGCCGTGAAACATGTCTATATGGATGAGAAGATCGAACGATACATCCTCGACATCGTGTTTGCCACACGTGAGCCGGCCTCGTTCAAGCTGGAGAAACTCGCGCCCCTCATCAGTTACGGTGCCTCGCCGCGGGCCACCATCAACCTCGCCCTTGCTGCCAAGGCCCACGCCTTCATTAAGCGCCGGGGGTATGTCATTCCGGAAGACGTTCGCGCGCTGGCGATGGATGTGCTGCGGCATCGCGTTGCCGTCACCTACGAAGCGGAGGCAGAGGAGATTACTTCCGAGCACGTCGTGCAGGAAATCCTCAACCAAGTCGAAGTGCCGTAAGACCGGCATCACCATCCCGAACGCCGGCGTCAGCCGTGGAAACGAAAGAACTTCTCAAAAAGGTGCGTCAGCTCGAGATCCGCACCCGCGGGCTTGTGAACCAGGTCTTCTCGGGTGAGTACCATTCTGTCTTCAAGGGACGGGGGATGGAGTTCCGGGAAGTGCGGGAGTACCAGCCGGGGGACGATATCCGCAGCATCGACTGGAATGTGACGGCGCGCTTCAACCATCCCTTCATCAAGATCTTCGAGGAGGAGCGGGAGCTTACCGTCATGCTCATGGTGGACATGAGCGGTTCGCAGTTCTTCGGTTCGGGAGAATCGCTGAAGCGCGATATTGCGGTGGAGCTGAGCGCCATTCTGGCCTTCTCCGCCATGAAGAACAACGACAAGGTCGGCGCAATGCTCTTCACCGACCGGATCGAGAAATTCATCCCTCCCCGCAAGGGGCGTTCACATGCTCTGCGGATCGTCCGTGAACTCCTCTCGTTCGAGCCCGCTGCCGCTCGAACCAGCATCCGCTCTGCCGTCGAGTACCTCAACCAGGCTCAGAAGAAGCGGAGCATCGTTTTCCTGATATCGGACTTCATGGATGACGGCTACGACCGGGCTTTGCGGATCGCCGGCAAGCGCCATGATCTGGTCGGAGTGATTCTCGTGGATCCACGAGAGATCAACCTTCCTCCGGTCGGACTGGTCGCCCTGAAAGATGCCGAGGAAGGGATGCAGCGGTGGATCGATACATCGCATCCGCGGGTCCGCGATGCCCACCGACGGTACTGGCAGACTCGCGCCGAAGCCCGGAGATCCCTCTTCCTCCAGGCGAAGCTGGACGCGGTCGAGGTGCGCCTCGACCAATCGTACATGAAGCCGATGATCGATTTCTTCCGACGGCGGGAGGCGCGTTGGTGATGTTGGCGGACTGGAATATCCCCGGCGCTGTGGTCAAGCTGGCGATCGCACTGCTCTTCACGGCGGCTCCCCTGTCGGCTCAACCGTCGGCCCGCGCATGGACGGACTCGTCCTCGTACCAGATCGGCCGGTGGATCGCCGTGCAGACCGAGGTAACCCTGCCGGCCCAGAGCGTCCGGGTCGTACCCATCGTCGGCGATACGCTTGGCGCGTTCGAAGTGCTTCGGTCTGATTCACTCGGATGGCGGAGCGAAGGAGAGAGCCGCATCGTGCGGTGGAGGTTCATCCTGACGAGCTTCGACTCCGGCTCCCATGTCATTCCTCCGATCCGTTTTGCGCTGGTCGATTCCGTTGCCGGCGACCGGCTCGACGTCTCGACGTCGCCGATTCCCCTCCGCATGACGACCGTTGCGGTGGACCCGCAGGGCGACCTGAAAGACATCAAGGGGCCGTTGAGCGTTCCCCGGACTCTTGCCGACTGGACTCCGGAACTCTTGCTGCTCACGGCACTGGTGGTCGGCGAGGCAATCTACCTCTGGCGCCGCCTGTCGCGGAAACGACGGGAGGGTGAGCAGATGCCGCTGTCGCGGGTACTCCCCCCGCATGAGATTGCCCTCATGGCCCTGAGGGAAATCGAGGACAGCCGGTTCTGGCAGCAGGGCAGAGTGAAAGAATACTACTCGGCCGTGACGGAAGTTGTGCGGCGCTTCCTCGGTGCGCGGTTCTCCATACCGGCGCTCGAGGTGACTTCGGACGAGCTGTTGCAGGAGCTTGCCGCGATTCCCGAGGCGGAACGTGTCGTGCGCATTCTCCGCTCATTCCTGACCACGGCAGATCTCGTGAAATTCGCCAAGTATCAGCCGACACCGGAGGAACATGTCCGCGAGCTGACATGGGCCTACGAGATCGTTCGGACGCTGATTCCGGTTTCTGCGCCTGTGGATCGGGAGGAGGAGGTCCATGCTGGGTGATACGTTTGCGCATCCGGCCGCGCTCTGGCTCCTCCTGCTGATCCCGGTGCTGGGAGCAGCATTCTGGCGGCGCCGCAGAAAGATGATGGCAGACCTGCGCTACTCTTCGCTCGAGCCGTTTGCCGGGGTGCCGCGAACATTCCGGGAACGGTTCCGTCACGCACCCGCGGTTCTGAGGCTTGCCGGTCTGGGATTGCTCGTCGTCGCGCTCGCCCGGCCGCAGTCCATCTCCAGCAGACAGAATATCTCCACGGAAGGGATCGACATCGTACTGGTGCTGGACATCTCGGGCAGCATGCTGGCGCAGGATTTTTCGCCGAACCGGTTGGATGCGGCCAAACAGGTAGCCGAAGAGTTCATCAACGGTCGGGAAAATGATCGGATTGGACTCGTGGTCTTCTCCGCGGAGAGCTTCACCCAGTGTCCGCTGACCACCGACTACCCGGTCCTGAAGAACCTCCTCCGGGAAATCAGGAACGGCATGATCACCGACGGCACGGCCATTGGTCTGGCAATCGCCAACGGCGTGAACCGGTTGAAGGACAGCCCTGCCAAGAGCAAGGTGATGATCGTGCTGACGGACGGCGTGAACAACCGTGGGGAGATCGATCCGATCACGGCAGCGAAGATCGCTGCATCCTATGGCATCCGCGTGTATACGATCGGTGTCGGAGCACAGGGGATGGCTCCCTATCCGGTGCAAACTCCGTGGGGCGTTCGCACTCAGCTGATTCCCGTTGAGCTGGACGAGAAGTCGCTCCAGCAGGTGGCTGATCTGACCGGCGGACGCTACTTCCGGGCCACCGATAACCGCAAGCTTCAGGCCATCTACCGCGAAATCGACGCCCTCGAAAGGACAAAGATCGAGGTGACAGCCTACAAGCGGTACACCGATCTGTTTCCCTTCTGGCTGCTGGGAGGTCTGCTGGCGCTGGCCGTGGAACTGACACTCTCATCCGTTGTGTTCTGGAAGATCCCCTGACCCATGCTGATCTTTGAACATCCGGACATTCTCTGGTGGCTCCTGGCGGTGCCCGCAACGGCTGCGGCATGGGTTGTCATGTTCCTGCGCCGCCGTCGTCGCCTCCGACGGATCGTGCACGATCGGCTGTTGCCGGTCTTGGCACCGGATCGGAGCACCGGCAAGGAGGCGATCAAGCTCGTGCACGTCCTGACGGCCGCTGCTTTGCTGATCGTCGCTCTGGCGAACCCGCAGGTCGGGACGCGACTGGAGGAAGTGAAACGGGAAGGCATCGATCTCTTCATTGCCCTGGATGTCTCGTTGAGCATGAAGGCCGAGGACATCCGTCCCAATCGTCTCGACAAGGCGAAACGGGACGTTGCCAATCTGCTCCGTCGCCTGCAGGGAGATCGCGTGGGGCTGATTGTGTTCGCCGGCGACGCCTACGTTCAGTTTCCCCTGACCGCCGACTATTCCGCGGCCGACCTCTTTCTGTCCGCCGTTGACGTCGACGCTGTGCCGCGTCCGGGTACGATGATCGCCAGCGCCATCGATCTTGCTCTCCGTTCATTCCCGTCGGATGTTCCCACACAGAAGGCAATCGTGATTGTCAGTGACGGAGAAAACACAGAGGGGGATGTCATGGGCGCCGTGGAGAAGGCCAACAAGGTGGGGGTGCGGGTCTTCACGATCGGTATGGGAACCCAGGAGGGAGGACCCATCCCCCTGTATGGCGCCGGAGGACGGAGGATGGACTACAAGAGAGACGCCGCCGGGAGCATCGTCCTGACGAGACTGGACGAGTCGATGCTGCAGCAGATCGCTGTCGCCACCGGCGGGAGCTACCAGCGTGGCACAAGTGGAGGAGATGAGATCGACAACGTCTACAAAAGTCTCTCCGCGCTGGAGAAGACGGAGTTCGGAGCCAAGCAGGTCACAGGCTACGAATCGGTCTACCGCTATCCCCTGGCGCTGGCGCTTCTGCTTCTTCTGGCAGAGTTCCTCCTGTCGGAACGCAGAGGGGTTGTGCTGCAGCGGTTGCGACAGCTCTTTGCCGCATCGACGTTTCTGGCTGCACTGGTCTTCCTCTCGGCGGAGCACGCACACGCGCAGACCGTCTATGGACATATCCGTGCGGGGAACAGCCTCTACAGAGAAGGAAACTATGCAGATGCCGAAGCGGAATATAAGAAGGCCCTGGAGAGAGATCCCCTGTCGCCTGCGCCGGTGTTCAATCTCGGTGGCGCTCAGTACAAGCAGGGTCGGTTCGAGGAAGCGCTGCGTTCCTACGGCAGCGTGGTAACACTTGCCCGGAGTCCCTCCACATCTGCCAGGGCTCTCCACAATGCCGGCAATGCTCTCTTTCGTTCCGATAAGCTTCGCGAGAGCATCGAGGCGTACAAGCGGGCATTGCGCTTGAATCCAAATGACGACGAGACGCGCTACAACCTCCAGCTGGCGCTCGACCGGATGAAGAACCAGCAGCAGAACCAGCAGCAGCAACAGCAGAACCAGCAGAATCAACAGGATCAGCAGAATCAACAGAATCAGCAGAATCAACAGAACCAGCAGGATCAGCAGAATCCCCGCCAGGATGAGCGGCAGAAATCGCAGCCCCGACCCGAACAGATTTCCAAAGAGCAGGCAGAACGGATTCTCGAGGCGCTGAAGAACAGCGAACAGGAACTCCAGAAGGAGCTCCGCAAACGCGCAGCATCACGGGTGACTGTGGAGAAGGACTGGTGATGAACGCTCTGCGATGGCTGATACCGATGGTGTTCCTCGCCTGCGCGCCGGTCCAGGCGCAGGATGCAACTTTTGTTGCCTCGGTTGATCCGTCGACCGTGGCAGCGGGGGAACAGTTCTCCGTCGTCTTCATGTTCTCGGGGAGCGAGATGCCGGACTCGAAGGAATTCCAGCCCCCCTCGTTTGATCCCTTCGTCGTCCTGAGCGGTCCGAATCCTTCCACCAGCGTGCAGATCGTCAACGGCAGAATGTCGTCAACGGTGTCCTACACGTACTATCTGTATGTCCGTTCGCCGGGGACCTACACGATCGGCAGTGCGACGCTCAAACACCGCGGTCAGGTATTGCGTACTACCCCTCTGCAGGTTCAGGTCGTCCAGGCGAAACCACAGACGGGAAACACGCGGGGACAGCAGGCGCAGACACAGGCGGCCGGCGTGACGGCAGACAATCTCTTCATCCGTGCTGTCGCGTCGCGACAGCGGGTGCGGCTCGGGGAACAGCTGACCGTCACCTACAAGCTCTATACGCAGGTCGGTATTTCCGACTACGGTCTCTCCAAAGTGCCGGCGTACGGTGGCTTCTGGGCGGAGGATCTCGAAGTCCCGAAAACACCGCAAGTCACGACGGAGTCGTACGAGGGAAAGCAGTACCGCGTGGTCCTTCTGCGAAAAACCGCCCTCTTCCCGACGCAGTCCGGTTCGCTGACGCTCGACCCGCTCAAGGTGAAGTGCGCCGTGCAGGTGCAGGCCCGCCGCCGGTCGAACGATCCGTTTGATATCTTCAACGACCCCTTCTTCACGCGATTCCAGACGGTGGAGTATGAAGTTGAGTCGAACACCCTGAGTGTGCGCGTCGATCCGCTGCCCGGCAGTGCACCGGAAGGATTCAGCGGAGCGGTCGGAACGTTCGAGTTCTCGGCTTCGCTGGACAAGCGCACCGTCCAGGCAGGGGATCCGTTGACTCTCACGCTCGAAGTTCGCGGCACCGGCAATGTCAAGCTGGTCGCCGTGCCGCGGCCGCGGGTGCCGGCCGATGTGGAGACGTACGATCCCAAGATTTCCGAAAGCGTCAGGAAAGAGGGAACGACGGTGGGAGGCATGAAGAAAGCAGAGTATCTCCTCATCCCCCGAAACCCCGGCCAGCGAACCCTCGAGCCGATTGCGTTCACCTACTTCGATCTGAACAGCGGCAGGTACGTCACCCTGCGGTCGCCGAAATTCGACCTGACCGTCACTCCGGGCAAGGAGTCCACGGGCCGAACGGTTGCTTCGCTCTCGAAAGAGGACGTGCGCCTGCTCGGCGAGGACATCCGATTTCTGAAACTGGACGCGGGGGCCCTGCAGCCGCTGGATCGTTCTTCCTTCTTCACGTGGTGGTTCATCCTCGGACTGGTGGTGCCTCCCCTTGTGCTCTTCAGCGCCGTGATGTACCGGAAGCGCCTGGAGGGAATTGCCGGCAATGCGTCGCGCTGGCGCTCCCAGCAGGCCGGACGGGAGGCCAGCCGGCGGCTCAGAATGGCGCGCCGATTGCTGACGGCCGGTAACACTGAGGAATATCACGCAGAAGTGTCGCGAGCGCTGTTGGGCTATCTGCGGGAGAAACTCCAGATCCCGCAAGCCGAGCTGACGCTGGATCTTGCCATGGAACGGCTCCTGCAGACGGGGCTCGAACCGTCTACCCTCGCCGAGGTCCGCTCTGTCGTTGAGCGGGCGGAATTCGCGCGGTTCGCTCCCGGCGGCGACACGCAGACAGCCCGAAGGGAACTCCTGGATGCTGCGGCCGCGATCATCGGTGTCCTGGAAAGAAATCTGAGCACGAGATGAAAACCCTTTGTCTCATCCTGTCTGCGCTGATCTGTCTTCTGGCGGGAGGTCTCCGTGCCCAGACTGCCGACGATGCATTCAACGCCGGCAATGCGGCGTACCGTGAAGGGAGATTCGAAGATGCTGTGCGGGCATATGAATCGATCCTCCGTCAGGGTCTCGGCAGCGCGGCGCTCTACTATAATCTCGGCAACGCGTACTACCGCCTCGGGAAGATCGGGCAGTCCATTCTTGCCTACGAGCGGGCTCTCCAGCTGGATCCGGGCGACCAGGACGTGCGGCAGAATCTCAAACTGGCGAATTTTCGGGCGATCGATCGGATTGAACCCGTGCCCGAATTCTTCCTCGTCTCCTGGCTCAGAGGCCTCGCCTCTCTTGCGCCGCTGAGCGTCACAACGGTCGTCTTTGTCACGGCCTGGGGGATCTTCTTCGTTTCCCTCGCCAGCATCTACCTCGTTCTGCCCGTTGCGCTCAAGCGCGCCGCGCGATGGACGGGATTGTCTTCCGCCCTGGTTGCTGTGGTGACAGCCGCCGTGCTTGTGCTGCAGGTGCTGGAGGTGGGCGGACGGGATGAGGCGATTGTGGTGGCCCCGGTGGTGACCGCCAAGAATTCCCCCGATGCGCAGGGAACAGACGCGTTTGTCATTCACGAGGGACTGAAAGCTCGCGTGAGTGACGCCGTCGGTGAGTGGGTGAAAATTACTCTGCCCGACGGTAAGGTGGGTTGGATCCTCGCTTCGCAGTGTGAACGGATCTGATCCCGGTCCCGTCGTTCCTCTCTGCTTCCTTTAGATTCCCCCGAACGGATCATCATCCTTCTTGCGGCTCAGAGCGCTCTGCAGCGAGCGCTCGGGGGTCGCCTGTGCCGAGGTCCTGCGCGCGACTGACGGCGGTTGCGGAACCGAGACGGGTTCGAGGAATTTCCGTACGGCAAGGGCTACACCCGCCGTGATCGAACCGATGCAGATCAGAAGTCCGGTGTAGTAGGTGATGTCTGCCACGAGGACGGCCGAGTCGAAGATTCCGAACCGGTTGAAGAGGTAGAACCAATCGTGGCCGGACCTCGGTCCCAGCAGCGGCAGAACCCGCACGGGAGCGTCCCGCATGTAGAGGCTCACATCGAGCATGTTGGCTCCCGCCCAGAACAGCGCGAAGGGTGCGACGACCGTCGATTTCTTGCGGAGAGCGATGAGGAACGAGAGGACGGGGAACATGACCTGCCAGAACGATCCTCCTAGCGCATGAAGCACTTTTCCGAAGAACATGAACAGTGCGTGTCCCCCCTCGTGAATGTAGAGGAAGATGTTGTTGCGGATGAGCCACAGGAGGAACGGCCATTCCTTGCCCGGCTGATAGTCGAGGAAATTGACTGCCGCCTGATAACCGTAGATGGCTGTGAACAGAAAGAGGAGAAGTTTGAAGGCAAGCGGAATGACGCGCTCCAGAGGATCCCGCTGCTGCGCGACTGGCGGTGTGACCGGACGAGGGATTGGAGACTTCGGAACCATCACAGGAGAAAATACACCTCCTTTTTCGCCGTGTCAATGCGGGATCGGCAATTGATTTTGACGGAAGTTCTGCTTGATTGAAGGAGAGAAGCGCAATCGCACCAAATCTGACGGAGGTTCCATGCGTGTCTTCAGGTGTGCCATTGTTCTGATCACCGTTGTCCTTCCGGCTCTCCTGTTTTCCCGCCACGGGGAGACGGGGCGCCGTCCCATCACGCACGAGGACGTGTGGTTGATGAAGCGCGTGGGAAGTCCGCTGGTCAGTCCCGACGGGCGATGGGGAGTGTTCAGCGTTACAGAGCCGTCGTACGATGAAGGAAAGCAATCGACGGATCTCTGGGTTGTGCCGGTGGACGGAAGCGCGCCGCCGTACCGCATCACTTCGACGAAGGGGGGAGAATCCGGCGTCGACTGGAGTCCGGACGGCACACGCATCGCATTCTCTGCAAAACGCGAAGGAGATGATGTGAGTCAGGTGTATGTGCTGAATCTCGCCCGCGGCGGAGAAGCCGTACGAATCACATCGCTCTCCACCGGCGCGTCGGGTCCGCGCTGGAGCCCCAACGGATCGATGCTGTTGTTCCAGAGCAGCGTCTATCCCGGCGCAGTCGACGACAGCACCAACAGGAAGATCGCGGCAGAGCGCAAGGCCCGGAAGTACAAGGCCCGCGTCTACGAGTCGTTTCCCATCCGCTACTGGGACAGGTGGCTGGATGACCGCCAGATGCATCTCTTCGTGCAGGGAGCGGATCCTGATTCTTTGCCGCGCGACCTTCTCGCTGGCACACGGCTGGTGCTGGAAACGGGATTTGGAGCCGCACCCACACTCTCGGGCGAAGACCTTCAGGCGGTCTGGGCTCCCGATGGCCGATCGATTGTGTTCGTGGCCACCACGGGAAAGCATACGGCCGCGTATGCAGAAGTCGATTATCACCTCTATGAAGTGTCCGTGCACGGCGGTGAACCGCAGCGCCTGACGTCGGGATCGGCCAGCTATGGGAGCCCCCGGTTCCGTCCCGACGGTAACGCCCTGCTCTGCACGGTGAATCCCAACAATGGAAAGACCTACAACCTTACGCGCCTCGCTTCCCTTGCATGGCCCGGGCGCGGGGCTGTCGTGCTTCTGACCGGTACCTTCGACCGTGCGGTCTCGGAGTACGAATGTTCGTCGGACGGGAAGACCGTATACTTCACGGCAGAAGATGAGGGACGGGACAGAGTCTTCGCGGTGCCGGCATCGGGCGGACGCGTCACGCGGGTGGTTGATCCGGCCCTCGGCGGCTTCTCGGGGCTGTCGGTCGCCTCGGGTACGCGGCAGACGACGGCACTGGCCGTGTGGCAAAGCGCTGTGAATCCGCCGGAAGTCGTGCGGCTCGATCTCCGGAAGGGTTCACACACGTTGCTCACGTCGTTCAACGTGTCGCGCGCTGATCAGATCGATTGGCAGCCGGTGCGCGAATTCTGGTTCACCTCGAGCCGCGGTAAGCGAATCCACAACTTCATCGTCGTGCCTCCGGCCTTCGATCCGGCACGACGGTATCCTCTCCTCGTCCTGATCCACGGGGGTCCGCACAACATGTGGAAGGATCAGTTCGTCCTGCGCTGGAACTATCACCTTCTGGCCCAGCCCGGCTACGTGGTCCTGCTCACCGACTACACCGGCTCCTCGGGATACGGCGAAAGGTTTGGACAAGAGATTCAGGGAGATCCGTTGAAGGGGCCGGGCGAGGAGCTGAATGAAGCCGCGGATGCCGCTATCCGGGAATTCTCGTTCATCGATTCCTCACGCCAGGCGGCGGCCGGGGCAAGCTACGGCGGTCACTTGGCGAACTGGCTCCAGGCGACCACCACGCG
>CAYXMK010000072.1:699-10293 GCA_964465905.1 uncultured Ignavibacteriaceae bacterium | reverse complement strand
CGTTAGCTCAGTTTGGGAGAGCGCCACAATGGCATTGTGGAGGTCACCGGTTCGACCCCGGTACGGTCCACGAAGCATCATCGAGGAGGACGATCGACTGGATTGTCCTCTTTCTGTTTTTGCCGATCCCCGTTGCATGATCTCACATGGAGAAGGATGATGATTCCGCAGCGCGTCGTGCTCGATTCTCCGGACCAGCTTCAGATCCTCTGGGATGACGGACATCGGGAGATCGTCTCTCTCCGAACCCTGAGAGAGAGCTGTCCCTGCGCGTCCTGCCAGGGGGAGACCGTGCTGCTGCATTCGTATGCGCCGGCACCCCGGCGTGAACTGCCGGGACGCTTCACGCTCGTCGGAGCAGAACAGGTGGGTTCCTACGCGCTCAAACTTACGTGGGGGGACGGCCACGACACCGGGCTCTACACATGGGAGCACCTTCGCAGTTTATGCGAATGCCCGGAGTGCGAGAGCAGGCGGCGCAACGTGAAATCCTAGCCGGCCGCGGGCGGGAGCGCTCGCCGGCCCGTTTGGCGGTCGCGTCTTCATCCCTCGCTCTGCCGTTCTCGTTGAAATTCCCTGAAAAAACCTTTACGTTGCAGTCACTTCCATGCCGACCTTCCTTCGCCTCTCGGGCTACTTCCTGCGGCACAAGTACCGCATCCTCGCGGGGCTTCTTTCAGTCGCCGTCATGAGCACGGCGGACACGCTGTCTGCCTTCCTCGTTGCCCGTCTCTTTGCCGTCCTCCAGCAGTTGGAGGGCTTCGTGCGCTCAGGAGCGCCAATCGAGCTGGAGGTGCCCGTGGAGATCTACGGCTGGCTCCTCAAGTCGTTTACGATTCGCGGCTACGAGGAGAGCTTCCAGCTCAGCGTGCTCTTTGCCGCGGCGATCACCGCCATCATCGTTGTGAAGGCGATCTTCGTCTATGTGCGTGAATACGTCATGAGCTCGGTGCAGCAGAAGATCCTCATGAGGTTCAGGGTAGAGCTGTTCGACAAGATCGTCGTCCTGCCGATCCGCTTCTTCGATCAACAGAAGACGGGACGGATCATGTCGCGCATCACAAACGACGTCAACGCACTGGAGCAGTCTCTCTACCAGATCGTGGAGATGGCGCAGAATTCGGTCTACGCGCTCATCTTCACCACAGCCCTGCTTTTCACCAACTGGCAGTTGACGATCTTCACGATTATCGTCTTCAGTCTGTCCGGCATCATCTCTCGCAACTTCGGGGACCGGATCCGCGCCTACAGCCGTGAAATTACCAACACCTTGGCCGAAATCAGCGCGTTCCTCCAGGAAAAGATCGCGTCCATCCGTATCGTCAAGTCGTTTACCCGGGAAGGACACGAAAGGAGCGGATTCCGTGACAAAGTCCGTTCGAACTATGCGTATTCGATGAAAATCGTGCGGACCGTGGCCATGCTGAGTCCGATCAACGAGCTCTTCAATACGGCGGTGATTGCCGTCCTGGTGGTCTTCACGGCGTACCTCTTCATTGAGGGCTCGATGACCATCGAGACGATGATTCGTTTCCTGATTCTCATGACCTTCCTTGCGAAGCCGGTGAAAGCGATGGGAGAGAATATCGCACGGCTGCAGAAGAGCCTTGTATCCGCCGGACTGATTTTTGAGATGCTGGATCTGCCGGAAGAGCAAATGAACGGGGGAACGGAGCCGGCGCGGATCAGTGCTGCCTCCCTTGAATTCCAGGATGTTCATTTCGCCTACCACGACGACATTCCGGCGCTGAGCGGGATCAGTTTTTCCGTGCGCGGGGGAGAAAACATCGCCCTGGTCGGTCCCAGCGGCAGCGGCAAAACAACTCTCATCAACCTCATCCCCCGTTTCTACGAAGTCACCTCCGGTAAGATACTCATCGACGGACAGGACACCCGCCGTATGCGTCTGGCCGACCTGCGATCGCACATAGCCCTGGTGCCGCAGGAGGTGACCCTCTTTGCGGGCACGATTGCGGACAACATACGATATGGCAGACTGGAAGCAGACCGGCAGGAAATCGAGGATGCTGCGCGTGCGGCAAACGCGGACCGCTTCATCCGGAACCTCGAGCATGGCTATGAGACGGAAGTCGGGGAGAGGGGGATTCAACTCTCCGGCGGAGAACGTCAGCGCATCGCGATTGCCCGTGCCATTCTCCGGAATCCCAGGATTCTGCTTCTCGACGAAGCCACCTCGGCGCTGGATTCCGAATCGGAACTGGCCGTGCAGGAAGCGCTCGATCGGCTCATGAAGGGGAGGACCTCATTCATCATCGCCCACCGGCTGTCAACCGTTTTCCGGTGCGACAGGATTATTGTGATGGATCGCGGAGAAATCGTGGAGCAGGGGACCCACGAAGAACTCCTCAGGAAGGACTCGGGCCTCTACAAACGCCTCTATTCGCTGCAGTTCGTTGATGATGAGTCGTCCCGAAATGGAGGGGCGTAGGTGCGATTGTTGAAGGCACTGGAACTCCTCCTGCGCCGGTCTGCCCTGCGCCTCTTTGCCCGATGCAGAAGACCTTCCGGACCTCTTCCTGCCGATATCGACTTCAACTCCTGCCGCTTCCTCTTCGTCCGTCAGGATCGTATTGGGGACGTGCTCGTTTCCACTCCTGTCTTTGAAGCGCTCCGGCGGCACTACCCGAAGGCCCGCTTCGACATCGTCGTCAGTCCGAACAACCTTGCCGCCGTTGCAGGGAATCGGTTGTTCAGCCGGCGATGGATCTATACAAAGCGACCGTGGGATACTCTCCGGCTGATTCGGTCGCTTCGGCGCGAGCGGTACGATGTGGCCATCGATCTCATGGATAACCCTTCCGCCACGTCCACAATCTTCATGCTGCTGGCGGGAGCCCGGTGGAACGTCGGTCTGCGGAAGGAAAATGAACGCGTGTACGATGTCGCTGTACCCCTTCTTTCGAGGAAGGATACTCACATCGTCGACCGGCTGGCAGAAATCCTCAGGGTGTTCAGAATCGATCCGGCGACCGAAGATCTGCGCGTGACGTATGTGCCCCAGCCGGCGTCGTTTGAGGCGGTGAATGCGCTGTTCAGAGATCTCGGACTCATGGGAACAACCGTCGTTGCCGTGAATATCTCAGCCGGCAGCGAGGCACGTTCCTGGGAGGTGGAGAAATACCGGGAGCTAGTCCGGAGGATCGCAGAGAAACGAAGCGGAGCGCGTTTTCTGATCCTCGCGAAACCTCAAGATGCCGGCAGGTGTGCGGAAATCGCGGCTGGCATTCCGACAGCCACGATCTGCCCGGCCCTCACCTTCGATCAATTTGCAGCAGCAGTCGCAGGAGCCAGCGTGCTCATCACGCCTGATACTGCCGCCGTGCATCTGGCGGCCGCTGCCAGGGTGCCGGCTGTTGTCCTGTATGTGCAATCTGATCCGGAGCTTCGTATCTGGGATCCGTACCGCTCTCCGTCTGAGGCCGTCATTACTTCCTCCCGCACATTGGCGGATGTGTCCGTTGAGGATGTCCTGGAGGCCTTCGAGAGATTGAGCCGAAGGGTCGATTTCAAACCCGCAAGCAAAATGGGCATGCCATGAAAAGGCTCCTGAAATGGCTCGAAAAAGCCCTTCGCCACGGAATCGTGTATCCTCTGCTCAGAACTGCCTTCCGTAACCCGATCCGCGAGCTTCCGCTCAATATCTCAAAAGTGAAGAAGATCCTGATTCTCCGTTACGATCGAATCGGCGACATCATCGTGACAACCCCAATTTTTCGAAAACTGAAACATGTGCGGCCCGATGTCACGCTGGGCGTTTTCGCCAGTCCCTCCAACGCCGAGATCGTCGCTTCTGACCCCCATGTGGACAGGATTCACGTCCTACGTCGGAACTGGTGGTATCTGATGAGGGAAATCCAGAACGCCCGGCGAGAACAGTACGATGTTGTGCTGAACTTCATCTTCAATCGCACCACGTCGGGAGGCATCCTCTCCAATCTGATCGCTCCGAACGGTGTCAAAGTCGGCCAGGGGGCCGAGGTCTACCGCTTCTATTTCAACGCGCTCCTCCACCTCGACCGAGGTTCAAAACATATGGTGCAAGTCCTTGCAGAATATGTGGAGTCTGTCTTCGGCCTCACGTGGAATCCGGATGAACTGCTGATGTCGGTTTCGGTGGACGAGGACTCCCGCCGTAGGGTAGATGCCTTCCTGGCAGAAAAAAGACTTGCACGACGGCATGCTGCCGGGACCCACTACGCCGTTCTGAACCTCTCAGCTGTCGACGAGGTCCGGAGAACGACCCCGGGCCAGAGTGCAGAGATCGCCCGCGGCATGTCCGTGCAGAGGGGCATCCCAACGGTGTTGATTTCAGCCCCCGGAGAATCATCGTTGCAGGCGAAGGTGCGGGAAATGGCCGGAAACGGGCCCTTGTTCCGGTATCCGGCAGCTGGACGAGCGGGACTGAGGGAGATTGCATCCCTGATTGAGGGCGCCCTGTTCGTCGTGACCCCCGATACCTCCATCGTCCATTTTGCGGCCGCCGTGAATACCCCTGTGCTCGGTCTCTACACCCCTCTGCAGGTGACCGCGGAGTGGATGCCGTACGGCGTCGAACATCGCACCGTGTTCGCTCCGGAAGGAAGGCCCGTTTCGTCCATCGATGCCACTGCGGTCTTGAATGCCATGGCCGGATTCCCCTCACCCTCCGAAAGAACGCGAGATGACCGGACAGGATGAACGTCCAGTGCTGAAGTGGGGGGAATCGCAGTGGCCGTATGGGCTGGAGTGGTACACTCTTCTCGGATTCACCGCCCTGCTGATGCTTTCGACAGCCCTCGCACAGGCGACTGCCATCGTTCTGATTCTGCTGTGGATCTGGAAGTCATTCCGGTACCGCTCGCTTCTGCGCACGCGCAGCCCGCTCGAGCTTCCGTTTTTCGCGTTCTTCCTGGCGCGTCTTCTCTCCATCCCTTTCGGTGTCGATCCTTCTCGAAGCATTCAGGCGTTGTGGCTTGAACTTCCGTTCTATTTCATCTTCTTTGCGCTGGCCGTGCGATTCATGACCTTCAAGAGAGAGCAGCTTGTCCGTTTTCTGACAGTCTGGATCGGTGCTGGCGTGCTTGCCGCTGCCATCGGATCCGTCCGGTACGTGTTCGGCTTCGTCGACCGCGCGGCCTCGACCACGTCCGGCTATTACACGCTCGGCATGTACCTGACGGTTCTCCTCTGCCTGATTCTTCCGTTCGGAAAAGCCACCTCACTCTTCAGGAATCGGTGGCTCTGGGGAGGCAGCGCTACCGTTGCCGGCATCGGTATCCTGTTGACCCTCAATCGAATTCACTGGGGGATCGCAGGTGCGATGATCGCCGTCATCGGATTGTGGAAGGAACGTCGCCTCCTCGCTCTCGCCGCAGCGGCTTCAGTCGTGGTGGTGCTGACCATTCCCGGTGTCAGGGAGCGCTTCAGTGAGCTACTTGCATTCACAAGCCAAACGACGGGGAGGGACGTTCTGTGGAAGGGGGGGATGGAGCTGGCCACGGAGCGCCCGATCGTGGGATTCGGCCCGAGAAGCTTTCCCGTTATCTTCCCTTACTTCGACCTCATTCCCGACAAGGGGGTAGGAACCTGGCACAACGATGTTCTGCAGGTATTTCTCGAGAGCGGGGCTATCGGTTTGGCTACATACCTCTGGCTTCTGGTCACCGCATTCGTCGTGGCGATCAGGAACGTCAGATCCTTCACCGGTGACGAGTTGTTGGGTCCGCTTTCCATCGGTCTGCTCATGGCGGTGATCGCACTGGTTCTCGGCGGACTTGTCGGCGGTTTCATCACGGACCCGCTCATCACACTCCTCTTCCGACAGGTTCTCGCTCTCATCGCCGTTGTGGGTCTGAGTCCTCCATCTCTCACCCGATCAGCTCAATCCCCGCGCTGAGTGCGCTCATCGAGCGTCTTTTTGAGGAGTGTTGCCAGTTCGTCGGCCTGGCGGCGGAGATCGAAGCGGCTCAGAGCGGTCTCCCGCGCAGCTGTCGCCATCGCCTCCCGGAGGGCGTTGTCAGTGAGAATGCGAGTGACGGCGGAGGCCAGTGCTTCAGGGTCGGCCGGCGGAACGAGCAATCCGGTGCGGCCCTCCTCAACAATCTCCGGCACCCCACCCCCCTCCGTGGCCACGACCGGGATTCCCATCGCCAACGCCTCTATCAAGACGTACCCGTAGGTTTCCGACAGGCTCGGGAGAACGATGAGATCCGTGGCCTGGAGAAAGGCCGGGACTTCCTGTGTGAAGGGGAGGACCCTCACGACGGCGCGGACGCCGAGCTCGTCCGCGAGTTTCTGAAGATACCTGCCGTATCCTGACTCTCCCCTCGTTTCTTCTCCCATCAGCGCGACGGTCACGTCCGGAACGCGCTGGCGAATGGCGGGGAGCGCCCGGAGGAGATGTTCCTGCCCCTTCTGAGGGTCGAAGCGGCCTATCACGGAGACCAGCATCCCGGAAGGAGGGAGGGAGAACCGCTCTCGCGCCTTCCGGCGCTCTTGTCCCGCCGGGGTGAAGCGGGTCAGATCGATCCCCAACGGGATGACATGAATTCTTTCGGCGGGAACGGTAGTGTTCCGTACAACGGCATCGCGCATCTTCCGGGTCAAGGTAAGCCAGAGATCCAGTCCTCCGTATGCCCAGCGATGAAAGAGGTCTCGCTTCGGGATGTCGAACTGCATCTGCTGCAGGAATACCAGGGCACCGCGTCCGGCCAGAAGGGCCGCCAGTCGGGCTGTGCTCACGTCCTGTGACCGGCCAATCAGCAAAACCTCGATCTTGCCTTTCCGGACTCTGCGTGACAACCGAGTGGCCGTCGGAAGGTCAAGGTACCGCATACGAGGTGTGAGGGGGACCACGGGCACACCCCGGCTCTCTGCATCAACCGCGAGGGGTGTGTTGGGAGGAACAACCATCTCTACGTGATGGCCGCGTTCGAGAAGCAGGGCGGCAAGCTCTATGAGTTTTAGCTCAAGGCCGCCGCGGGCGCGGGAGAAACAGACGACAGCAAGACGGAGCGGTCGCATGGGTGTGCCGCCAGGAACTCAAGGAGAGAAGAGAGAGATCGCTGCCGAGGCGGTTCTCGTGTCGCGTCCGCACTGCGCTCTTCCGTGGAGGAGAAGGTGTTGGCAGGTGGAAGCCGGCCGCGATGTTCTTGCGAGATCCTGCAATCGGAGGCACGTTGACATCTGAGATGTGGGCTTAGCCCTTGATCAGTTCGTAGTTGCGGTATTCACCGATGCGAATACCCGAGACGCCCTCGAACCAGTCGAGAACGCGTTCCTTCACCGGACGTCGTACAGCGAGAGGGTCGTAGACAAACGACCAATCTTGTGCAGCGATGCGCGACTGCATAACAGCCGGGTGTGTGCCGGTGAATATGGAGAGGCGCCCACCCCGCGAGTAGTCGTACTCCGGGGACGACGACACGTGACGTTGAACCCATTCATCGGAGTGCCAGAGCCGGTTGAAGCTCCGCTGCTTTTCCTGCTGGAGACGGGGCGGGCGTACCCATCCGTAGTGATAGATCTTCGCCGGGATTTCCCGGACGCGGAGTTTTCGAGAATCGATACGGAAGCCCTGAGCGTCCTTCCACGAACGGACGCCAATGCCGGTGCGAACGATACGGATTTCTTTCCTGTACCAGCGTCGCGAATGGCCGATATGGCGATAATCACCGAAAAAGTGGAGATAGGAGAACAGCAGTCCTTCGACTTCTGGTTCATGCAGGTATCGCTCCATCGCCTCGCGTATGACGGGATAGTCCTCCTCGTGGAGCACTTCGTCGGCCTGGAGATAGAGTGCCCAATCACCGATGACGTGATCGAGAGCGATGTTTGTCTGCTGCGCGAGGATTGCGCCGCCCGTCCTGAGATTCTCATCCCAGACGGTTTCAATAATCTTGATCTTTCGCTTGTCAAGCTGCTGCAGCCGCTCCAGCGTACCGTCCGTCGAGCGCCCCACGACCACAATGAATTCGTGGCAGAGCGGGAGCGTCGAGGAAATCGATTCCAGGAAGGGGTAGTCGTACAAGACCCCGTTACGCACAAATGTGAAGCCGCTGACGGTCATCGTGAACGACTCTCGCGAGATAGGAACTCTTCAAAGGAGAGCGTCAGGAAGGCATCTTGACCGATGTATCGAAGGATCTGGCCAAATCGACTCGGTTCAACATAGCCCGGGACGATCGTGATCGGTTTCGACTGCGAATCCAAGAAGACGGTCGTGGGATAGCCGGAAACGCCCAACGCACGGGCAAACGCGGCTTGACTGTAGCGGCGGCCGTCGTAGGTCAGTTCGCGAGACGATTCAGCGTTGAGCTTAATGGCGATGAAGTGCGCCTCAAGGATCCGGACGATAGAGGCGCTGGCGTACACGTCGGCATCCATCTTCTTACACCAACTGCACCAATCCGTGTAAACATCGAGGAGAACCTTCTTGTTCGTGTTTCGAGCTTCCTCCAGCCCCCTCTCAAAGTCGTACCACACGATTGCATCGGAGGTGACAGCCGCCGTTTCCACGCGGCCCGGTTGCAGGAGTGTAAGAAGGCCCCACACTCCCGTTCCTACTGCCAACACAACGAGAAAAGGTCTGGCGATCATTCACGACTCCTGCTCAGCTCTGGATGGATCTTGCTGCTTGACCGATGGCTTACGCCCTTGAACGTTGGTGAAGGCCAGGGAGTTCCCTCCTCAGTAGAGCAGGTACTGCGTGCGGCGTTCTTTGAAACGCTCGAGTTCTGTATCCCATGTCGCAATGATCTGGCCGGGGGAGGCACCGCCGTCGATCAGCCTTCGGATGTCGGCCGTGCCCGCCAGCCGGTCGATCGTCGGAAGACGCCATTGGAACTTGTCGGGGTGTACCTTCTTGAAGGCCCACAGCATCCAGATTCCCGTCTGCACCGGCAGAAAAGAATTCCGGTCGGTGACCTTGACAAAGATCCCCCGACAGCGTTCGCCGTCATACTTGGGGGCACGTGCATTGTTCGGTCGCCAGGTGACATCATACTCGATGGGCACAAACTCCACCCCCGGCAGTCCCGCTTCGTTCAGGAGGCCGGCAACGGCCGGCGCGTCGACCCACGGGGCGCCGATCCATTCGAAGGGCCGATCGGTACCGCGACCCTCGGAAAGATTCGTCCCCTCAAAGAGACACGTCCCCGTGTACGGAATCGCAGTGCTGAGGAACGGCATGTTCGGCGACAGAGGAACCCACCGAAGTCCAGTCTCATCGTACCAAAGCGTGCGTTGCCAGTGCCGCGCCTTCACCACCGTCAGATTCGCCTTCACACCATTCTCGAGTGCCCCCTCGCCGTTGTAGAAGAGGGCGAGTTCTCCGACGGTCATGCCGTGCGCAATGGGAATGGTGGCGTAAGCGACAAAGGAATGGAGGGTGTCGTGCGTGAGCGGTCCGTCCACGTATACACCCCGAATGGGGTTCGGGCGATCGAGAACCAGGACTGGAATGTTGTTCTCCGCAGCAGCGGTCATGATGTGCCCCAGCGTCGAAACATACGTGTAGAAGCGGGCACCGACGTCCTGGATATCGTAGAGAAGAACTTCAACATTCTTCAGCATCTCGGGCGTCGGTTTATTCGT
>CAYXMK010000072.1:0-689 GCA_964465905.1 uncultured Ignavibacteriaceae bacterium | reverse complement strand
TTCGTTGTGCCATAGAGAGAATAGACGGGGACTCCCGTGCGCGGATCGAACGTGCTCGAAATCGGCCCCGTCGTATCCCCGCGCACGCCGTGCTCAGGCCCGAAGAGTGCCGTCAGATGCACGTCAGGACGTGCGTGCAGGGCATCAATGAGGTGCCTGCCGTCCGCAAGGATCGCAGAATGGTTGGTGACGAGTCCGATGTTCTTGCCTCTGATGAGGTCGAACTGCTCCGTGAGCAGAACGTCGGCACCCACGACGACTCCCTGCGCTAAACCGACGAGCGGCAGGAGCATCAGGACCGCAGACCGAGAGAGAGTTTGTCGTACTGTTTTCATTGCGTGCCCCTTCGAGAAGGTGAGGGATAGAGGAGATAGGGTCGACGAAGTCGAAGGAAGGACCGCACGTCGGACTCCGACCGCTGAGATGTCTTCGTGAATGCGCGCCCAGCCTCCACTTCCTCCCGAAACGTGCGGATACCGATCAGCTCATCAAATCGACGGGACCGGAACCGGAATTCACGAGGATGCACACGCCGCAGCGTCGCTACAAGTGTCAGACCTGCCAGGAAGGGATCAAAGACTTCCCGGTCCTCCACACTGATAAAGAGTCCTCGGCACTGACGGCCCTCATACTTCAGGTCGGTCGTCAGTCGGCTGAGTCCACGCGGGGTGAAGGATCGTTCCTCAGCG
>CAYXMK010000071.1:0-10454 GCA_964465905.1 uncultured Ignavibacteriaceae bacterium | reverse complement strand
TCCGGACGATGCCGGACTTCTCTTTGCGGCCCCTTCGCAGTTGCGCGAACGGGGTTGTTGTTGGGACGCAGCACCCTTGCCGAGGGCGGGCTTCCTTGCGATGCTCTCCTTTATTCTTTACATTTTGACGGCCCTGTCGTGACTGCTCTCAACCTATGATCTCTGCACCCTCCTCCGCGCCCGCGCGCACCCTGAATCTGATGGGCATGACCCTGGCCGATCTCGAAACGTTTGTCACCGGGCTGGGAGAACGTTCGTTCAGAGCACGGCAGCTCTTCCAGTGGATCTATGGGAAACAGGCGCGATCCTTCGGGGAAATGACCGATCTGTCGGCTTCGTTTCGGCGCCTGCTCGAAGGCACCGCGACGATCGGATCTCTGGAGCTCGCAGCGCGCCGCCAGTCAGAAAGGGATGGCACGCTCAAGTTCCTCTTCCGCCTCGGTGACGGGTTCCAGATTGAGACGGTGCTCATTCCCCCTGAACCCGCTTCGCCGGGAGCAGAACGACGCCTCACGGTCTGCATCTCCACTCAGGTCGGATGCCCGCTCGACTGCGCCTTCTGTGCCACCGGCACCATGGGGTTTCGCCGGAACCTCACCGCCGGAGAAATCGTGGAGCAGGTCCTCCTCGCCCAGCACCATGCCCACCGCCGCATCTCCAATGTGGTCTTCATGGGGATGGGGGAACCGATGCTCAACTACGACAATGTCATGACGGCGGTCGAACTGCTCACGGATGAACGGTCCCTTGCCATCGGCGCCCGGCATATGACGATCTCCACGGCGGGCTATGCCGACCGCATCCGCCAGATGGCCGATGAGGGACGGACGGTGAAACTGGCGCTCTCGCTGCATTCGCTGGACAACGACAAGCGTGCTCTCCTTATGCCCGTCACGAAGAAGCACCCTGTCCCCGATCTCGTGGAAGCTCTGGAGTACTACTATCGCACGCTGCATCGGCGCCCGACGCTTGAATACATCCTGTTCAACGGCTTCAATGACACGGACGGGGACATCGATGCCCTCGTGAGACTCTCCCGACGCGTCCCGTGCAAGGTCAATCTCATACCGTTTCACTCGATTGCCTTCGCGAGTCCCGCCGGTTTTGCGCGGACCCTCACTCCGACGCCGCGACAACGCATTGAGGAATTCGCGCAGGCACTGCGGGACCGGAATGTGACCGTCATGATTCGCAGCAGCGCAGGGGAAGATATCGAAGCAGCGTGCGGTCAGCTGGTGGTTCAGGAACAGAGACGGCAGCAGCCCAACGCGGCCGCCCCTCAGCCGAGCCCGCTGGCTGCACCGTAGCCACTGAGGGCGGCGCATCTTCGCACAATGCCCGCCGTCCTGCAACGAGAGAGGCCATCATGCGCATCATCATGTTCGGACCGCCCGGAAGCGGAAAGGGGACACAGGCGAAACTGCTTGCCCAGCGCTTCGACGTCGTCCATATCTCCACCGGAGATCTCCTGCGGGAGGCGGTGGAAGCTGGAACGCCCCTGGGCGTGAAGGCCAGAGGGTACCTGGACGAAGGCAATCTTGTGCCTGATGATGTGATGATCGGTCTGATCCGCGAGGCGCTCGATTCTCCGCGGGCGGCGAGAGGGTTCATCCTCGACGGTTTTCCCCGCACCGTGGCACAGGCGGTTGCGCTGGACGCGATGTTCGAGGAAATGAAGATCACGCTCGATGCCGTTATCAGCCTGCGGGTTGAACACCCGGAAGTCATCCGACGTCTGACATCGCGCAGAATGTGCAGGGACTGCGGACGGATCTTCAATCCGGCTCAACTGCAGGGAGTGAAGGGAGATCAATGTCCCGACTGCGGCGGTCCCCTCTTCCAGCGCGTCGATGACAATGCCGAGACTGCCCATCGCCGGCTCGATGTCTACCTTCGGGAAACCAAACCGCTCAAGGAGTTCTACCGCTCCTCCGGACGCTTCGTGCAGATCGACGGGATGCAGGACATCCACGCCATCCACGAAACCATCGTCGATATTCTGAACAAACGCAGAAAGACGTGACGGATGGCTCGCAAGCGATCGTTCACCCCCTTCCCCCTTGAAGGTGAACCCCCGTACGTGATCGCCCATCGCGGCGTCTCCGGCAAGAATCCCGAGAACACCCTGGCCGCCTTCTCCCATGCCTTGCAGGTGGAAGGAATCGACATGATCGAGCTGGACGTGCGGCTTTCGAAGGAAGGCGAAGTCGTGGTCGTCCATGACCGCACGCTGCAGAGAACGACGACGGGCAACGGTCCCGTCCGCCTGTACACGGTGCCGGAACTCAAGGCGCTGGACGCGGGATCGTGGTTCGATCCCTCCTTCTGCAACGAGCGTATCCCCACCCTGCGGGAGGTGCTGACCCTCGTGGATCATCGTCGGTGGATCAACATTGAGCTGAAGGAGGACTTCCTGGGACGCGCGCCGCGCGGACTGCTGGAGCGTGCTGTCCTTGATGCTGTCGAGCAACAGGGGTACCGCAACCATGTGCTCTGCTCCTCCTTCTCGCATCGGATCCGCTGGACCCTCCGTTCCTTCGATCCTGAGATTCCTATCGGTGTCATCTACAATTTCCGTCACGATTTCTTCTCCTCCCCCTCTCGGCTTGCTGCGTCGTCCGGGGCGTGCGCCTTCGTGTGCGGAAAGCTGGAACTGCGATCCTCCATGATTCGTGATGCACATCAACACGGTCTGGCCGTCTATGTGTATACCTTGGACTCGCCGCAGGATGTACGCCGCATGGTCAAGAACGGCGTGTGCGGCGTTCTTTCGAACAACGCCGATGACGTTGCTGAGATCCTCATGGGAGAGACATGCCGCCGGCATTGAACCTCACGGCGGTCCGGTGGGAACATGACAAGCAGAGGACGGTAGGCGAATGATCGAGAAGTACACTCGCGTGAGGATAGCCGCATTCCTCGCTCTTCTGGCCGGTCCTCGTGCCGTGCTCCAGCCGCTGTGTGCACAGGATCTGGGGAGCCAGCTCCGCCAGTATGCGGCGGCAGAGGCCGCGGCGTATGGCGAACCGCTGCTCTCCGCGTGGGGGGCGGCATTGAATTCGGGATTCTGCCATTCAGCCTGTCTGCATGAACCACTGGGATTCGATCTGCAGGTCAAGATCTCCCTCGCCCAAGCCCCCCCTGACCGGAGGTTCTTTCAGTTCAGGATGCCGCTGCAGCTTGATGTGGAGGGGGAGGTGCTCGTCGCCGGGCGTGACTACCCCGCCCAGGTAGACGCCGCGACGGCTGTGGGAGACAGGGGGGAAACCGTGGTCCGCGATTTCCGCGGACGGGAGATCCTCCGTCTTCCGGGCGGACTGGGTCTCTCGGAGGCGCCGCTGGTGATGCCTCAGGTGGCGATCGGCCTCCCGCTTGGCGTCGAGGTGATCGGACGATTCCTGCCGACGACTCGGGTGGGATCGGCAGGCAAAGTGAATCTGTTCGGCTTTGGCCTCCGGTACGACCTGAGCCAGCATCTGCCGTTTCTCCCTGTGGATCTCGCGCTCAGCTTCGCGACGCAGAAGCTGGGGGTGCAGGATGCGGCGAACGCGGAGATCGTCAGAGCGGGAGCAACCGCCTACGGGATCATGGTCAGCCGGGATGTGCTCAACCTCACCGTCTACGGAGGCCTTCAGCTGGAGACCAGTTCATGGACGGTCTCGGCGTACACCGCACGGGTGCCGTCAGGGCCTGGACAGGCCGCTGCGGTCCCGGTTTCATCGTTCACAGTGAAAGGGAAGAACGCCGCCCGGGCCCTGGTGGGGGCTCGCCTGCTCCTCGCTGTGCTGACGCTTCATGCTGACTACAGCGCGGGCGAAATCCCGGCGGTCACATTGGGAGCCGGACTTGCGTTTCGCTGACCTGGTTGCGATGCGCGGAGGTGTTTCGTATATTACGCCCGCGATACCCGTCTCGTTCCTCACGATCCTCCATTGAGCCAGCTGACTCATGAAGCTTCTCCTCTCGGGTTCCCTCCTTCTGCTCCTTGGGTTTCTTGCCTGTTCGTCGGACGAACGGCCGCTGGTGATGGCGGACCAGCTGCTCCAGCGGGGCATCGAACTCCTTGAAGAGGAATCGTTTGCCCAGGCCGAAGTCCAGTTCGCCCAAGCCATCCGTATCTATACGGAATTGAATCAGCTGTCGCGATTGGCTGAAGCGCAGGGCTACTTGGCGCGCGTCTACCTTGCGGAGAGCCAGTTCAGCCAGGCTCTGGAGAGTGTTGACCTGGCGCTGGAGTACTGCCGTCGCGACAACTATTTCCGCGGCGAAGCACAGCATTCGCTCCTGCGGGGGGACATTCTGGCCGAGTTCGGAGATCCTGCCGGTGCTCTCGAGCCGTACCGATCGTCGCGTGCCCTCAGTGCCGCGTTCGGCGACAAGCCTTCCGTGGCTCGCGTCGATCTGCGCCTGGGGAGGTGCCTGTTGCGGCTCGGGCGCTACGAGGAGGCACTGGCGGCCCTCGAGTCCGCTCTGGCATTCTACCGGAGCGAGGATGAGGATGCCGGTGTGTGTGAAGCGCTGACCGGCGTGGGCGAGGTCTACGCGGCGCAACAACGGGGTGGGGAGGCGCTGAATTCCCTGTTGCAGGCGCTCGACCTGGTAGACCGAAGGGAGCAGCCGGACATCGATGCACGGATTCATCTGGCGGCGGGGGAAGTCCATCGGAGGCTCGGCGATCGGAACGCGGCCCTCCGGTACTTCCGGGACGGGGCAAACCGGTTGCGCGCATCGCGGATGGGGAAGCGGTATGAGGTACTGCTGATGTTCCGGATCGGTGCGGTGTACCTCGAGAGCGGCCGGTTTGAAGAGGCCAGGAGTTTCTTCTCCACTGCCGCATCGGCGGCGAAGGCAGGGGGCGATCGGCTGGCAGAGCACTTGCTCTACCTGTTTGTGCTTCAGGCGTCGGAAGGACTGATTCCCGAACCTCAACGGGCCTCACAGCGCGAACGTCTGGCCCAATCGTACAGCCAGCTTGCGGATCGGTTCAGAGAAATTGAATACCGGAGCGGTGAATCACTTGCAAGACACCGCGCGGGCACACTGCTCGAAGAGGCGGGGAAGTGGTCAGAAGCCCTCGTGCAGTATCAGCAGGCAGTGCAGGCCGAGGAGGGGAGATTCGGAGAGTTTGTCAGCTCGGACTTCCATGCACCGCTCGCAGCGGAGCTTGGCGTCGAAGCCCGCCGGTCGGATTGGTATGCGTCCGTGGTGAGTGGTCTGATTGACCGGCGAAGGATGGAGGAGGCCTTCCTGTTCCTCCAGCGGGGCATGCAGCGTGAGCAGTTCCGGGTTCTCGGGAATCTGGAAACGGAGGTGCGGTACTCGCCGGTGAGTGCAGCCATGGAAGAAGTCCGCCGTTCCCTGCAACGGGCCCGCCTGCTGCAAACGGAGCTGGGTGCCCTTCTCGCTGCTCGTGCCTCCGGAAACTCTCCGGCCCAAATCGGCGCGCTTCGGCGGAAACTCGATGCGGTCGTGCGGAGTATCGGAACCGGGGCGCGTGAAATCTCTCTGCGATTTTCCAATGCACTGCCGCTGGTCCCGGCTGGGGTCCCTTCGCTGGCCGAAATTCAGTCTGCCGTCCCGCGCGGTTCCGTTGTTGTACACCACCTGGTCACGGAGCGAAGGCTGTTGCTGTTCGCGCTCACGAGGACGGACCTTCAGCTGAAGATTGTGCCGGTCTCACGGGAGCAGGTGGAGGAGAACGTCCGGGAGTATCTCTCGCTCCTGCACGATCCCAGCGTGGTGACAGGGGCAGGCGGAGAGGCGAGCGTTGCGTCCATGACGAAATTCGCCGTTCTCTCGTCAGCCCTGTATGATCTCCTGGTCCGCCCGGTCGATCAACTGCTCGACAGATCTGTCATCATCATACCGACGGGGATCCTCCAGAATGTCCCCTTTCACGCATTCGAGCGTCAGGAATCGCGCGGGACGGTGCGCTATCTCATCGAAATCACGAACGTAGACTACCTTCCCTCGTTTGCCTCCCTGCGCTTCCGAACGGCCAGTGCGCCGCGCGTCCGTGACCTGGTGGCGGTGGGAGATCCCGGCGGGAAAAATTGGTCTGTGGACTATGAGCTGCGGGATCTGCGGAGTTTCTTCAAAGACGTGTACCTGCTCCTGGGCGCGGAGGCAACGTGGGATCGCGTGCGAAATGTCCGGGGGGACGTCTTCCAGCTGGCCACGGGGTTCAGCGTCGGGCCCGGGACCCCTCCGCTGGGAACCTTCACCCTTGCCGATCCGAATGCCGTCGAAACCACCGTGGAGGTTCCTTTCCATGAACTGACCGGCATCTCCGCTTTTCCGCTGGTTGTCCTTTCCAACCATCTTGGCAGCGGCGGCGGGTTGGGGCCACTCCATGCCCTGCTGTTGCGCTCCAGCGGCACTTCGGATGTCTTCCTGAACGTCTGGTCGGCGGATCGAAAGGCCTCGAAGTTCTTCAGCGAGTTCTTCTTCACCCACCTCTCGGAGGGACTGGCATCGGGGGATGCATTCCGCCAGGCACTCCTGAATATGATCCAGCGGAATGACATGAACCACCCCCATCAGTGGGGACAGTTCTTCCATTTCGGCACCGGCTGACGTTCGGCTCTCCGCCGTCCCGCGAGTACATAACAACGGCTGATGCGCAGGCATCAGCCGTCGTCGGTCGGACGAACAGCGATCGCTTCATCGACTCCGCACTGAGACGCTACCCAGCCCCGATTCAATCCGGATCTTCAGCTTCTGCGGTGCGTGAATGAATGCATCCGTTTCGTATGTGTCCCCGCGTTTCTTGACGAAGTCGCCGTCCAGGTGAAAGCTGGAGAGCCAGTTCCTGGCATAGCGTACCTGGACGGGAGATGCCCGCGGCACAGAGACGGTCACGGCTCCCAGTCCGACATCAATGTCTACTTCACCGCTTCGCGCGAGCGTCCCGCTGAAATCCAGTTTGTACGAACCGACGCCGCCACTGAACCGCAGCACTTCGAAGTTCAGATTCGCCAGTCCCTCCGCGGAGAGCTTGCCGACACCGGATTCAATGCTGACCCGCCGCGCTGCGATCGGATTCACCTCACGACATTCCAGATCCACGGAGCTGGCCCCTGACGAGAGCTTGAGCTCTTCAATCCGCAGCCCGGTAAGATCGATGGTTCCTCTGCCGGCACCGAATTCCACATCCAGGGCCAGCGGGATACGATCGGTCAACAAGAGCGTCCACCGCCGGTCCTCCCCGTCGTGGCTGCGCGATCGTCCCCCCCACAACGATTCCTCGCGAAGGCCGATCCTCAATTCTCCCTCCTTCCCCTCGATCCGGTAGTCGAACTGGATCTCCTCATCGCCGAAGGGAGGGCCTTCGTACCGCAGTTCCACAGCCGTGCCGCGCGGCGCGCGGCCGAGTGTGAGCGTGCCGAATCCAAGCTCGACGACGGCATGCATCCGGGTCTCGGAAGAGAGGGAGATTTCTTTCCGGTACGATTCCTGGGCTGACAGCATCCCGGCCAGCAATGCCGTCGCTGCCATCGCCCGGGCAAACGGCCCGTAACCGCGTATGGCTCTCTGTGCCATTGGTCTCTTCACCTTCTACCCTTTTCCTACGGATGGGAAGTGCCGAGGTTTCAGGTCCTGTCCCCGTAGAGGAGCTTGTAGGGGCATCGGGCTTCCCCGGCGTCAAAACGGGCATATCCTGCCGAAAGGTTCGCCCCCCCGGGGGTGTGGGTGTCGGATCTGAAGACTCTTGACGCCGTAAAGGTCTCCGCATGCAGGCGTTTCTTTGAAAGGAGAGGGGCGAGACCTCCCGGGGACGGCCTCAGTAGTTGCGGAGGCGGTCTTTCAGGAACTTGTAGAGCAACTCACGCGCGCGGAAGATGTGTGCCTTGACCGTGCCCAGAGGAAGATCCAGAATTTCCGCGATCTCCTGGTATTCCCTCTCTTCGACGTGCCGCATGCGAATGACGATCTTGTACTTCTCGGGGAGCGACTCGATGGCCTCTTCCAGCAGGCGGCTTCGCTGAAGGGAGATGATGGGACGATCCGGCTCGTACGTGGAATCGGGAAGCTCGAAGGAAATATCGCCGTCCTTTGATTCGATCGGTTTGTCAATGGAGAACGACTGCAACTTCTTTCGCCTGATGTGATCAATGCAGTTGTTCGTCGCGATCTTGTAGAGCCAGGTCGAGAAGGCATACTCGTCATTGTAGGTCTGCAGAGAAGAAAACGCCTTGATGAACGCTTCCTGGGTCAGGTCATCGACCTCGTCCTTCTCGCGAATCATGCGGTAGACGAGATTGTGGATGGGCTCCGAATACTTGGCGCGCAGTCGCGCGAAGGCGGACTGATCTCCCTGGAGCGCACGTTGCACGAGCCTGGCGTCCTCCTGGCGGGATTCCGTTCGTCGTGCATCGACGGAGGTCGGTGGTGACGGGGGCGGAGGAGATGCAGAGGCCTTATGCCGTTTCTTCTGCCTTCGCATGGGGAACGATCCGCTGGCGAGTTCGGGGGTTCAGCTCGGTGAGAAGCACGGTGGGATGAATGCTTCCGGTTTCATCGTGTCCAGCATCTGAGGGCAGAAAGTACCGAAAAAACCCGTGAGCCGCAACAGACGAAGAACGCTTCGTTGCATCCCACGACGAATTTCTCTACTTTGCACCTGAGCACCGAGCCACCATGTTGATCACGTTCGAAGGTCTTGATCTTTCCGGCAAATCCACGCAGGCCCAGCGTCTGCACGATCGCTTGCGCAGTCGCGGCCGGCCGGTGGTTCTCCTGCGCGATCCCGGAGGAACTCGGATCGGGGAGAAAATCCGCACCGTCCTTCTGGACCGGATGCATGAAGAGATGGACCAGCGCGCCGAGCTCTTCCTGTTCTCAGCGAGTCGCGCCCAGCTCGTGCACGAGCGGATCAGGCCGGCCCTCGAGCAGGGTCAGGTTGTTCTCCTTGACCGTTTCTACGATTCCACCACCGCGTACCAGGGGGGAGGACGGGGACTGCCGCTGGAGGAGCTTCAAGTGATCAACCGTTGTGCAGCATCGGGATTGGTCCCCGATCTCACGTTCTTCCTCGATACGCCGCTGTCGGTGATCGAGCAACGGCGCCGGGATGCGCGCTCGGCCAAGGACAGAATGGAGGCGAACGACCGGCAGTTCTACGCGAGGGTCCGGCAGGCCTACCTGGATCTTGCCTCGCGGGAACCGCGGTTCAGTGTGCTCGACGGCACGCAGAGCATTGAGGTGCTGGAGAACAGGATCTGGGAGATCGTGCTGTCTCGTCTGTAAGGGACGCGGCGCAGCACTGGAAATCATCACGTGGAGAGTACGCGGGTGTGAAGACACAACGGTTCCGAAAGGTGTTTCCCGCAATCGTCGGGGTGCTGTGCGCGGTTGCTGTCCTGGGCTTCGATCTGAGCTCCGACGACAGCTACCTCCTGAAAGTCCATCGAGGCATCGATCTTTTCGGAAAGATCTACCGTGAAGCGGCGCTGAACTATGTGGATGCGATTGACCCCGACGAGTTCATCCGGGCCGGTATCGACGGCATGCTGCGCCACCTTGACCCGTACACGGTCTACTACGATGAGAACGAACAGGATGAGATCGACCTGGTGACGACCGGGAAATACGGCGGCATCGGAGTCACGATCGGCCGGCGGGACAGCCACCTGGTGATCTTGAATATTCTCGAGGGTTTCTCAGCGTCCCGTCAGGGGCTGGAGGTGGGAGACCGCATTGTGAGCATCGACGGCAAGCGCCTTGACAGCCTGCAGTTGCAGCAGGTTCGGATGCTCGTGCGCGGTGCGCCGGGGACGGAGGTCCGGATGACGGTGGAACGTGAGGGGGAGCGCGCGCCGATCGAATTCGTCCTGATCCGTGAAGAAATCTCCCTCCGGAATGTCACGTACGCGGGCTTCGTGCGGGAAGGGATTGGCTATGTGCGGTTGGAGCGCTTCTCGCGAACGGCCGGAGAGGATGTCCGGAATGTTCTGAAAGAACTTCGATCACAGCAGCTGGAGGGAATCATCCTTGATCTCCGGGACAATCCCGGTGGTTTGCTGGAGATGGCGGTTGATGTGGCGGCGAAGTTTCTTCCGGAGAGCAGCCTCGTTGTGTCGACGCGGGGCCGCAGGGAAGACTCCGAGCGGCGCTATCTGTCGCGCGAAAAACCGACGTTGCCCGATGTTCCCCTGGTCGTGCTTGTGAACCGGGAGAGTGCCAGCGCCAGCGAAATCGTTGCCGGTGCCATCCAGGATCATGATCGCGGCCTGATCGTGGGCACCCGCACGTTCGGCAAAGGACTGGTGCAGACAGTCACGCGACTGTCCGACCGCACATCGCTCAAGCTTACGACGGCACGCTACTACACGCCCAGTGGGCGGAGCATCCAGGAGATCGACTATTCCCGGAGGGACGGGAACGGCCGCCCCGTGACGGTTCAGGAGAGCGGCGGAGCGGCGTACTTTACCGCCCACCGCCGTCGTTTGGAA
>CAYXMK010000070.1:0-10523 GCA_964465905.1 uncultured Ignavibacteriaceae bacterium | reverse complement strand
CCACCCCTCCTCCGCCAGTGGAACGAACAGCGGACATGCCTGGCCGAATACCTGTACCGACGGATCCAACTGACGGATGGCATTGACGTACGCCTTGCTGTGAATCGTTCCGACCGTTCCGATGACGCCGACCCGCTTCTTCTTCGTGACCTGCACTGCCGCCGCCGCGCCCGGGACAATCACCCCCACCACGGGCACACCGGCCAGCCTTTGCACCACGTCAAGGGCCACCGCCGACACCGTGTTGCAGGCGACCACGATCAGCTTGACCTGGTGCTTCCGGAGAACCTCGGTATCCTGCGCCGCGTACTCGCGCACAACCTGCGGCGACTTCGAGCCGTACGGCACCCGTGCCGTATCACCGAAGTAGACGATGTTTTCATGCGGCAGATGGCGCGTCAGCGCCCGGACAACGGTCAGTCCGCCGATACCCGAATCGAACACGCCGATCGGTTGTTCCGCTTTCTTCACGACCCTTGCTCCTGTCAGGACTCAGATGCTGCGGCCGCGCTCGACGACCATCAGCTCCCTGTCCGCCAGCTCCCGTACTGTTTTCAGGAGGGCGGCCCTGATTCGTGCCAGCTCTGCTGCATCAGTGATCTTCCGCCCCTGGCGATCTGTCACATAAAACGAATCCACGATTCCATCCGCACGGGTGGCAATCTTGGCAAATGCGATGTTCAGCCCCAGCCGCGAGATCGCCTCCGTGATCCGGTAGAGAAAGCCCAGCGCGTCCACGGCGTAGACATCAATGATCGTGGAGCGCGGATGGTCCTCCAGCTCCACGTCGATGCGGACATTGGCATGACGCAGGCGCCTGCGGCGGCGCCACTTCAAATGGTGGCGCGCGAGAAGACGCTGCAGGTCAACCTCCCCTGCCACCACCTGTCTGACTTCCTGCTGAATCTTCGCACACTGCGCCTCCCCCAGCGCCGCACCCGAGACAAAATCGAAGACCCGGAACCGATCGATGATGATCCCGTCGCTCCTCGTGAAGATGTGAGCATCGAAGATATTCGCATCGTTCACCGTCAGCACGCCGCAGAACTGTGAAAGGGCAAAGGGATGATCGCGCCCGATGACGGTGACCTCCGAGTAGCCGGCGTGGTGCTTGAAGAGAGCCACCACCGGCTCGCGCTTCTCGATCTGCCGGATGTGCTCCGCAATTTCATCGGGAGGGAAGGTCTGCAGGTATGCAGGACTGTCCACCGCCTCAAGATGCGGCAGCGTCCTGTCGCTGGAGAGAACGCTGGCCAGGTGCTCGACAGTCTGGCGGACGGCACGCGCATGCGCTTCACCGGCAGACTGATAGACCTGTTCACGCGTCAGCTTCCTGCCGAGCAGCTCCTTCGTCTTGCCGTACAGCTCCGACAGCAGCATTCCCTTCCAGTCGGTCCAGACATTCTTGTTAACGGCGTTCAGGTCGGCGTACGTCAGGAGGTACAGGTAGTCGAGCTGAACGGGGTGCTGAAACAGCTCGGCAAATTCCCAGATGGTCTGCGGATCACTCACGTTGCGGCGGAAGGCCACCTGCTCCATCGCCAGGTGGTGACGGACGAGGAACGTCACGTCTTGGACGGCGTCGTCATACCGCAGACGCCGCAGGATCCGCCGGGCCATGACGGCACCGGTGATTTCATGGTCGCCGATCCTGCGGGGCTTGGCAATGTCGTGCAGAAGGCCGGCGAGGAACAGGATGTCCCGGCGCGGGAGCGTCCGGTAGACAGCCGCAAAGTCGTTCGTCCCTCCTGCAAGCCGCTCCGCTGTCTCGATGACCCGCAGAGTGTGCTCATCCGCCGTGTAGTAGTGATAGACGTTGTGCTGGAAGAACGCCACCATGGGCTTCCACTCGGGAATCCAGCGTTCCAGGACATGCAGATCATTCAGCAGGCGCAACGCGTCCGTCACGCCCCGGGACTGGTTGAGCAACGACCGGAAGCGGGACGTCTCGTCCGGACCGGTCAGGGGACGAAGACGCGGGACGCTCCGGTTGATGGTCTCCTCCAGCAATGGTGAGAGACGGCACAGGCGATGGATGCGGTGGTGCAGGGCTGTGAGGATGACCGGCGCCGAGAGGAAGGATGCCTTCTGGCGCAGACGAAGCTCTCCGCCCGAGACCACAAAGCGGTCGTCAATCGGTATTGTGCGTTTGCGGGCGCCGTTCACTCCGAATTGCTGTTCGAAGCGGCCGGCGACAGCATTGCAGAGACGGGCCGCCGCGCGTGCCGCCACGTAGTAGTCCTGCATGAAGCATTCCGTACTCGACCTGCGCAGCGTCCCGCGGTACCCCAGCGCTTCGGCCACGCTCTTCTGCAGGGAGAATTCGAGCGTGTCGAGCGGCCGTCTGGACTGGAGGTGCAGTTCGTTGCGGGCACGGAGGAGGAAGCTGAGGGCATTCCGGCCATCTCGGAGCATCGATCGTCCGAGTCCGCTCCAGAGCCGCGGGTGCCTCAGCAGGCGGTTCGTCGCCGAGATTTTCTCGGCACTGTACTCTTTCCACGGCCACAACCCGGTCCCGCGGGCAAGCCAGAGAATCAGATGCAGATCCCGAAGCGCTCCGGCGCTCTGCTTGACGTTCGGCTCCAGCAGTTTTACCGAGTTGCCGTATTTCTCGTAGCGCTGCTCCCTCCGGGCCAGCGCCTCCCGCACCAGCGCTCGTGCCTGTTCCTTCGACGACCGCGCCCGGATCATGCGTTCAAGGTCCGATGCCAGCGTTCCGTTGCCGCAGATGCGTCGTCCCTCCAGAAGGGATGTCCAGGACTCAAAATCGGTGTCAGCGAGCGCGGCGCATTCTTCCACCGTCCGCGTGCTGTGTCCAACGGTCACACCCACATCGAGAAGCCGGTGGAGGATATCGTGGACAGCCGCACGCGCCGGCACGGGATCGGTCTGTTCCCCCAGGAGAAACATCACATCGATGTCCGACTCAAAGCAGAGTTCACATCGGCCGTAGCCGCCAAGAGCAATCAGGCAGACGGAGTCCTTGCCGGGTTCTGCCGAGGCTTCGTAGATGCTCTGCAGGAGGTTGTCCAGATGGAGAGTCAGGGCACGGGTAACCAGAAGGCCATCCGCGCCGGCACGATGCCGGCGGATGACGGCTCGCCGTTGATCCTGGTACGCGCGTTTCAGCACGTCGGAAGAATGGGAGGGCGCGGGCATCGGAGTGTGTCTGCAATATAGCGAAAGTGGAATGGAGGGGCAACGCAGGACGTGCACAGAGCGGACGCAGAGCCGGCAACAACAAAAAGGGCTGCCCGACCATGGCCGGACAGCCCCGATGACATCCTCCTCACCCTACCGCTTCGGTTTCGCCTCCTTCAATCCTCCCTTCCCCTTCTGATCGTTCCCCACCTCCGCCAGGGATGTCACCGTGAACGTCGTGCCGTTCATTCTTCCCTTCACTTCCACGAGATGTCCGCGTTCGATGGAGGTCTTTTCGAAATAGTCCAGCGCCAGCGTGTCACCCTTCGCATCGAACTTGTAGAACTTCCCTCCGCTCATCAGACCGTAGCCGCTCGCACGGCATCCCTCTTCCAGCGCACACGTTCTCGTATGGCGCGCTGCCCGCTCCATGGCCTGTTCTCCGCCGCGCTTCACCATTCCGTTTGCACACATCTGGTCGACAAGGTAGCCTTTGAGGGCAATTTCCCCCGACGCCCCTTCTTTCTTCTTCTCCTGCCCGACCGCTGTGGAGAAGACGATCGAGATTGCCAGCAGCACGACGCCAACCCATAGAGCGCTCTGTTTCATTCTTGCCTCCGCTGTCGTCATCGATGATACTCCAGACACCAGAACGGCAGCAGCTCCGATTTGGTTCCCACGCTCTCACAGCTTCGTCGCGACGACTGCCACAGCTTTGAGAGCCGTCACGGAGCCGCCGCGGCTGTCCGATGCCTCCAGCAGCACGATATGGGGTCCGATGCGCGCCCGCCGTCCGCCGTCGTCGAATCCGTTCCAGACAACTTCCCCCGCAGACCCGGCCGGCTCCCCGTCGGCAAGCGTCCTGATCAGTCTCCCCCCAGCATCGAAGATCCGTATCCGCACAACCGCCGTAGCTTCGGGAAGAGAATACCGAATCAACGTCACCTCCTCAAAACCGTCGCCGTCCGGAGAAAACGGGTTCGGAGAAATCGTGAGGGCTCCCCTCTCGGGCAGCCGGAGGGTGAACAGCGTGTTCCGCAGGCCGGGACTCCCTCCCGCCCCATGGGCACTGGTTCCCCAGTTTCGCCTGTCACTCGAGCTGAGATCGGGATTGATCCGCTCCAGCGACCTTCCTCTGGTATCCTCGACTTCCGGGGTATGCCATGACGGACTATAGCTCAGGCTGTCGATACTCGCCCCCGTATGGTCGTACAGCACAATGTCATCCCCCTCATTGCCGAGCCCGAGTCCCCCCGCGCGGTTCGCGACCAGCACGTGAACAGTGGCGAGGGAATCGCGGAGATGGGGAAACAGCGTCAGGAGTGAAGAATCGGCGGCCAGCACAATCAAATCTCCCGGCTGGATGATCTCACCCGATGGTGATAATGTGATCTGTATCCTGCTCCCGGCAGCGGTCGGCCGGTCTGCAATGGTCCAGTTCTTCAGATCAATAGATGCCGAGCCCCGGTGGTACAGCTCAATCCACTCGTTCTGACCCGCCAGCGGATCGTACAGGATTTCGTTGATGACGATGTTGTTCTCTTCGTACGGAATTGCGAGAGAAATGCTGAGCATGTTGTTCCGCAGCCGACCGTCGGCCTCCGAGAGAACATGTCCCTGGATCTCCACCTCGCCTGATGGCGGATGCACATGATGGTAGGAGAAGATCACCGAATCTCCGCGTGCCAGGGTGCCGGCATGCGTCAACTCTGCAACCGTGCGCTCCTCCCGGGCAATGCCTTCAGCCCTGTGGATTTCCGTCAGGATCAGCCTGAAACCGTATGCTGGGAGTTTCCCGACGTTCCGCACTACTCCCTGAATCGTTGCTCCATCGGGGCCTCGCACCGACCACAGGCGCACAAGCATCAGATCATGATCCAGGCGGGCGACGCTGTTGATCCTTCCGGGCGTGCTTCCCGCTGAGTCTTCGGACGAACGCCAGTTGGCAGGATCGGCAGACGCCTCGTCAGGATCGATTCTTTCCAGCGACTTCCCTCCGCTCCCTCCCCACGACTGAAGGTAGAAGACGCTGTCCATGACGCTTCCTTGCCTGTTGGTGAGCACGACGGCATCCGGCGTCGTGTTGTTCAGAGAGGAGAACGGAACCACAAGAACCGGGGCTGGAAGTTCCGGATGTAGGTCTCTGACGCTGACCTCACGCGCCACAATGACAAATCCTCCCGGTCTCACCAGCACCGAGGTGTCTGAGAGAACTGCCGTTGATCCGATATTACTGTCAGAAACTCTCCAGGCGCGCAGATCAACGGTATCCGGAGAGGCGTTGAGCAGTTCGATCCACTCCGGTTCATCACCCACCGGCGCATAGAGAATTTCGTTCACGAGAACTGATCCGGGAGGAACTCCGACGTCAACCACGACAGCAGCAGTGTCATTCGCGGGGGTGACGTCATCCGGAGACCTCACCACAGCCAGGAAACGATAGAGACCAACGCGCAGCGGAGGATGTTCAGCGGTGACGACGGTAGAATCTCCGGAAGCAAGAGCCGGACTGTCTCGGGAATCAAACCGCTCACCATCGTCCGCACTGCCATCATTGTCTGTATCCCGATAGAAATCGACGCTAAACGGCGATCCAGCGCCAACTCCCAGATGTCTGACGGTAGCTGAAAGCCGGATGGGGTCAACCGCGGAGACAGGACGTGGTTGAGCCGACAAAGCAGTCACAGCAAGATCGAAGGGTGAGAGGGCTTCGACGATGACGTCGTCAATCCGAAGCACACCTGTGTTGTTGGTACTGTCCGGCAGCAGGCACCATTGAATGAAGACGCGCGGTTCCCCGTCGAGTCCAGTTCCCCGCAGATGGATCGCACGTTCCACATAGCCCGATGTCGTCGAAATCGAGCCATAGGTTGCCAGGGGGAGGCGACGAAGCGTATCCCCGATCAAGGCAGACACTTCCAGTCGGTACGAGGCTGCTGTGGATGACCGGCGCTCAGAAAAGACAAGCCGGGACGCAACCACACCGCTGAAATTGAGGACCGGTGAAGTCAGCGACCGCGGCAACAGGTTGCCCGTGGCGGAGGCGTTGTTGGGGGCGGATCTTGAGGCCGTCGGAGAGATCACGAAGCCGGAGAAGGTCCATCCAGCGGGCGTTGCCGGTGCAACGACGCCGTCAAATCTCTCGATGTACGGAAAGACCGTTTCCTGGGAAGCCGATGGTTGCACTGCAAGGGGAAGCAGGCTGGACAGGAGGAGACACCGGTTCAGGATGCGGGTGGAGATCACCATGCGGTCTCTGCTTTTCTCCCCCCGATGGTGTGGTATGGATGGCTTCAAAGATAACAAACTATTCAAAAAAAACAGCGGCATCCGTGCCGGGATTCTGCCAGGCATGGGGAGCTGAAGGTGCCCCAGAAGCGCACCACCGCGGCCTTGAAAACCAGGGTTTCTGCGGTTTTTCTGGGACATTATTGCTATCTTCGGGGCATTCTTGTCCACCTTTGCCCGATCGGCGGGGGTGGACATGCCCCGGAAGAATTGTCACTGCGAGGATCCAGCCATGCAAAGCCTGCTCGACAGATTTCTGCGCTACGTCAAGATCGACACACAATCCAGGGAAGGAGTCGAGGAGTATCCCAGCACGAAGAAGCAGTTCGACCTGTTGAACCTCCTCGTGAAGGAGCTGACGGAGCTCGGACTCAGCGATGTTGCGATCGACCAGTACGGTTACGTCACGGCGACACTCCCCGGCAACATCCCCCCTTCGGACACAGCCCACGGCAAGGTTCCCGCCATCGGGCTGATTGCCCACGTCGACACATCCCCCGAAGTCACAGGAGCGGAGGTCAAGCCGCAGGTGATCACGTACACCGGGGGCGATCTCGTGTTGCCGGGCGACCGCTCCGTCGTGATCAGCGCCGATGAGAACCCCGAGCTGAAGCACAACATCGGCAAGACCATTGTCACCACGGACGGCACGACGCTCCTCGGTGCCGACGATAAGGCCGGGATCGCCATCATCATGACGGCTCTTGAGCACCTGACGAAAAACCCGAAGCTCCTGCACGGCGACATCCGCGTCGCCTTCACACCGGACGAGGAGATTGGACAGGGGACGAAGTACTTTGACGTCAAGAAGTTCCGTGCGGCCTACGCCTATACCGTCGACGGCGACACCCCCGGCGAGCTCAACAAGGAGACGTTCAGCGCCAACACGGCGATCGTGACGGTTCACGGCCGGGAAGTGCATCCCGGCTCGGCCAAGGGGATTATGACGAATTCGATCCGCGTGATTTCCGAAATCATCGCCCGCATGCCGAAGGACATGGCACCCGAGACAACCGAGGGGTACGAACCCTACATGCATCCCTATGTGCTGGAAGGGGGTGTGGGAAAGTCAACCGTCCGTATCCTCTTTCGGGATTTCAGGACTGAGGGCCTCGACGATCTCAAGCAAAACCTTGAGCGCATCATTGCGGACGTCCAGCCCATGTTCCCGAAAGCAAAGATCAACCTGGAGATCACCGAATCGTACCGGAACATGCGGGAGGTGTTGGAGAAAGATCCGCGCGGGCTCGATGCGCTCTGGGAGGCCGCGAAGAGAGCCGGCCTCGACCCGGTCTGGAAGCCCATTCGCGGAGGCACGGACGGATCCAAACTCTCTGCTGCGGGACTTCCAACGCCGAATATCTTCACCGGCGGGCAGAATTACCACAGCAAGACAGAATGGGTTTCCGTCTGGGGGATGGAGAAGGCGGTGGACACCGTCGTGCACCTCGCCCAGGTGTGGGTGGAACGATGCCGCTGAGTCGGCATCCACAAGATCATCGTCCGTTGACACCACGATTCTGTTCACGAAAGGACTCCGTCTATGGAACACGTCACCGGCTCAACGAGTGGACTTCCGGAAAATGCGTTTCGGGAACTGAAGGAAGGGGAGGTCTATCGGCCCGTTCTTCCCGCGACGACGTCCCCGCCGGAAGTGACGCCCTGGTCTGTGCTCTGGGGTATGGTGATGGCAATCCTCTTTTCCGCGGCGGCTGCCTACTCAGGATTGAAGATCGGTCAGGTGTTCGAGGCCGCCATTCCCATCGCCATCCTCGCCGTTGGCATCTCTGCCCTCTTTCGCAAGAGTCAGGCCCTCGGCCAGAACGTGATCATTCAATCCATCGGCTCGGCTTCCGGAGCCGTCGTCGCCGGTGCGATCTTCACGATTCCCGCCCTCTACATTCTCGACCTGCCGGCTGATTTCTACCAGGTGTTTCTCGCTTCCCTGTTCGGCGGGATGTTGGGTATTCTCTTCCTGATCCCCTTTCGGAAGTATTTTGTGAAGGAAATGCACGGGAAGTTCCCCTTTCCTGAGGCGACAGCGACGACGGAGATCCTCATCGCCGGCGAGAAAGGGGGAAAGCACGCCCTTGTTCTCGTCGTCAGCGGCCTCATCGGAGGCGTTTACGACTTCATCGCCACCTCGGTCGGATGGTGGTCCGAAGTAGTCTCCACGCGCATCTTCAGTTACGGCGAGCACCTTGCCAACAAGCTGAAGCTGGTCTTCAAGATCGACGTACTGGCGATGGTGTTCGGCCTGGGATACATCATCGGTCTGAAGTACGCCGCGATCATCTGCGCGGGCTCGTTCCTTTCGTGGTTCGTTCTGATTCCCCTCTTCAACGAAATTGGCCAGTCGTTGACAATCCCCCTCGGCGCTACCGCCACCAAGCTGATCGCCGACATGTCGGCGGAGGAGATTTTCCGGAACTACGTGCGGCACATCGGCATCGGCGGAATCGCCATGGCGGGAATCATCGGCGTTCTTCGGTCGTCCAGGATCATCGGGAATGCCGTCTCGCTGGCGTACCATGAGATCTTCCATAGGAAAGGGAATGGTGGAGAATCACAACCGCGCACGCAGACCGACCTCTCCATGCTTTTCATCGTCACGGCTCTGCTCCTGACCGGGCTGATGATTTTCGTCTTCTTCTTCACGGGAGTCGTTGCGCTCAATCTGACACATGCCATCGTGGGACTTCTGCTGGTGCTCGTGATTGCCTTCCTCTTCACCACTGTGGCAGCGACAGCGATTGCTATCGTCGGCACGAACCCTGTCTCGGGCATGACGCTGATGACGTTGATTCTCTCATCGCTCGTGCTTGTCAATGTGGGACTTTCAGGGGCCTCGGGCATGATCAGCGGATTGATCATCGGCGGCGTGGTGTGCACGGCGCTCTCGATGGCGGGCTCGTTCATCACCGACCTGAAGATCGGCTACTGGCTCGGCTCCACGCCGCGCAAGCAGGAAACGTGGAAGTTCCTCGGAACATTGCTGGCGGCGGCGACGGTCGGCATGGTGATTCTCATTCTCAACGAAACGTACGGCTTCAAGGGCCCCAACGCGTTGGTCGCTCCTCAGGCCAACGCGATGGCCGCGGTCATCCAGCCCCTCATGTCCAACGTCGAGGTTCCATGGATTCTCTACCTCGCGGGAGCATTCATCTCGCTGCTGTTGCTGCTCATCCGCGTCCCTCCACTCGCCTTCGCGCTGGGCATGTATATCCCCATCGAGCTGAACACGCCGCTGCTGGCAGGGGGATTGATCGCCTGGTTCGTGTCGACGCGCAGCAAGGATGAGAAACTCAACAACGCGCGATTTCAGCGGGGAACGCTGATTGCATCGGGATTCATCGCGGGAGGATCGCTCTTCGGGGTTGTCGGCGCGTTCATGAAGTTCGGCGGGATCGATCTCCTGAACAAAGCATGGCAGGAGACGCTCGGCGCGGAAATGGTGGGATTGGCGGTCTTCGCGCTTCTCGCCTCGTATCTCCTCTTCGACAGCATGCGGGCCAGGAACGAAGAATAGACAGACCTTCCATCAGGTACGGAGAAGCCCCGAGCCCGGCGTGAGCCAGGATCGGGGCTTTCATTTCCTGCAGCGTGTGTTCCCGGGGGTTCTGTCAGGCCGTGCGGAAGATCAGGATCCGGCCTGCCGGCGTCTCTTCAGGAACGCATCGAGAATGCGCGCAACCTCATCCGGGGCTTCGGCGTGAAGCCAGTGCCCCGCGTCGATCTCCACCACCTCCGCGTTTGGAAACAGCAAGCGGATGGATGGAAGATCGCTCTCACGGACGTAATCTGATCTGCCACCCCGCAGGAACAACGCGGGTTTCGCAAACGGCCGGTCTCCCCTGATCTCGGCCAGCATCTCATCGTACTGATCCCTGATGACCGGCAGATTCATCTTCCATCCGAATTTCCCGTCGTCGGTCCGTCGGACGTTCTTCAGAAGCACCTGCCGGACCGCAGGATCGGGGAGGCTCATGGCAAGTGCAGCGTCGATGTCGTGGCGCGTCGCAAAGCGTGCCAGATCAAGACCACAGAGGGCATCCAGAATGTGGTCGTGATGGCGACTGTACGCCCGCGGTGCA
>CAYXMK010000069.1:0-10862 GCA_964465905.1 uncultured Ignavibacteriaceae bacterium | reverse complement strand
GGGTGAGTTTGTGCGGCGACCGATACGACGGGACGAAGAGGACGCGATCGAGCCCCAGCCTCTCGAATGCTGTCTGTGCAACGATCAGATGGGCGATATGCGGAGGATCGAAGGACCCTCCGAACACGCCGATGCGACGAACTCTGTGCGGAACCCTTGCCATCACTTTGCTTCCTTCCTCGTGCGCGCAGCTGCCGCATACACGTCGATGATCTCACCCACCATGCGCTCCGCCGTGAATCCCTTGCGGACGTGACGACTCCCGTTCTGCACCAGTTCCCGCCGGAGGCGAGAGCTGCGGATCAGACGTAGAATGGCTTCCGCGAGGGCTACCGAGTCCCGCGGCGGAACAAGGACCGCCTCCCTACCGTCCCGCACCAGTTCCTCTGTCCCCGTGGTGCGCGTCGCCACAATCGGCTTCCCCGCCGCAAGGGCTTCTAGGATCACAAGAGGAAGCCCCTCCCACAGCGAGGGTAGAACAAACAGATCCATGGCAGCCAGCATGCGCTCAGGATCATCCCGCGCACCCGCAAACCACACCCTCGACGAAATCCCCAGCGACAGGGCCCGGGCTTCTAGTTCTTCACGCAATGGCCCGTCACCCACCAGCATGAAGAGCGCCTGCGGGGCAACGCGGAGGACGAGCGGTACTGCCTCCAGCAGGTAGACATATCCCTTCTGAACGTCGAGACGTCCGATGGACCCCACAACGTAGTCTCGCCGACCCAATTTCAGGGAGGCCCTCAGGGTGCCTCGCTGCTGTTTATTGCGGAAGCGGTCAAGTTCGATACCGTTCCTGACCACCGAAGCTCTGCCGTCAACGACGAGGCCGTGGCTCTTTGCCGCTGCAAGATCGGATTCCGCCACGCAAATCGTATGATCCGTCGCCCTCGCCAGGAGCCGGTCAATCCAGAGGTACAGCCGTCCCCGCAGTCGTTCTGCTCGGTGAATGCTATGCAGACCGTGATAGGTGTGAACGCGCGCCGATCCAGGGACAAGCATACTGGCACAACGTCCCCAGAACCCCGCTGTCCCTCCGTGGGTATGAAGAATATCGTACCGTCCCTCTCGCAAGAGCCGCACGACGCCGGTCAGCGATGAGAGCGAGAGCCTGTTTCCCAGGCCGATGGGATGGACCGGGATGTGGGAGCGTTGCAGCTCGTCGACCAGGAACCCTCGTCCGTAGCATCCGACATGCACTTCGTGCCCCGCCGTCTGCAAGCCACGGGCGAGCATCAGCACATGCCTCTGGCCACCGCCGATCGAAGCGTCGTCGATGAGCTCGAGTATCCTCATCTTCCCGGACCGGCCGGCCGCGGCCACCGAACCCCTGCCGTCGGGACGCGCTCGAACCGAGTGCTGCTGCACAGCCGCATGTCTCTTCCGAACAATCATCAGGAGCTGAAACCCTGGTAGAGGTTCAGGAGAAAATTCTGCACGTGCCCATGATGCTTCTGGTAGTAGCGGCGCTGGCTTTGCCGATAGATACTCCGGAGAAGCTCGGGACGCACATCGCCGGACGATCGTCCGAGCAGGTGCGTCACGCGCACATGAGGGAGATATACCACCCGGAAATCTCGATCACGCACCCGACGGCAGAGGTCTTTATCCTCGAAGTACAGAAAGAAGCGCTCATCGAATCCCCCCAGCTCCTCGAACAGCTCCCGGCGGATCATCAGGCACGAACCCGACACCCATTCCACATCCCGAACCTGTGAGAATCTCTGTTCGAGCCACCGCTGCACCGGAGTCCACCGACGCCGATGAAGCGCATAGAGCAGTTTGTCGATCGCTTCCACACCGACATTCGGGAGCACTCCCGCTGTCGGCTGAAACGCTCCGTCGCTGTAGCGGTGCTGCGGGCCGATCACGCCGACATCAGGATGTCGGCGCATGAACGCAACCATCGGCGCAAGGACACCTTGCTCAAGCCGCGCGTCAGGATTGAGGAAGAGCAGGAAGCTTCCGCGACTTCGCAGGGCTCCGGCATTGCATCCGTGGCCGAATCCGAGATTCCCGCTCTCTCGCACCAGCTTCACACCCGGGACTTCCTCCTCCACATTCTCCACGCTCCCGTCGGTCGATGCGTTGTCGACGACAATCACTTCTGCCGAGACTTCCTCCGAGCTTCTGCCCAGATCGCGAAGGCATCCGCGGAGCACGTCGCCGCCGTTGTGATTGACGATGATGATCGACACATCCATGGATTTGACGAGCGCCAGCCCAGGAAGATAAAGAGTCGGATTCGTTGAATAAATGTAGACTTTTGTGTACTCTTTATCAATTTCTGCCTCCTTCATGAAACCCGAGTACCCTTTCCGCGCTCGGCTCTTCGCGCGCAACACTGCCCTGCTCTTCCTTGCCCATTTCGTTGCGCGGGGTCTCGGTTTCCTCTCGGGTATCGTCCTCGCAAACTACCTCGACGTGGAGAGATTCGGCCTGTACAGTTTTGCCCTTGCGTTTCCGCTCCTGTTTCTTCCTCTCTACGACCTTGGTATCGACACGCTCATCACCCGCGAAATCGCCACGGGGTCTGAAGTCAGCAAGCAGCAGGAACGCACGGCGCTCGGACTCAAGCTCGTTCTGAGCACGGCGGGCATTCTGGCCCTCATGACGGCCGCTCTGATTCTTCCCTACAACGCCTCTCAGCGCCCCTTTGTTGGGATGGGAATCCTCATCGTTATTCTGAGGACGTATCCCAGCACACATTTCGGCATCTTCCGGGGTCATCAGCGGATGGAGCTGGAGACCCATTCCACGATCCTTGGCAAGTCCGTTGAATTCGCGATTCTCATCGGGGCCGTACTGGCCGGCGCCGATCTTGCATGGATCTTCTGGCTTCTCCTTGTCACCTCTGTGGGCCAGATCCTGTACACGCAGTGGCTTGCCCGCCGCGCCGGATTGGATTTGCGCCTCTCGTTGGATCTTGCACCCGTCAAGGCCCTTGTCCGCGCCGGGCTCCCCTTCGCCGCGACGGCGATCGCGCTCCAAGTGACGCAGCAAATTGCCGCCGTCCTCCTTGGCTTCATATCCGGCGAGGAGGCCGTGGGTCTGTACCGATCCGCCCAGAACCTGACCTTTGGCTTCAGCTCTGTCGTCGCTGCCATTGCTGCTGCTCTCCTCCCTGCGCTCTCCCAACTGCACCGTTCTGATCCTGCGCAGGCACGCCGACTTGCCTCTCTGTCGCTCTCTCTGGCTCTTGCGATCGGCCTCCCGCTTGCAGTTGTCACAACGATCCTGGCGGAACCGATCATCGGTTTCCTGTATGCTTCGAGCTATGCACCCGCACAGACTACCCTGTCGGTCATCATCTGGTGGATTCCGTTGATGTACGGGACGACAATTCTGGGAACCATCCTCGGTGCGATCCGCCGCCAGCAACTCTTCCTCATCGCCGCTGCTGTTGGCGCGCTCTTCCACATACTGCTCTGCGCGACCCTGATTCCGATCTATTCCCATATCGGGGCAGCCGTAGCCGTGGTTGCAGCGGAGGGTTGTGCTGTCGCGATCCTCCTGTGGTTTGTGAAGAGGGAATTCGGCGTCATCCCGACGGGGAACACACCGCTCCGAATTCTCGCTGCGCAGCTCTCTTTTGTTCCGCTCGTCTTCCTGGGACCCACGGTCCACGTTCTCATCAGTCTTGCTGCGGCCTGTATTCTGTACACCCTTGGCCTTCTCCTCTCTGGCGCACTCTCCCGAGACCGGCTCGGCCTGCTGCGCAATCTCCCAACCAACCCGGATTCGACACCCGGAATCTGAGACACCGCCACTGTCCGGCACCAGCTCCCCCTGATTCCTGCTGCGCCAGAGCAAACCATCGCCGCCGGCACGCACACTCCGCCGACACGTGAGGGAGCTCCATCTTGACGCAGAGATGCGCTTCGAGTGAAGAGTACAATACGGAGAAGAGATCAGACGCTCACGCGAAACGCACCGGCTGGCGGACTATATCCGCGACCGTGCCAATCGCTCCTGCCACCGAAGCGACCACCAACGACCTGCCGCCGCCGTGAGGATTTCCTGCGGAAACGGGAGAGAGGCATCAATGGGAGACAGCCTTCAGAGGAAGCGGAAGCGATGGGGTGTTGACGATGGATGAGGAAGTGAGAAAGGGTCGATCAGAAGCGGGGTGCCGCTGAGGGCAATTCACTCAGCGTCCGGGTCGAATTCTTCCCCCGGCTGACCCGTGTCCTCGAGGATGAGACTCTTGGCCGAACCGATGAAGTCCCGCACCTTGGCAGGGTCCTTCATGCCGGGCTCAGTCTCAACACCACTGCACACATCGACTCCGTACGGACGCACGAAGCGGATGGCACCCTCGACATTCTCCGGCGTAAGGCCTCCCGACAAAATCACGCGTCCATAGTTCTTGGCCTTAAGGGCGACGTTCCACGCATAGACTCGTCCCCGTCTGCCGGGCTTCCGGGGTTGCAGCGCATTGAGCAGGAAGGCATCCACAATGTAGTTACGCATGACTTCGACGTCAAATTCCTCGTGGATCCTGAAGGCTTTGATGACGCTTGTTTCAAATCCAACGAGATCGTCGGGCCCTTCGTTTCCCAGGAGCTGCACAGCGCTCAGCTTCACGCGGGTGACAATGTCATGAACGAAGTGCGGGTCGGCGTTCTGGAAGACACCAACCTTGGAAACATAGTCGGGGAGCCGGGCAATGATGTCGGAGGCAGTCTCCGGTGTCACGCACCGTGGATCTTCAGGAGAAAAGACAAAACCCACTGCGTCTGCCTTGCATCTCACGGCGTGCAGAGCATCGTGGAGAGTCGTGATGCCGCAGATCTTGACAAAGATATCCTGCATATCCTCACTGCTTCATGTGGGCAGGTGGGACGGGTTTTACGAGAACCTGGCGCAGCCTGCGGGCAGTCTTGTTAAGGATCGTGAAGACGAGGCCGGAGTACTTCACTTCTTCCTGCAGCTCCGGCAAGCGGCCTGTCAGTTTCTGAAGAAATCCTGCGAGCGTCTCGTAGTCCGCGGCTTCCGGGAGCTCCGTTCCGAACTGCTCATTGAAGTCCCGGATGCTGATGCTGGCGTTCACGATAGCCGATCCATCCACAGCTGTCTCCACCGTCTTCTTCACTTCATCGTACTCATCGTGGATCTCCCCAACGATCTCCTCGATGATGTCTTCGATGGTGATGATCCCTTCAGTCCCGCCGAACTCGTCGACGACGATGGCCAGGTGCACCTTGTTCTGCTGCAGCTCTGTCAAGAGGGCGCTGATATTGCGCGACTCCGGAACGAAATAGGCAGGGCGGATGATGTCCTGCAGAACGATCAGATCCCGGTGGAGAAGAAGATTCAGGAGATCTTTGGAGTACACGACGCCGACGATGTTATCGATGGTTCCCCGGAATACCGGGAGGCGGGAATAGCCCTCCTCGACGACCTTTCTGATCAATTCCTCACGGCTTGAGGTGAGATCGAGCGCGACCACATCCGGCCTCGGTACCATTACCTCCTTGGCGGTGATATCCGTGAATTCGAGAATGCTCTTGATCAGCTCGTGTTCGCGCTGATCAAGCGCTCCGCTACGAGTACCAGCCTCAATGACGTCGCGGACGTCTTCCTCTGATAGACTCTTATTGAGGAAACCCCGGCTAACCAGCCATTTTCTAATAAGTTGGACGAGCTTTTTCAAGCGAATTCGGGAAGATATTTGGGCATTGCTCAGCAGGTCGACATGCGGTGCTTTGCAGAGCGGACCGCAGACGCTAATGTACACTGGAGCACGTCCAGATGCAAATTCAGAGCCAACCGTCTTCAATAATGGACGCGCTCGAGAAACAAGCCCTGAGGCGGCGCTGTAGGTCCTGCGAGTCTCCTGTCCATCCCGGCGAGGATCGGTCTGAACTCATCAACGGTGCGGTATCCCCTGGCCACATCCACCATGGTACCGACAAGTGACCGGACCATTCCATGCAGAAATCGGTCCGCCGTGATCACAAAATCCATCCCACCGCGGCGATTCCTCCACGTGCACTCCAGCACCACGCAGCGATAATGCGGTCGAGCAGAACCTCTCCTGGAGAACGAACGGAAATCATGGATGCCCCTCACCGTCTCGGCACACGCCTGCAGAGCTCTCCTGTCCAGGCGGTAGGTTATCACCCACGACCGATCCCGATCCAGAGCCGTAGGTCGGGTGGAGATACGATAGCGATAGGTACGTGCTTTGGCGCTTCGTCGTGCGTGGAAGCCTTCGGCAGCGGTTTCGAGCCGTCGGACAGTGATGTCCTTCGGCAGGAGGCCATTGAGTGCGCGCAGCAGCCGCCGGAGCGGCATTCCGCTGCCCGTCCTGAAATGGGCAACCTGCCCCGTGGCGTGCACTCCCGCGTCGGTCCGGCCTGCCCCTGTGACCGTTATCCGCTCCTGCAGTATTCGCCGGAGCACAGACTCCAGTTCTTCCTGCACGGAGCGGCCGTTCTTCTGCCGCTGCCAGCCGACGAAGTCTGTTCCATCGTACTCAATGATCGCTTTCAGGGTTCGCATCGCAAAAAAAAGTCCCGTTCAGAACGGGACCCCCTTCCTCCCAATCTCCTCCGGGATCTACAGGAATCGCCGGATCTGCAACGTCACCCCTTCCGACTTCAAGAGAAATTCTCCGACGGGTCGGGCATCGAATTCCCACGCCTGGTCGTCTGAGCGGCTCGCTGCCCTGCCTGCCGAAAACGCTGATATCACTCTGTTCACAACGAGCGCAGCGACAACAAACCGTGACGCCTGTTTCCATTCTTCGCTCTGGATCCGCAGGGACCGAAACCGAACGCGGTCATCCACCGACCTCCACTCCCAGTGGAAATCGGACGACCGATACAGCAGGTCGAACTCCCTGTTTCTGAGCTTCTGCTCGTTGTACTGGTCGGTATTCATGAAATTGCCGATGTTCACTTCAAACTTGCCGTCTTTTCCCACAAAGGACGCTCCTGCCCGCTCTGCCGCAAAGAGGCGTGCGTCCTCCCTGATCCAGTCGCTGCGAAAAACTGTTCCGCCGTACCCCATCCAGAGAACACCCTCCGCAATCATGAAATAGCGGCCGGTGTCGAAGTTCCCTGCGTACAGCTCTCCAAGTCCGGGCAGAACCAGAGAAGCCGCGACAGCGAGAAGGACAGAGGGTTTTGCCGAGTGTCCCTGCGACGGTATCGAGAGCACGCCGCGCAGGGCTCTCTGGTCATCGCGCCCGCTGCCCGGGCCGAAATCCTGTGCCGCTCCGATCTGCAGGCACGCCGCGATACAACACGACACCATGAATGACGTTCCGCGTCCGGGTTTCATCGGATGACCCTCTTCCCTCCCGACGCGGCCGCATGGTTGTGCGGAAGCAGTCGTCCTTTGCACCCCTCATAGCCGGCTGAGAAGATCATGACTCCCTTGATACTGTTCGTGAGTACCACGGGAGACTCGACCTCCACGCGCACGTACGTATCCGTCAAGCCCGTGGCTTTCCCCTTTTCCTTTTCTCCCTCAAACAGAACATCCACTGCGCGACCGAGGTACGACTCGTGGAACTCCCGTCGTTTTCGCACTCCGAGGGCGCGCAGACGTTCACTCCGACCCGCCCGGACACGCGGCTCGACCTGATCCGCCAGTTCTGCGGCTGGGGTGCGGAAGCGTTCAGAGTAGGTAAACACGTGGAGGTAGCTGACGGGTTGATCGGCAAGGAACGCGTAGGTCTCGTCGAACTCAGCATCCGTTTCGCCGGGAAACCCCACGATCACGTCTGCGCCCACTGCGGCCTCCGGCGCCAGCCGCTTCACCGCGTCAAGCCGGTCAGCGTACAGGGACCTGCGGTATCGTCTGCGCATCCGCGCCAGAACGCTGTCCGAGCCGGACTGGAGGGGGAGATGGAAATGCCGGCACAGCTTTCGCTCTGACAACCAGAAGTCCAGGAGGGAGTCTGTCAGCAGGTTTGGCTCGACCGAGCTGATCCGGATACGATCGAGTCCGTCCACCGCCACAAGCCCGGCAAGAAGCTGAAGCAGACTCGTCTCCAGTTTCTTTCCGTAGTCCCCCACATTCACGCCGGTCAGAACGATCTCCCGGAATCCCTCGTTCACCAGCGCCCGCGCCTCCGCCAGCACCACATCGGGCTTCACGCTTCTGCTGTCACCACGCGCAAGCGGGATTGTGCAGAACGTGCAGGAATAATCGCATCCATCCTGAATCTTGAGGAAAGCGCGGGTCCGGTCTTCCAGCCCTCCGGAACGGGCAGGATCAGCGTCGGTCTGACTGTGAATGCCCCGGACGTGGATTTGTGGGGGGGTGCCCAGCTTCTCGAACGAGCCGGCGTAGGAGAAGAGATCGAATTTCTCTTTGCTCCCCAGGATGAGGTCGACTCCCTCGACCGCTGCGACGGCCTCCGGCTGCAGCTCTGCATAACAGCCGGCCACGACGACGTACGCCCCCGGTGAACGCCGCCGCAACCGACGGATCACCTGCCGGCACTCCCGATCAGCCCGTTCCGTCACGGAACACGTGTTCAACACCACCACATCAGCGGGCTGGTGTTCGTCGACGATCTGGAAGCCGCGCCGGCTGAACTCACGGCCCATCGAGGACGTCTCGGCGTGATTGAGCTTGCAGCCGATAGTATGGAGACTCACCCGTTTCACCGGGAGCGCCCGATTCGCGGACTCACGCGGTCTTCGGCGGCTCAACCGACGGCGCGGGGGATGCCAGCATATCTTTGAGCGTCATCGGAGAGAGTTTGTGTCCCGAGACGTACTCATCCACGAGCTTCTGCTCCTTGCCGCGCAGGAATTCAATGACCGAAAGAACGATCTTCTTGCTCTCTTTGTCGAACTCGATCACCTTGACCGGAAGGGTGTCACCGACGTGGAAGGATTCCGCGATGTTCTTCACCGGGGTCTGGGAGAGCTGCGACAGCGGCACGAATCCATCCACGCCGAGCGGTAGTTCCACGATGACGCCCTTTTCGATAATGCGCACGATCTTTCCCTCAACCTCGGTACCCACCGTGTAGGACTTTTCGAAGACGTCCCACGGGTTCTCCTGGAGCTGTTTGTGCCCCAACGAGATGCGCCGCTGTTCGATATCAATCCCGAGTATCAGCACATCGAGCTTCTCCCCCTTCTTCACCACCTCACCGGGATGGCGGATCTTCTTGGTCCAGGACAGATCAGAGATATGCACCAGACCATCCACACCTTCTTCCAGCTCGACGAAGACGCCGAAGTTCGTCAGATTCCGAACCGTTCCCGTGTGGCGCGATCCAATGGGATACTTCTCCATCAGTGTTGTCCACGGATCCGGCTCGAGCTGTTTCATGCCGAGGGAGATCTTCTTCGCCTCCTTGTCGAGCGAGAGGATGATGGCATCCACCATCTGGCCCATGGAGACGACCTGCGACGGGTGCTTGATGTGCTGGGTCCAGCTCATTTCGGAAATATGGATGAGTCCCTCAATACCCTTCTCGATCTCCACAAACGCGCCATAGTCCGTGAGGGAGACGACTTTCCCTTTGATCTTCGTCCCCACGGGGTAGCGCAGATCCACATTCTCCCACGGATGCGGAAGGAGCTGCTTGTAACCGAGGGAAATCCTCTTCCTTTCTGCATCGTAGTCGAGGACGACGACGTTGATGGTCTGGTCCAGCTTGACCACTTCGGAGGGATGGCCCACGCGGCCCCAGGACAGGTCGGTGATATGCACGAGCCCGTCGACCCCGCCCAGATCCACGAACACACCGAAGTCCGTGATCGCCTTGACGTGCCCCTCAAGGATCTGGCCCTTCTCGAGGCTTTCGAGGATGGCCTTTCGCTGTCCGGCGAGTTCTTCTTCCACGAGGATCTTGTGGCTGACCACAACGTTTTCTGACGGATGGTTCACTTTCACCACGCGAAAATCGAGTTCCCGACCGATGAAGGCATCAAAGTCCCGGACCGGCCGGATGTCGATCTGCGAGCCGGGCAGAAAAGCATCGATACCCAGGAGGTCCACGACGATTCCGCCTTTCGTGCGACGGACGCAACGGCCGCGGATGACTTCGCCGGTCTCGAACGCCTTGACCACCCGCGCCCAGATGCGCATGAAGTCAGCCCGTTTCCGCGACAGCACCAGCTTCCCGTCCTTGTTCTCGACCGACTCGAGGAAGACTTCGATTTCATCGCCAACTTTCAAGTCCTTCAGATCCGGGAATTCCTCAACCGGGATCACTCCCTCCGATTTGAACCCGATATCCACAGTGACGACGTTGTCCCCGATGTGTACGATCCGCCCTTTGACGATTTCATTCTCGGAAATCGAACCGAGCGTGCTCTCGTACAGCTGTGCATATTGCTTGAACTCCGACTCGGAGTACTCCCGTTCCTCGAGCCGATCCTTACCGTCCTGTACCTCGACCATTCAACCTCCAGAAGAGCCGCCTGTAGCAGCCGCCTTGCCCGACACGCCCCTCCCGCTGCCAGTCATCGAAACAGCGACAGAGTCGTAGCCGGTACCATGGTTAGTGTGTAGGTGTTGTGGATTGGGGATGACTGTTGACCTTACGCCTGAGTCTGCGACGCAAATCGTTCTTCAATATGCTGTTTGACCTTCTGCATGAGCCACTGTGGAGTCGACGTTGCTCCTGTTATACCGACCGTGCGGGCTCCGGAGAACCATTCACTGTTCAGTTCCGGGAGATCCTCAATGAAGTGGGTTCGAGGATTCTCCTCCCGGGCAATATCAAAGAGGACTTTGCCGTTGGAGCTGTTTCGTCCCGCCACGAAGACGACCACATCGTGCGACCGCGCGAATTCTCTCAGCTTCTTGTCGCGTCCCGAAACCTGTCCGCAGATCGTGTCTTTCGCGTGGAATTCGATGGCCTCGTCTTCGAAGCTCGCCAC
>CAYXMK010000068.1:7134-10877 GCA_964465905.1 uncultured Ignavibacteriaceae bacterium | reverse complement strand
CCGCAGCCGGAGCCTCCGGCTGCGCGTTGCCCGCGTCAACGAAGTGCTGGGAACGGCGCTGGAAGGGAAGGAGATCCGCCGTTCGCTCTCCGCTCTTGGCTTCGGCGTTCGTGCTGCAAGGTCGGGAGTTCTGGCTGTCGGAGTCCCTTCGTTCCGGAGCGACGTGAAGGAGGAGATCGATCTCATCGAGGAAGTGGCTCGCGTGCATGGATACGACGCGATTGAAACTCGGACCGCGACGGTGGTGAATTTCGGCACAGAACCGCCACCCCCCGATCTTGCGCAGTCGCTCCGTCAGTACCTGCAGGGTGCAGGGTTCAACGAGGTCATCGCAAGCAGCCTTCAGCGTTCCTGGGTGGCGGAACTTTCCGGTCGGCAAACCGTGCAGGTCCTGAATCCGGTCAGTCTCGACATGGCAACGCTCCGCACCAGCCTGATCCCCGGTGCGCTGGAAGTCATCCGGCACAACATGAACGTGAACCGTCGGGATTTCCGGTTTTTTGAAATTGGGAAAACCTATGAGCGGACAGGCGCCGATCCGGCTGACCTCAGCTCCTACCGTGAAGAGGAGTGGCTCCTCCTGGTCCTGAGCGGCATGAAAGACCCGGCGAGGCACGGGGGAACCAACCGGCCTGTGGATTTCTTCGATCTGCGGGGCGAGGTGGAGGCCTTGCTGGCCAAGTTTTCGCTTGACAAAGTTCGGTTTGTTTGCTATGATAGCGAGAGACCTTTAAGTGCCGAGAACCTTGGCATTGAAATTCATGGCACTTATGCCGGTCTTCTCGGAAAAGTCAGCAAGAAGATCTCCGACCGCTTTGACATCGGCCAGGAGGTCTACTTCTGTGAGTTGAAGCTGGGGGCTCTCGCCGCCGGCTGGCCCGGGGAGCGTCGCTTCAGGGCGCTTCCACGATTTCCAGCCGTGGTTCGAGACCTTGCCTTTACAGTCGATGTGGGGTTGCCGTACGCCCGCCTGGAGGAAGAAATCCGGAGAGCAGGGGGCGATCTCCTGGCCGGTCTCGAGCTGTTTGACGTGTTTTCAGGTCAGCAGCTTGGCGAGGGGAGGAAGAGTCTTGCATTGACCCTGACGTTTCAGCCCCTGGACCACACGCTGACGGACGAAGAGGCCAGCGACGTGGTTGCCCGCATTGTAGAGTCTGTGCGGCAGTCGTGCGGCGCTGAATTGCGGGCTTCGCCGGGGAGCCGGAACGGCTGAGCGAACACCGAAAGGAGCGGGGCGTGCCCGAGGTGCCCATGGAATCCGGGCCTACAAGCCAGATGTCCCCGTCGGCGCTCGACGGTGTGATCCAGCGCCTGTGGGAGCGTGCGCGTCAGGTTTCGGAACTCCTCCAGCAGATGCGGGCTGAGAACGACGCACTGCGGTCCCGCATCGGGCAACTTGAGGAATCGGAGCGGCGCCTGCAGCGGCAGGTTGAAGAGGGTGCCGCAGCCCTTCGGCAGGCCGAAGCCCAGCTCCGGCAGTTGCAGAACAGCAACGGCAACAGCATTTTCAGCAAGGAGGAACAGGAGCACATCGTTGCCACCATCAAGGACTTGATTCAGAAGCTCAATTCGCGGTTGTAACCAGTAAGGCCGAACACGGACATCGAAAACGACACCAGCGCCAGACGATACTTCGAGTGACGGCAACACGGGTATGGAGAGCAAGAGCATTCGCGTAAAGATCTTCGGTTCCGAGTACCCGCTTCGCGGGGAGGACGAGAATCTCACCAAGAGGATCGCCGAACACGTTGACGGGATGCTGACGCGGATCCACGAGCGACTTCCGGATCAGCCTCCCCTCACGGTGGCTGTTCTCGCCGCATTGAACATTACGGAAGAGCTGTTCAAGACCCGGGACCACGATCAGCAGGCGGCAGCGCGGTTGGAAACCGAGTTGACCAAGATCTCGAACTATCTCGATTCTTCGCTTCTCTCGCCACCTCCTCGGTGAGGCGGTCGGGAACGCTGGACTGTTCTTTTCCATGCCGGTTCTTCGGGTGCGGCTGTCAAGAATGCAACCGCACCGCTAGCCGTTGTCAATTCTATTAAAGAACCTTGTAATCATCTCTCGAGGGAGCTTGACTCGTGAGCGTGGAATGCAGGCCACGTCCGTGGTCACACGGGTCCCCAGCGATGACTCCCGGCGCGAGCTCGGGACGAGCGGGTCAGTGGAAGCGCGAAGTGCTCAGGCAGGCACCCACCGTATTAGAACCGTGGTTCTTCTAATACGCTTGACAGCTGGCTGGTCGGTGCGGTTTTTTGTTTGCGGCGGGAAGCAGTAAATGCTTCGAGAAGAGCAGGTGGAACTATGGATCTGATGATCGTTATTGTGATCAGCATACTCTGTCTTGTGGCGGGGTTTGTCGCAGCGTGGTTTCTCCAGGCGCGGATTGCTCAGGGAAAGATCGACGGTGCTGAAGAGCGGGCTAAGCGGATTGTGGCGGAGGCCGAACGGGACGCGGCGGCTCTGAAGCGCGAGAAGCTGCTCGAAGTCAAGGACGAATGGTACAAGAAGAAGAAGGACTTCGAGGCGGAAGCGCAGTCAAAGCGTTCGAAGCTGCAGGCGTTCGAGAAGCAGCTGATCAGCCGCGAGGAGAACGTGGACCGGAAGCTCGATCTTCTCAACAACAAGGAGAAGATGCTGCAGCAGGCCCAGCTGCAGGTGGAAGAGCAGCGGAAACGCAATGAAGAGCGCGAGCAGGAACTGGCCCGACTCCTGGAAGAACAGAACGTCCGGCTCGAGCGAATCTCCGGCATCTCGCGCGAAGAAGCCAAACGGTATCTGACGGACAATCTCATCGAGAAGGCCAAAAGCGAAGCCTCGCAGGCCCTCAAGGAAATCCGCGACAAAGCGAAGCAGGATGCGAAGCTGGAAGCTCAGAAGCTCGTGATCCAGGCTATTCAGCGGACCGCCGCCGATCATACGGTGGAATCGACGGTGAGCGTGCTGAACCTTGAAAGCGATGAGATGAAGGGGCGGATCATCGGGCGGGAGGGGCGCAACATTCGCGCCTTCGAAGCGGCCACGGGAGTCGACGTCATCGTCGATGATACGCCCGAAGCTGTGATCCTGTCGGCCTTTGATCCCTTCCGCCGCGAGGTGGCGCGGGCGTCGCTGGAACGGCTCATTGCGGACGGGCGGATCCATCCGGCGCGCATCGAGGAGATCGTCGAAAAGACGCGGAAGGAGCTGGAGGAGGAGGTCGTCCGTCTGGGCGAAAATGCCCTCCTGGAAGTCGGATTGCCCGGGGCCCATCCGGAGATCATCCGGCACATCGGCAGGATGAAGTACCGATCAAGCTACGGACAGAATCTTCTGCAGCACAGCATCGAAGTTTCCTTCCTCATGGGACTCCTGGCAGCCGAACTGAAGCTGGATCCGATCCTGGCCAAGCGGGCGGGCTTGCTGCATGACATCGGCAAGACGGTCGACAAGAACGTCGAGGGTCCGCACGCGCTCATCGGGTTCGAACTGTGCAAGAAGTACAATGAGCATCCGATTGTCTGCAATGCCGTCGGCTCTCACCATGAGGACATCCCGATGGAACATCCCATTGCTGCGCTTGTGCAGGCAGCGGACGCGATCAGCGGTGCACGTCCGGGAGCCCGGCGGGAAACAGTCGAAGGATACGCCAAGCGACTCGAGAAACTGGAGCACCTGGCGAAATCGTTCAAAGGGGTCCTCAACACCTATGCGATCCAGGCGGGTCGGGAGGTCCGCGTCATCGTCAACCATGAGCTGC
>CAYXMK010000068.1:0-7124 GCA_964465905.1 uncultured Ignavibacteriaceae bacterium | reverse complement strand
GACGACGCTGCGGCCGACCAGCTCGCTCACGACATTGCGGAGAAGATCCAGCAGGAAATGGAATATCCCGGACAGATCAAGGTCATGGTGATCCGGGAGTTCCGTTCGATCGCTCTCGCGAAGTGAGCTCCTCCTTCGGCCGCAATCGATGGCACCTTCTCATCCGAGAATCCTGCGTGTTGGCGTCACCGGCGGCATCGGCAGCGGCAAATCGGCTGTCTGCCGGGCGTTGCAGCGTCGCGGGTTTACCGTCCTCTCCGCCGACCTGCTTGCCCGCGACATCTCCGACACGAACCCTCGGATCAGGCGGCAGCTGACCCGCCTTCTGGGACCCGAAGCGTACACCTCTTCCGGCGCCCTCAATCGTCCCTATGTTGCGCGCGCGATCTTCTCCCACCGGCGCCTGCAGCGCGCGGTCAACGCGATCGTCCATCCCGCCGTGCGGCGGGAAGTGCTCCGACGAATTTCCCAGGCGGCGCGCCGCGGAGCACGCATCGTGGTCGTGGAAGCGGCTCTGATCTATGAGGCAGGGCTCGATCGTGATCTTGATCTGGTGGTGGTGGTTGACGCCCACCGGCGAGCGCGCATCTCGCGGGTCATGAAGCGCGACGGCGTGCCCGCGGCTGAGGTTCTCCGAAGAATGCGCTCACAGATGGATGTCCGCGCCAAGCGGCGGCGGGCCGATGTCATCCTCCGTAATACAGGAGGCCCGGCTGAGCTTCGCGCGTCCGTTCGCACACTGGCGATGCTTCTCTCCACGTTTGCAGGAATCCGGTCATGACGAGCATGAATCTCTTTGAGCTGGAAGAGCGGCTGTTCTTCAGAACGTACAAGCGACTCCACCTGGATATCGTTCGTGGGGAGGGTGCCTGGCTGTTTGACCGCGACGGGAAGCGGTACATCGATTTCTTCGGAGGGCTTGCCGTCAACCTCCTCGGCTACGCCCATCCCGGTATCCTGAAAGCCGTTACAGACCAGATGGGCCGCTATGCCCATCTCTCCAACTACTTTGTGCAGGAACCGCAGGTCCGTCTGGCCCAGCGTCTTGTCACCGCCACCGGCTTTCGCCGGATCTTCTTCACCAACAGCGGCACCGAGGCGGTGGAAGGAGCCGTCAAGCTCGCCCGGAAGTGGGGAAAGCCGCAGAACAAGACGATGCTGTATGCCCTCTCCCATTCGTTCCACGGGCGGACGATGGGAGCGCTCTCGCTGACCGAACGCCCCAAGTACCGGCAGGACTACGAGCCCTTCCTCCCGAATATCGGGCATCTTGCGTTCAACGATGTGGATGGATTGAAGCGAGAGATTGATGAACGAACCCTGGGTGTCGTGCTGGAATACATCCAGGGTGAAGGGGGTGTCAACGTTGTGAGTAGGGAGTTCAACGACGCGCTGCATGAACTCCGCCGTCGGTATGGGTTCCTCATCATTGCGGACGAGATCCAGTCGGGCATCGGGCGGACCGGAAGGTTCTTCGGGTTTGAACATCTCGGGGCGACGCCCGATGTGGTCCTCATCGCCAAAGCGATCGGCGGCGGGCTTCCGCTCGGCGCTCTCCTCGGCAATGAACGGGTGGCGGACACGCTGACGCCGGGAAGTCATGGAACCACGTTCGGCGGAAATCCGGTCGCCTGCGCAGCCGGACTCGTCGTGCTGGAAGAAATGCTCGACCGCGGCGGCATGAAAACGGCCGCGGAGATCGGGATGCATCTGCTTGCAGGGTTTTCGCGCCTGCGGGCGGAGTTTCCACAGCTCATTCGGGATGTGCGCGGCTCCGGCTGCATGCTGGGTGTCGATCTTTCCTTCGACGGACAGCCCGTGGTGGACGAACTGCAGGAACGCGGCTTCCTCGTGAACTGCACGAACTCAACCGTGCTCCGCTTCCTGCCCCCGATCCTCGTCACGAAAGACGAGTGCGACGCGCTGCTGCGGGAGCTGTACTCGATTCTCGGATCGGGCAGGTTCGTCAAGCGCTGACGCAACGCCGTTCTGCCGGAGGAACCTCTCAGCGGATCGACGGCCGTGCGCCTCCTCGCGTGCCGTGCGCGGCGGAGGTCATCAACCATTCCCACCACAGAAGCCGGCATGACGTTCCGCCGGCGCCGCTGCTCTCCTTGTTCCCCCCAAAAAAATTCGTTACTTTGGCGTATGGAAGGAAATCAGAACCCGACGGCGGAGAACCACAGCGTGCGACGACCTGTCCAAGTCCCATCTGACAAACCCCGATGTCACTGCGGGATCTTCGGGATCTACGGGCATCCCGAGGCGTCGGTCATGACGTACTACGGGTTGCACGCCCTCCAGCACCGGGGCCAGGAGGCAAGCGGGATTGTAACAAGCGAGCTCCTGCCGTCCACACGGCGAGTCCACTTCAATCTGCACAAAGGTGTGGGGCTTGTGGCGGATGTGTTTCGGGATGAGAAGATCCTGAAGGATCATCTTCGGGGCGACGCGGCCATCGGTCACAATCGGTATTCCACAACCGGCTCCGCCAACAATAAGGCAAACATTCAACCCTTCCTGGTCAACTACAAGGGGGGGTACCTCGCCCTCGGCCATAACGGGAATCTCACGAATTTCCACACTCTGCGGCAGCAGCTGCATGAGGCGGGCACGATCTTCCAGTCGACGTCCGACAGCGAGTTGATCCTGCATCTGGCGGCAAGGAGCGGACAGCCCGATCAGATCGGGCATGTGCGGGAGGCGCTGGAACAGGTTCGGGGGGCCTACTCGCTGGTGATCCTGACGGAGACGTAGTTGATGGCCGCGCGTGATCCCCACGGCTTCCGTCCGCTGGCGATCGGGAGATTGGGATCGGCATTCGTTGTGGCTTCGGAGACTGTTGCTTTCGACATCATCGGCGCGACCTATGTTCGGGATGTGGAGCCGGGTGAGATCGTGGTCTTCAATGAGCAGGCGCTGGAACGCGGCGAACCTCTTTCTCTGCGCTTGAGTCATCCTGAACCGAGACCGCATCACTGCATCTTCGAGTACATCTACTTCTCCCGTCCTGACAGCAAGATCTACGGGGAGAATGTCGACAAGGTGCGCCGGAAACTGGGAAAACTGCTTGCCCAGGAATCCCCTGTCCGCGGCGACCGGGGAGAGAGGGTCGTCGTCATCAACGTCCCGGATTCCAGCAACACGGCGACGCTCGGATTTGTCACCGAGAGCCAGAAGTCGGGCGATGACGTCCGGGTCGAAATCGGCCTTATCCGCAGTCACTATGTTGGCAGGACGTTCATCGAACCGGGCCAGGGGGATCGCGAGCTGAAGGTGAAGACGAAGTACAATACCGTCAAGGGAGTGCTGAAGGACCGCAAGGTGGTGATCGTTGATGATTCCATCGTGCGCGGGACGACCTCCAAACAGCTGGTGCGGCTCATTCGCGAAGCGGAGCCGAAGGAGATTCATTTCCGCGTCACCTCGCCGCCCATCCGCTTCCCCTGCTACTACGGGATGGACTTCCCGAGTCGGGAAGAACTCATTGCCAACCGGTGCGGCGGGAACGTCGAACAGATCCGCCATGAGCTGGGAGTGGATACGCTCTCGTACCTCTCGCTGGAAAAGCTCATCGAGGCCGCACCTCGGGAAGGGGGGAGGAATTACTGCACGGCATGTTTCAGCGGCAACTATCCCATCCCCGTTGACCACCCGTTGGTCAAGGATGCCAATGACTGAACGCCACCCCCCGGCATCGTGGAGGATTCCGACCGCTCTGAGTGCCGTCAGGGTCCTGTTGCCGATCCCTATCGGGTATTTCCTGCTGGCGGCTCCAGCCGACGGCCGCCTGTGGGCCGCCGCCGTGATCCTCGTCGGCGTGCTGACGGATTTCCTCGACGGTCATTTTGCCCGGCGCTGGCATCAGGTTACGGAAATCGGCAAGATCCTCGATCCCATTGCTGACAAGATCGCTGTCGGGGCCGTCGCTGTGTTCCTCGTCGTGCTGGGAGACCTGCCGCTCTGGTACGTCGCCTTGATCATCGTCAGGGATCTGATCATCCTGGCTGGGGGGATGCTGATCAGGAAGAGAAAGCACATCGTTCCGCAGTCGAACCTGCTGGGGAAGATCGCCGTCACGCTGGTGGCCGCCGCTCTTTTCCTTGCCACGATCCGGGTCGAAGCACTCGATGCGCTCCAGGCTGTTGCACTCTGGTTGAGTGTGGTCGTGATGGCGCTGTCGTTGGGGGTGTACGCCGGCAGGCTGTCGGTCGGTGTGCGGCACCGCGGAGAAGAAGCGCACCATGCCGTTTGACGCTGTTCTGACAAAGCTGAAGTCGGGTCTTGCGAAGACGCGCGAAGCCGTGGTGGGCAGACTTCAGGCCGTTGTGCGTTCCAGGGGGACCGTCGATGAGACCGTGCTCGATGAGCTGGAGGAGGTCCTGATCGGTGCCGACGTCGGCGTCGCTATGGCAGGCGTGATCGTGGAAAACGTCAGGCGTCGTGTGCGGGAGGAGCGCTATGAGACGGCGGACCAGCTCACTCGGCTCGTGCGCGATGAGATTGCGCGCACCCTGTGTGCTGAACCGTCGGGAGGGACGAGCTCGGTGGTCCCGCCGGATCGGCGTCCCCACGTCGTCATGGTGGTAGGAGTGAACGGATCGGGGAAGACAACGACGGTCGGGAAGCTGGCGGCCCGGTACCGGGAGGGGGGCAGGAGCGTGCTTGTGGGGGCGGCCGACACGTTCCGCGCTGCGGCCAACGAGCAGCTCGAGGTGTGGGCCGGAAGAGCGGGGGTAGATATGATCCGGCAGGCGCCGGGCGCGGATCCTGCCGCGGTGGCGTACGACACGGTGAGTGCGGCAATGGCACGCGGCGCGGATGTCGTGCTCATCGACACCGCCGGACGGCTGCACACGCGGGTCAATCTCATGGAGGAATTGAGCAAGGTGCGCCGTGTGATTGGGAAACGATTGGAAGGGGCGCCGCACGAGGTGCTGCTGGTGCTGGACGCGACCACGGGCCAGAACGGCATCCAGCAGGCCCGTCGCTTTCAGGAGGCGGTCGGGGTGACGGGACTTGTCGTGACCAAGCTCGACGGCACGGCCAGAGGGGGCATTGTCTTCGCCATCAGCAATGAACTGAAGATCCCCGTTCGTTTCGTCGGCGTGGGGGAGGGACTGGACTACCTCCAGCCGTTTGATGCCGATGTCTTCGTTCGGGCATTGTTCGACGAGGCTGTCCGAACCGATTCTCCGGAGGTGCGATGAAACTTACGCTTGAGCGAACGACGCTGACGCTTCACCACCAGTTCACGATTTCGCGCGGTTCCCGTTCGACGGTCGACGTGGTCCTCTTCTCGCTGGAGCACGACGGGATTGTTGGCTATGGAGAGGCCTCTCCTTCTTCGCGCTACGGGGAAAGTGTGGAATCGGTGGAGGCGTTCGCCGCCGGACTCGATTTCAGCCGCTTTGAGAGTCCGCTCGATCTCGAGAGCATCTCCTTATTCATCAATGCCCGCGCGGCAGGAAATACAGCGGCCAAGGCAGGGATTGATATTGCCCTGCACGACTGGATCGGAAAGCGGATAGGCCTTCCCCTCTACCAGTACTGGGGACTGGACAAGCGAAAGGCGCCGCTCACGTCCTTCACCATCGGCATCGATGTTCCCGAAATGATCCGCCGGAAGACCGAAGAGGCGGAGGCGTACCCGATCCTGAAGGTGAAGCTGGGGGGAGAGCGCGACCGCGAGATCATTCGGACAATCCGGTCGGTCACGCAGAAGCCGATTCGGGTGGATGCCAACGAGGGGTGGAAGAAGAGGGAGGAAGCCCTGGAGAAGATCCTCTGGCTTGAACAGGAGGGGGTGGAATTCGTCGAACAGCCCATGCCGGCTTCGGATCTCGCAGGTACGTCCTGGTTGCGCGAACGAGTTCACCTTCCGCTCATTGCCGATGAAAACTGCATCCGTCTCACCGACGTCCCGCTCCTCCAGGGTGCCTTCGATGGGATCAACATCAAGCTCATGAAGTGCACGGGCTTGCGGGAGGCCGCGCGCATGGTGGCGACGGCCCGCGCGTGCGGACTGAAGATCATGCTGGGATGTATGATCGAGTCGTCGGTGGCCATCTCCGCCGCGGCCCAGCTCTCGCCGCTGGTTGACTACTGTGACCTCGACGGCAATCTGCTCATCACGAACGATCCGTTCGACGGTGTTCGGGGAGTGGGCGGCCGCCTCGACCTGCCGGATCGGCCGGGCATCGGCGTCATCCGAAGGAGTCAGGGGTGATGTTTTTGCGGAAACCCACCTACCACCGCTTTGAGTATCTCCCTCGCTTCTACAATCCGGACCGTGATCCGGCGGAGCGGTTGAAGCGGCAGATGCGCGCGCATCGGCATGCCCGGCGCCCCAAGAAGGGGTTCTATCTCCTGGCTGCGCTTCTGTTCCTCATTCTCTATCTCTATTTCTCCTTCAGCGGGGGATTCCGCTAGATGCCCGGGAAGATTCACATCCTGCCCGCCGAGGTGGCCGACAAGATCGCGGCGGGCGAAGTGATCCAGCGACCCGCTTCAGCCGTGAAGGAACTGGTCGAGAATGCCATCGATGCGGGCGCGCAGTCGGTGACGATTGTTGTGCGGGATGCCGGAACGACGCTCGTGCAAGTCGTCGATGACGGGTCCGGCATTCCCTCCGGCGATGTGCTTCTGGCTTTTCAGCGGCACGCGACGAGCAAGATCGCCGCGGCGGCCGATCTGGAAGACATTCGGACTCTCGGCTTCCGGGGCGAGGCGCTCGCGTCGATCGCCTCGGTGAGTCGACTGGAGGTGAAGACGCGGACAGCAGAGGAAGAGGTGGGCACCCTGGTTCGTCTGGAAGGGGGCGTTGTGCGCGATCGTCGGCCGGTGCAGACGAGCGTGGGCACGTCTCTGACGGCCAGGAACCTGTTCTACAACACGCCTGCCCGACGGAAGTTCCTGAAATCACCCGCCACCGAACTGCGGCACGTGACGGAGGTGGTCACGCGCATTGCGCTGGCGTTTCCCGAAATTGCCTTCCGCTATGTGAGCAACGACGAGGAGCTGCTCTCCTCGGCGTCGACAGACCTGCCCGGGCGTCTGCGCGATCTCTTCGGAGAACGGTTTGTCCAGCACCTCATCCCGCTGCGCGAGCAGACCACCGGTGT